>CAYFPX010000146.1:0-21741 GCA_964344945.1 uncultured Enterobacterales bacterium
GTGCCAGGCGACGTCTTCCTCCCAGACCATCTGGGTGACCTCGCCGTCGCTGCTGCGCAGGACATAGTGGGCGCTCACGCCGCTGGCGGGGTCGGCGAACCACCAGGCGGTGCCGGAGTAGCTGCCCTGGGCGGTGTGGATGACGACCATGTCGATGTCGCCGACGCCGCGGTTGTCGTTGCTGTAGTTGCCGCTGTAGCTGGCGATGAACTGGGCGGTGCCGCTGTAGTCGCTGCTCACGCCGCCCAGGGGCTGCAGGCTCAGGCTGGGCACGTCCACGACCTGGGGCTTCACCACGATGCGCTCGCCGTCGGACAGGCGAGCGTCGATGCCCTGCTCGATCCAGCGGTAGACGTCCCGGGCGAAGGAGCGCTGCATGCTGGCGTCGTCGCTGCCCGCGTACCAGGAGATGATCGGCGCCCAGTCGCTGACCGTCTCCAGCTCGGCGCCGGTCTCGGCCTCGAAGTCGTCGGCGTAGGCCCGCAGCTCGGCCGCGGCGCCCAGGATGTTCAGGAACTCGTCGCGCTCGAGCACGTCGGGGGCCACGCCCACGGCATCGGCGGCGTCGTGCAGGCTGGGGCCGGTGGGGGCGCCTTCGGCCAGGCCCATGATCCCGTGGTGCACGGCGCTCTCGCCGCCGTGGTGGTGGGCGTCGGGGGTCTCGAGGCGGGTCACGGTCCAGCCCAGGGCCACCAGCAGGTCCCGGGGCACGTCGTACTCCTGGGCCGCAGCCATGAAGGCCTCGTCGGTGGTCCCGGGCTCGCCGTCGGCCAGGAAGCTGGTCGAGCAGGCGGTCAGGGGCAGGGTGGCGACGAGGGCGAGGGGCAGGCGCACGGGTCCTCCGAGGGGCCAGCGGTGCCGGCGCATGCGGGGAAGCGCCCTGGGCCACGGGGATTCCACCAAGCCGCGGGGGAGGGAGTGTCAGCCCGGTGTCAAGCCTTCCGTTAGGGCGGACAACCTGGAGGGCTTGTGCTGATCGTGCTCACTTCCGCTGCACTGGCCGGGCATGTCCTGGACGACTGCCAGGCCATCGCCCTGGCCCCGGAGACGGTCAAGCTCACCTGCGGCGACGAGACCGCCTGGTTCTCCGAGCGGCCCGTCGCGTCCCTGGAGTCCGTGCTCGTCGACTTCTCCCAGGCCTGGGTCAAGAGCGCCGGCGCCGAGATGACCAGCCTCGAGACCAACGTGCTGCTCGGGCCCGCGAGCTACCGCGGCTACAAGGTCACCTTCGCCAGCGAGCGCCGGCACGCCCCCGAGGGCCTGCTGGTCGCCAGGCCCATCGAGGGCGGCATGCGGGCGGTGGGCTGCGTCTCCGCGCCCTACGGCGTGGCCTGCGAGCGCATGATGGAGACGCTGCTGGCCGACGGCCTGCCGGCCGGGATCCCCCAGCGCAGCGACGCGCTGTGGCTGGACCGGCCGCTCGTGGTCCCGCCCGGCTGCGCCTACGGCGAGATGGGCAGCCAGGGCGGCGGCATCTCCTGCGGGGAGGACCTGTTCGTCTGGGTCAACACCCGCACCCGGACCGAGGCCGAGCAGGCCATCGCCGACACCTTCCACGGCTTCGCGGCAGAGCTCGGCGGCCAGCCCGGACAGGACGTGCCGTGCACGGTCGCCGGGGTCGCCCACACCTGCAACGTGCTGAGCGACAGCGTGGGCCCCCGGGCGTGGTTCACAGCAGTGGAGATCGAGGGCAGGACCGCGTTCCAGTACTGCCTGAGCGACACCCCGGGGGAGGTGGCCCAGGTGTGTCAGCAGGTGCTGTCGGTGCCGTGAGGCCAGGGGTGTACCCTCGCCCCCATGCCACCCCGGCCCCTCCGGATCTTCTTCAGCGACGTCCACCTGACCGACCAGCTCGCGGGCACCCGCCTGCCCTGGGAGCAGGTGCTCGGGCGGTTCTGGGAGCGCATCGCAGGGGCCCGTGGGGACCAGCCGGCGGAGCTGGTGATCGTCGGGGACTTCCTGGACCTGATCCGCTCGCCGCTGTGGTTCGAGGGCGACACCCGGCCCTACCACCCGCCCGAGGCGCCGGTCCAGGAGACGGTGGGTCGCATCGTCGACGGCGTGCTCGAGCGGGAGGCCGCGTTCTTCGAGGCCCTGCGAGACCTGGTGGCCTCGGACCAGCTCCGGGTCCACTACCTGCTCGGCAACCACGACCGCCTGTTGGCGCACGCGCCGGCGGCCCGCCGACGGCTCTGGGCCGCGATGACCGGCGAGGACCGGGACGTCACGCTGCCGGAGCAGCAGGTCTTCGCCGACGACGGCGTGCTCGCCTACCACGGCCACGTGGTGGACCTGTTCTCCCTGCCGACCCAGGGCCTGCCCCCGATCGCCGACGCCATCGCCCTGGAGCTGGTGGTCCGGCTCCCGATGCTGCTCCGGGAGCGCCTGGGCATCGCCGACGAGCACCTGGACGAGATCGACGACGTGCGCCCGATCTACGCCGTGCCCGCCTGGGTCCGGCAGCTGGGCCAGCACCAGAAGGGCCTGGTCCGGCCGCTGCTGGCCACCTGGGCCGAGCTGGTCGAGGAGTTCCTGGCCATCCCCTTCGTCGGGGACTGGGTCCGTGCCCAGCAGAAGGTCAAGGGCTTCGACCCGGGCAAGCAGCTCAAGCTCCTGCTCCAGCTCTCCACGGCCAAGGTGCTGCCCAAGACCCGGGACAAGCACATGACCGACCTCTACAAGGCCTTCGCCTACACCCTCGACGGCCGCTTCGCCGCCGAGGCGGTCCAGCGGCTCCAGGCCCCGGAGCACAAGGGCCTGCGCTACGTGATCAACGGCCACAGCCACTTCCCCAGCATGACCCCCCTGGGCGTGCTCGGCGGCCAGCAGGCGACCTACTTCAACACCGGGACCTGGAAGCCGGTGCACCAGATGGGCACCCACACCCCGGGCCGCCCGAGCTTCCTGCACTACGACGCGATGTCGTACGTGGCCTTCTTCCCGGACGGCGACCCGCTGGGGCGGGACGTGGAGTGGTGGACGGGGGCGTCGCTGGCGCGGTGAGCCTCGCTACTCCGGTGCCGACAGGCTCAGGAGCAGGTCCCTCAGCAGGTCCCGGAACTGGCCCAGCGCGGTGACCTCCTTCTCATCCAGGCCGAGTGCCGGACCGGCCGCCGGAACGTGGAGGGTGTCCAGCACCCAGGCCAGGGTCATCGGCGAGAACTCCCGTCCTTCTGGTGGGCATCACCGCAGGCACGCTCCAGGTCGAGATCGGTCTGGAGGAGCGCACGGACGTCGAAGAGGTCCCGCGGCTCGGACCGGCTGAGCAGGGTGGTGAGCTTGTTCGTCAGGATCTCCTGGGGGGACTCCACCCACAGGATCCGGCGCTGCAGATCCGAGAGGCGGCTAGCCGGTGGGGTCACCGAGTCGCTCCCACTGTGCCAGTAGCCAGGTCCAGAATTCACGGGTCTGGCCCAGGTACCGCTCCAGGCGCGGCCAGAGTGTCTTGATCTGAGCTGGGGTCACGAAGAGGAAGACGTCCTCGGGCCTGGCCTGCCGCATGAGCTTCCCCGTCCAATAGGCCTGCATCTCGGGGTCCTTGTCCGCGAGCAGACGTCGCAGCTCGGAGAGGTCCATGTCTGGCACATCCCAGAGAAAACAGGGCTGACCATCTGCACCGAGCAGGATGTGGCTGGGGGTCGTCGCCGACATGGAGTCTCGCCTAGACGATAGCCCGATCACCCGCTCCCTCAGAACTCGATCACCATCGCCACCCGACTCGGCGTCGCCCGCTCGCCGGCGGCCTCCAGGTCGTAGACCGGGTCCGAGAGCACGGCGATCACGCAGCGCTTCTGGGCCCGGGTCAGGGTCTCGTCGGCGACCGTGGGCTCCAAGGTGTGGTCCGAGACCCGGCCGGTCTCCGGCGCCACCGCGGCGGTCCACTTGAGGCGGCCCGGCCGCTCCGCACCCACGAAGCAGGCGGCGAGACGGGGACTGCGGGCCTCGACCTGGCGCTGGAAGGCGAGGATCCAGGGCAGGGGAGCCGGCACCTCGCCCTCGTACTCCGGGCGGTCGATGCGCCCGATGCGCCCAGGCGCGATGGGCCGCTTCGTGGGGGTCTCCACGGTCTCCACCGGCGTGGGCGCCTCGGCCGGCGGCCCGGTCGGCTCCTCCTCGACGGGCGGCTCGGCACAGGTGCAGTCGCTCAGCAGCAACAGCAGGGCTGCCAGGATCGCCAGCACGACCCAGGGCCAGCGGCGCTTCTTCTGGGGCAGGTCGACCAGGGCTCGCCGCCGCGCCAGCTCCGCCCGGGCCTCCGCCTTGCGCCGCTCCAGCTCCGCGCGGAGCTCTCGCTTGCGGGCCTTCAGCGCCGCCTTGTCCGGCGTGTTCACCCCGAGATGCTCCAGCCGAAGACCAGGGTGCCGTCGGGCAGGCGCCACTCCTCGGGGGTCAGGGTCAGGGGCTCGAAGACCGAGGGCGGCGCTGGGTCCAGGCGCTTGAAGGGCCAGGGCAGGGGATCCGCCGGGGCCAGCCGCACGCTGCCCACGAAGACCTCGCTCGACGGATCGAGGGCCCGGGCCCGCTCCCGGTCCGTCGCCTCGTCGGGCAGGCCCGTCAGGCCCTCCTCGATGGCCTGGGACCGGGCCAGGAGCGAGGCCGCGGTCCGGCCCTGGCGACCCTTGCCCTCGCCGGTGGCCCAGGGCAGCAGCAGGGCGTCGAGCCGCGCCAGGGTGCCCAGGTGGGCGGACCGCACCAGGGCCGGCTCGAGCTCGAGCCGCTGCACGAGCTGGTCCAGGAAGCGCAGGGTCTCGCTGGGGGCCGTCTCCAGGCCCTCGGCGATGCCGCGCTCGAACTCCCCCGCGTCGCCGGCGGCCAGGGGCGCCAGCAGGTGCAACCGCCGACCCAGGGCGCCGCGGCCCCGCTGGTTCGCCAGCCCCCGCTCATAGGACCGCAGGTCCGCCCGCAGGGCCGAGCGCCACATCAGGTCCTCCAGGATCACCGAGTACTCCCGGGTCCCCACCAGCTGGCGCAGGGTGATCAGCAGGCTGTCGGTGATCTCGTAGCGGCCTGCGATCCAGGTCAGCCAGCGCAGGCTCAGGGACTCCACGCTGCCTGCTGCCTTGGACTCCCCGGCGTGCTGCAGGGCCCAGGCCATCGAGCGCAGGGCCTCGGTCTGACGCCCGGCCTGCAGGTGGTGCACCCCGCGGCTCAGGGCGATCACGGCGCCCTCCTCGAACCCGCTGTCGGCCCCCAGGGCCATCAGCCGCTCGCCTCGGTCCCCGGACCAGATCACCGCCTGGGCCGCCGGATCCGTCGGGTCGCCGGCCCTCGCGATCCAGGGGTCGAGCTCCTCGCCCCGCCCGGCGTCGATCAGGGCGTCGATCAGGGCCAGGGCGACCGCGTCCAGGGCCGCGGGATCCGCCGCGGCCTCCCGGGCGTGGTCGAAGACGAACAGGCGCCGGTCCTGGGTCATCGACAACCACTCGGCGGTCGACCACCCGGGCGCGTCGGCGAGGATCCGGGCCGCCTGGGACTGCGGGTGCAGGGTGGTCTCGGGCTGGGCCTCGGCGACCTGGATCACCGACTGGCGGTCCAGGCCCAGGGACCGGGCCCTGCGGGCCTGGACCATCTCGAAGCGCCGGGCCTCCCGGGCCGCCAGCGCGGTGAGCTGGAGGTCCAGGTCGAAGAGCCGGGCGTCGACCGCGGCCAGGCCCCGGACCCGGTCCCGGGCCAGGGTCTCCCGGGACTCCGCCAGCAGGTGCCGCAGGAGCTTCGCCTGGACCTGGCGCTCCCGCAGGTCGCCGTACAGGTCGTCGCCGGACTCGTAGATCGCGTAGCGCGGGGCGAAGCACGGCCCTCGGAAGAAGCGCAGGGTGGCGAGCTCCTCGGCGTCGAGCACGTCCTGGATGGACACCAGCCGGCCCTGGCGGTCGACCTCGAAGGCGGTCCACGGCTGAGCCGCCGGCACCCGCCGGCGCCGCCCCAGGTTCTTCACCACCTGGTTGTGCAGGGCCAGGGGCCAGAGCCCGGCGCCCTTCTTGTCCCGCCGGAGCCCGTCCTGGCAGAGCCCCAGCTCCCCCAGGGCGGCCCAGGTCACCGAGTGCAGGTCGCCGTCGTGGGCGGAGATCCGGTCGGTCTCGTCCTCCAGGCTGTTGCGCAGGTACCAGAGCTTGATCGCTTCGAGGGGCTTGCCCTCCCGCAGAGCCATGCGGGCGTTGAAGTAGATCAGCGTCTGGGTGGACGGCTCGGGCGCGGGCTGTCCGACGGCCAGCTGGAGCAGCCAGACCCAGAGCATCAGAAGGCCACCCCGAGGGACAGGGACAGGTCGGCCCACCACCGGAGCTCGGACCCGCTCGCCGGCGCCAGCAGCGGGACCGCGAACATCGCCCGGGGCATCAGGAACAGGGCCTGCTTGAAGTAGATCTCGTTGCCGAAGCCGATCATCAGGCCGTAGCGGCCGGGATCGAGTTCCATGGCGTCCAGGCGCCGGTCCTCGAGGTTCTCCAGCTCGTCGTCTGTGAGCCCGGGCGAGACCACCGCGGCCACGATCTCCCGGGGCGTCATGCCGTCGAAGGACATCGGGTACAGCAGGTAGCGCAGGCCGATGTAGGGGGTGAAGACGATCTGGGCCGACGGCAGGAGCCGGGGGAAGGTGGTGATCACCCCCTCGGCCACCGGGAAGCCCACGGTCAGGTCGAACTCGACCCGCGGGGGACGGCCGGGCTGCCGATAGGGCGTGAGCGCCAGCTGGGTGGTGCTGGGGGTGTCCCAGACCCAGACATAGGCGGCGCCGACCTCGACCAGCACCTGGTCGAAGGGCGCCCGGACCACCCCTCCGGCCCGCAGGGTGTCGAAGTTGTTCAGCTCGAAGGGGTGGCTGCCCGTGGCCGCCACCATCGCGTTGGCCTTGCGCCAGTTCATCTCCACGGACTTCGACGCGGAGCCGATCGCCTGCTCCACGAGCACGGGGAAGGCGAGGCGGTAGCGGGAGATCGTGTCGTCGAGCACGAGCTCCGGGGGGTCCTCGCCCTCCTCTTCCTCTGCGGGAGCCTCGTCGGCCTCGGCGCCGGGCGGAGCTTCGGGCTCCTCGCCCTCCTCCTCCGCCCAGGCGGCACCTGCGAGCAGCCAGAGGAGACTAGGGATCAAGCGGAAAACCCCCGTCCCCGAGCCTCGGGTAGGCCGGCGCGTAGCAGGAGTTCGCGTAGGTCGAGTGGAAGGGGCTCGTGATGTTGTAGACCGTCGAGCTGTCGAAGGTCGGGTGGGTGCAGAAGCGGGTGCACTGGAGCAGCTCGTCCTCCAGCGCGAACTCCTCGGCCAGCCAGGTCCAGGTGCCGTAGTAGGCCTCGCCGTCCGACGCGACGCCGAAGGGCACGCTCAGGTTGGTCGTGCCCAGGCTGCCGGCGAAGTAGGCCTCGTACTCGACCCGCAACAGGAAGGGGAAGTCCCAGAACAGGCCCAGCTCGTAGGTGTCCTCGGAGAAGCGGAGGTGCCAGCCCGGCAGCTCGTCGACCGTGAGCACACCGATGCTCGCCAGGGAGCAGAAGTCCTCGTCGAAGATGCCCTGGTTGCACCAGGCCACGAGCATGTCCTGGAAGGTCTCGGACTGCAGCAGCCGGGAGCGGAAGACCACCGGCGGCGGCTCCTCCTGGACGCAGTGGGAGAAGGCGTGCTCCGGCTCGGCGCTGATCAGCTCGCCGTCGAGGAAGGTGATGGTGCCGTACTCGCCGAGGTCGATGTGGGACGAGCTGGGGGGGAACTCCGGCGCCAGGAACTCGAGCACCTCCACCTCGCCGGCCTGGCGCTTGGAGTAGGTGTCGATGAAGTCCAGGTAGACCGCCTCGCTGGGGAAGACCGGCAGGGTGGCGAAGCTCAGGGGTCCCAGCTCGATGTCCGGGTTGTCCGGGGCGATGGCGCAGGTCCGGGTCGAGGCGCCGCTGCCGGTCGAGGTGGCCGGGCACCACAGGGTCACCGGCTCCAGCTCGGGCACCTGGATGCCCTGGATGTCGGTGTCCAGCACGAAGGCCCCGACCACCCGGGGCGTGCTGCGGTGCCGCTCCTCGGGGGCCACCAGCGCCAGGGCCTCCTGGACCGTCTCCGCCAGGCCGTCGTGCTCCCGGTGCAGGCCGAGGACCAGGACCATGTCGTTGCCCGCGGGTCTCGCGGCCTCGATGGCGTCGGTCAGGGCGTCGACCAGGTCCTCCAGCCAGCCCGGGTCGCTCCAGTTGTCGGTGCAGTAGGCCGGCACGTCCTCGGCCAACAGGCGCTGGCGCTGCATCTCGTAGTGGTCGGGATCGAGCTCCCGGTCGCAGGGCTCCAGGAAGAACTTCAGGGGGGTCGCGGCGTGCACCGGCGTGCGCATCAGCGGGAAGGCTGCGCGGGTCTCGGGATTCTTGCGGGCGAAGGCGTCGGTGGTGAAGGTGCCGGTGGCGTCGGTGACCGTGGACGGGCCGCAGACCAGGGCGTGCTCGTTGGCCTCCAGGGGCAGGTCCGCGCTGTTGAAGGCCGCCCGGTCCGTGGTCCGCACCGCGGCGAGCCCGGCGTCGGTGAAGGCCTCGTCGCAGACCTCGCCGTAGGCGTAGGGGTTGTCGAAGGTGGTGGAGGTCTCGCCGGTGCCGTAGCGCTGGTCCTCGACGTGGAACTCCCGGCGCAGGCCCAGGTCGGTGGCGTCCTGGTTGCGCAGGGTCGGGAACTGGTGACGGCTGCGCCACTGGGCCCGCTGGTTGGTCTCGTCGAAGACCCCGTAGACCAACAGGCTGCGGTGGGTGTGGGCCGCGCCCTCGCCCACCACGTTGTAGACCGTGTCGGCGTTCAGCGAGAGCTCGCCGTCGACGTGGTAGCGCAGCCGCAGGTCGACCTCCCGGGGCTCCAGGGGCACGTGCAGGCTCCAGCTGCCGCAGAGCTCGGTGGGGCCGCAGTCCACGTCGAGGTGGGTGTGGATCGGGTCGAACGCGCTCAGCGCCGTCCAGTCGACCCGCTCCGCGTCGGTCGCGTAGGTCAGCTCGATCACGTTCGGAGCGCCCAGGCCCTGCTCGGCCTCGATCCGGTAGAAGACGAAGAGCGTCTCCTCCTCGGCGAACCAGGTGATGTCGTTGAGGGTGAAGGCGGCGGCCACGTCGCTCAGAGGCACCTTGGTGCACCCGCCGGCGACGCCGGCGAGGACCCCTGCGACGATGGCGGCGCCGCGCCTCACGCCTCGGACTTCTCCGGGGCGCTGGAGACCGCCCGCTCGAAGGGCACGCCGGCTCGGGCCAGCTGCCGGGTGTAGCCCCGGGCCAGGGCCCGACGACCCTGCTCGGCCAGGGCTTCGCGCTGGGCGGGGCTCGCCCAGCTGGACAGGGCCCGAATGGTGGTCTGGAGGGCGGCGGGCATGGTGCCGACCAGGGCACCGCGCGTGTCCACGTCCACCCCGGAGAGCCACGCCGCCAGGCCGTCGGCCTCGACGGAGAGGAACAGGTCGTTGCGCGCCTCGGTGCCCAGAGCCAGCAGCCAGGCCGGCACCAGGATGTCCCGGTGCCAGGCGGGCAGGGTGCCGTGGAAGCGCTGCTGGAGGCTGTCGAAGAGCGCCGCTCGCTGGCCGGCCGCCACGGCGGGCAGCAGCACGGACAGGGCCCCCGCGGCGTCGAAGAGCGCCCCCCGGTCGGTGATGCGCGTGTTGCCGGTCATCGACGGCAGCGGCTTCTGCTGGCGGGTGGCTTCGAGCACGTCGAAGAGCGAGGCCGTGAGTCGCCGATCCACACGGTTCGACGCCAGGAGCTGGGCGGACCGTTCGGCGGCCTGCCCCGGGCTCATCAGCCGGACCATCTCCTGCTGGGAGGCCCGCGGCGCCAGGGCGAAGAGCACCGCACCCTCCCGGGGCGGCAGGGCGCCGATCAGGCTGGCGAGCCCCGCCGCGCCGAAGTCGTCGCGCAGGCTGCGCAGGACCTCGGTGTCCTCCTGGGAGCTGAGGGAGGACGCCACGGCCTCGCGGTTCAGGGCGTCGTAGAACGCCGCGTCGTCCGGCAGGCCGCTGGGGTCCCCGGTGGTCAGGAAGTCCGCCAGGGCGAGCTTGGCCTCCGCCACGTCGCCGCCGGTGGGCATGGCCGACGACAGCTGGGGGAAGGTGAGCACAGCCTTGGCGAGCAGGGCGGTGTCGCCGCTGCGCAAGAGCGACCGCAAGAGCGCCTCCAGGGCCGGATCCCGGGTGTCCCCGCCCGCCGCCGAGAGCCGCTCGGTCCACGCGGCGTGCTGGGCCTCGGCGAAGTCGGCGTCGTCGGGATCCTCGCTGGCCTGGACCGCGGTGGGCCCGCCACCGCCGCCGCCGGACGGGCTCGCGAGCTGGGCCAGCAGGGCCTGCTCCTCCAGCGACGCCTGTCCGACCCGGCGCCAGGACCAGATCAGCAGCGTGCCGAAGAACGTGACCAGCGCCAGGCCGATCATCCAGTAGAAGTGCGGCAAGAGCGTCGCCCAGAGCTCCTGCCTGGCGACCTCCCAGGACCACTCGGGGGGCGCGGGTGCCTCTTCGGGCTCCTCCTCGATCACCTCCTCTTCGGGCTCTTCTTCGGGCTCCTCCGACGGTGGCTCCGCCAGGTACTCCGGGATCGGCGGCAGCACCGCCGTGTCCACGCTCACCACCGTCCAGCCCGAGGTCAGCTTGGCCTCCAGGCGGCTGACGAGGGCCTGCACGTCCCGGCTCGCCAGGCTCTTCTCGTGGGCGAAGGCGCAGCTGGCCCGGGTCAGGTAGGGCTGGGCGTCGCTCGGCGACGGGCCGGCTTCGCTGCCCAGGCCGGGCAGGGAGCTGGAGCGGGGCCGGTCGGCCACCCTGTGGTCCACCCACACGCAGCCCTTGGGGAAGCAGCGCTCGGCGTCGCAGTCGGCGGCCAGGGCCAGCTCGAAGCGGTGCTCCAGCTGCGCGACTTCGACCTGGACCGACGGCGGGATCTGGCGGCTCGGCACACCAGGGCTCTGGGCCGCCGCCAGGGGCACCAGGGTCCACATCCACAGTCCTGCCATCAGTAGATCCTCACGACGACGCGGCGGTGGCGGGCCAGGCGGGCTGCTTCGTCGAGCCCTTCGAGGTCCTCCTCCGGCAGATGGATGGTGTCGGCGTAGCCCTCGACCCGGATCTGGTTCCGGTCGATGCCGACGTCTTCCAGGCGGGACCGCACCGCGTTGGCGCGGCCCGTGGAGAGCTCCCAGTTGGTGGCGTACACGGAGCCGCCGTTGATCGGGGTGCTGTCCGTGTGGCCCTCGACCGCGAAGTCGTACCGGTCGGTGTAGGGCGCCAGGGTCTCGAGCATGCTGCCGAGGGTGGCGTCGTGCTCCATGCGGATCGCGGCGCTGCCGGAGTCGAAGACCACCCCGGAGTTCAGTGCGACCTCGAGCCCCTTGGTGGTCAGGTCGGTGCCGATCAGGTCTTCGAGCCCCTCGGCCTCGATCCGGGCGTCGATCTCCTTCTTGATCGCGCTCAGGCTCTTGGGCTGCTCCTTGCCGCTGAGGCGCTCTGCGACCTGCTGCATCTGGGTGCGGCTGATGTCGCTGACGCTCAGCAGGATGGCGAAGAAGACCAGCAGGTTCGTGATCAGGTCGGCGTAGCTGAGCAGCCAGCCTTCCTCGTTGGTGGCGACGCGGCGCTTCACCCGGCCACCGCGTCCACGCCGCCCGACGCGATCAGCTCCGCGACACTGGCCTGGCAGCGCTCCAGGGCGCTGATGTGCTCGTCGAGCAGGCCCCGCAGGAAGTGCCCGATCGGACCGGCGACCCCGGCGCCGAAGGCCACGCCGTACAGGGTCGCCAGCAGCGCCAGGGACAGGGCGCCGCCCAGGTTCGACGCGTCCTCGCCCATGTTCCGGAAGAGCTGGATCATGCCGGTGATGGTCCCGACCATGCCCATGGACGGGGCCAGCTTGGCCAGGGTCTCCCAGTTCCCGATGGCCGGCTGCCAGCGGATCATCGCTTCGTGCTGCAGGCCCAGGAAGCGGGCGTCGATGGCCTCGGTCGGGGCCCGGCGCAGGACCAGGGCCAGCATGTCCTTGATCGCCTGGAACTCGCTGCCCTCGGCCAGCTGGACCGCCTGGGCCCGGCTGCCCGCCAGCCACAGGCTCACCAGCTCGCTGCGCTGCTGCTCCAGGCGGTCGGTCGACGGCGCCAGGGTCCCCAGCCCCGGGACCAGCTCCCGCAGGCACGAGAACGTGCGGAAGCTGTTCCGGGCGGTGGACATGACCAGGATGGCCGCCAGGGACCCCCCCATGACCATCACGAAGGCGTGGAGGTCGAAGGCGGCGATCTCGTTGGAGGTGCGCTCCCCGAAGAAGCCGAACCAGATGACGTAGGCCAGCAAGGCCAGTCCAGCGATCTGCACTCTTGTCTCTCCGTCTCTGCGTCTACTGGGGCTGCGCCTGGAGCTCTTCGAGCTTCCTGCGCACGGCGGGGTCGGACTCGATCTCCTCGACGGCCTCCCACACCTCGATGGCCTTGTCCCGCTCGCCCATCAGCAGCAGCACCGAGCCCTTCGCGCGCAGGGTCTCGGGGTGGCTGGGGTAGCGGGCCAGGATCAGCTCGCACCACTCCAGGGCGAGCTGGTAGTTGCCGGACTCGATCGCCCGCTGCATCTCGGTGCGGCCGGCGGTCAGGCTGACCTCGGGGGCGTCGGTGTCCACCCGCAGGCCCCGCTCCCGGTAGGCCTCGTCCAGGGTCTGGTCGGCCAGGGTCGGCGGCGGCGGCACGATGCGGGTCGCCGGGATGGTCTCCACCCCGGTCTCGTCGGGGGTGTGCTCGATCACGATGCGTTGGCCGCTGGCCAGCATCGGGATCTCCACCTCGGTGATGGTGTCGCCGTCGTTCCAGCGCACCTTCATCACGGTGGTCGAGCCGAAGCCGAGGGGGCGCAGCTGGGTGCCGTCCTCCTCCTCGAGCAGCGGGTTGGCCTCCGGTGCGGGCTCGATCAGGTAGTGGGTGTAGTTGTGCATCGCGCAGCCCGAGGAGAGCGCGAGCAGCCAGGCCAGTGTCATGGGATCACCGGGAGCAGGCGGATGTTCATGAGCGACAGGCCGATGCCGACCTCGCCGTTCGTGGAGAGCGTGCCGACCACGCCGTAGTTGGAGCGGCCGAAGGGCACCCGGACCACGGCCACGCCGGTCACCAGCCGGTCGAAGACATCGCCGGTGTCGTCGTCGAAGGTGCGCACCAGGGCGGTGGGGATGCTGAGGATGACCTTGGCGCCGACCAGCACGTTGATCAGGTCGATGCAGCGATAGTGGGCGGCGCCGATGCCGAAGACCGGGTCCACCAGGGAGAAGGTCACCCCGGTGAGGTTCTTGTTGGTCTCCCCCCACTGCTCGGTCATGTCCAGGGAGATGTGCTGGCCCGGGTAGAGCGCCATGTCCACGAAGGACTGGGCGATGCTGTAGCCCCGGGCGCGGCGCTCGAGCTCCTGGGACAGGGCGAAGTTGCGCTGGGTGCGGCTGTCCTCGTAGAGCGCCGGGTCGATGTTCTGGGCGAACAGCACCTTGCCCGTGCGCAGGTCGACGATGCGCACGGCGATGCCCACCGTGGTCTCCTCGACCCAGACCGCGGCCCGGGCGGGGGTGGCGCCGCCTCGGGACTGGTCGTCGAGCCGGACCACCTCGTCCAGCGACACCGCGCCGGTCTGGTAGACCAGGGCGCCGTCCTCGACCCAGGCCCGGGGGGCCATGCAGGCCTCGCAGAGCCGCAGGCCCTCGCCCAGGGTGGCCTGGAGGACCTCGATCACGCCGACCGCGAACCAGTCCTCGCTGGTGGTGTAGCGGGGGCGGGCGCTGACCAGGATCGCCGGGGAGACCGTCTCCCGGTCGAGCAGGCCGTCTTCCAGCCGGAGCTGCAGGAGCTCTTCGAGCCGGTCGAGGGACTCCCGGGTCGCGGCCGTGTCGGCCCAGGCCGGAGCCGGGCAGAGCAGCATCAGCGCCAGCAGCGCCGCCAGGGCCCTCAGAACCACAGGCTGACCTCCATGCCGAAGCTCTGGATGTTCATGCCGAGGATCACCGCGTAGGCGCCGAAGTTGTTGGAGTTGCGGAAGCTCGGCAGGAACTCCAGGTAGGTGGCGATGCCCATGCGGTTGCCGATCCGCAGGTCCAGGCCGCTCTGGAAGGTGCCGAAGGTCGCCCTCGGATCGTCGCCCTCCAGGGAGCTGATGATGTCCTCGGTGTCCAGGGCGTCGGTGGTGAAGCTGCCGGTGGCGGGCCCCCACACGGTGACCACCGAGGCGCCGCCGAAGAGGTACAGGTCGGGCCGGGTCAGGGACCGGTAGTTGCCGGTCAGCAGGCGGGCCATGCGGACCTCGCCCATCAGCCCCTGCCAGGCCTGGGGGATGACCGTGTAGCCCAACACGAAGCTGCCCACCCAGGCCCGGGCGTCGTTCACGCCCAGCTCCACGCCGGCCTGGACCCAGTAGTAGGGCGGCGGGGCGATGCCGGTGCTGCTGGTGGTGCCGCCGGTGTCGGTGTCGGTGTCGGTGTACGTGTCGTAGGTGTCGAAGTCGTTGCCGACGATCGGGTCGTCGTCGGGGGCGGCGAAGGTCTTGATCGACAGCCGCACCGGGATCGCGATCGGCCCTCGGCTCTGGAGCGCCGCCAGGTACTGGATCTGGGCCTCCGACGCGCTCTTGAGCTCCTGGGGCTGGCGCAGCATCGCCGGGGTGTCGGCGGACAGGGAGATCGTGCGGCTCCAGGTGATCGGCAGGTCCGGGTTGAGCTCGGTCAGGCGGGCCCGCAGCACCAGCCACGTGCCCTCGGCCTCCACGTCGACGAAGAGCGCGTGCTTCTGGCCCCCCTCGCCCAGCTCCTCGAGCAGCGAGGGGCTGTCGATGCCCCGGGCGATCACCGTGCCCTCTGGCCCCGAGTGCACGACCACGGCGGTGCAGCTCGGGCAGTGCACCAGCTGCACGTGGGTGTCGGGGTTCTGGGTGAGCAGCGCCGAGAGGTGGTTCTCGAGCAGGGCCTGCAGCCCGGTGCCCAGGCCCACGGGCACGGTCAGGCCGGCGAGCACCACCGGGGTCGGGGTGGCGAAGACCGGCTCCTGCTTCCAGCCCAGCACCAGCTCATCGAGCAGGTCGTAGGCGCTGAGCTGCACCTGGCCTGCGAGCTGGGTCCTCACCCTCTCCAGCTCCGCCGTGCGGGCGTCGTCCAGCGGATCCGCCGCTGCACCGGGCAGCAGGACCAGGAGCGCGGCGAGCATCAGCGCAGCCACTGCCACACGCCGTCGACGCACACCCCGGCGTGCAGGATCGTCGCCCGCTTGTCCCGCTGGATCACGCCCAGCAGCGCGTCGCCGGGCCGCAGGCTGCCGTTGTCGTGGTAGCGCTGGCAGGCTGCGGCGTAGGCCTGGTCCGGGTGCAGCCGCGTCAGCACCTCCACGTCACCGGCGGCCAGGAGCGGGCGGCGATCGGAGACCCGGAGGCCCCGGCCGGACAGGGCGTTCTTGGCGGCGAAGGCGATCTTCGCGCTGACCTGGGCGCTCGGGTAGTGGGTCTCGACGAGCCAGGTGCTGTCCCGCAGGTCGGGTCGCAGGTCGTCGGCCGCCGAGGCCAGCTCGCCGGCCCGGGCGTCCAGGGTGGTCAGGATGGCTTCGTCGCGGGCGCTGCGCAGGCCCAGCCGCATGTAGCGCTCGGTGCAGACCAGGGCGGTGCGGAGGTAGAGGTCGCCGCGCGGTCCGGGGGCGCGGACCTCGCCCGGGTGGTCCCGGCTGGCCTCGAAGACGTCCTTGCGCTCGCACTCCAGGCTGGCGCTCTCGTCCTTGCTGTTCAGCACGCTCGGTGCCGGGTCGTGGGGCGCGATGAAGACCAGGAAGCCCAGCCAGATGGCGATGGCCTGCATCATGGGGCGGGCTCCTGGAGCGCGAGCACCTCCCACTGCATGCGGGCGTTGAACAGGAGCTGGGACAGCTGCCCGTACAGGTCCTCGGAGAGGTCCTGGTGGGCGGCGTCGCCGGTCAGCCTGTCGCTCTCTTCCCGCAGGAAGCGGTCCAGCAGCACGTTGGTGCCCCAAGCCCCGATGCCCATGCGCCGCACGAGCCGACCCTGCAGCGAGTCTTGCACGAGCACGAAGCCCTCCTGGTCGCGAACGGTCACGTCGATGGCGAAGGACTCCTCGGTCACCGCCGGCACCACCGTCGCGCTCATGAAGAACAGCCACCACGTGATCGGGTCGTTGGCCGTGTGCAGCTGGCGGCTGACCAGCTCGACGGTCAGGTCCGTGCTCGGGGGTGGGGCGTCGCTCTCGGGCTCCTCCCCCACCATGAAGTCGGCGCCCACCTCGTCGGCGGTGCGCTGGGTCACCTGGGCGCCCTGGTTCTCGTAGAGGGTGGCGACGCGCTGGCAGAGCAGCTTGGCCTCGCTGCTGCTCAGCATGTCGCCCTTGTCGCAGACCACCGTGACCGCGATGCCCGCCAGGTTGGGCTGGGTCACGTCGACCACCACGGGGCCGTGGAAGCCGCTCATGGGCTGGTAGACGTGGATGCAGCCGGTGGAGGCGGACAGCAACAGGGGCAGCAGCAGCGAGATGGGCGGGCTCCGCGGGACGGCGAGAGGACCTGGCCCTTGCCGTGGGCTGGGGGTCCGGGATCGGGATGATGACACCGATTCCGGTAGACCGCGTCACGGCGGGGTGTGACGGGACGCCTCCCAGAGGAAGGCGACCTGCTCCGCCCCACGGCCTGGAGTGCGGCGGCGAGCTTCATGGCGTGGGGCCAGCGGTGCGGGTCGGTCACGGGCTGCACGGGGTCCGGTCACGGAGACGACGCGGGAGTCGCCGGCCAGCTCCGCCAGGGTGGGGGCCAGGTCTCACGAAGTCATGGTGACAGAGTCGAAGGTCAGCACCCCACTCCGAATGCGACAGTCGTGTGAGCACCCCCCCTCGGGTGCGACGGTTCGGGGCCGAGGAGCCCCTCACAGGGCCCGAATTCCCGTCTTTGAGCACCGACCTGGCCCCTGGGGGAGCCGAAGTGTCGCATCCGGGTGGGGGTGCTCACAGCGGTGTCGCACTGGACAGGGGGTGCTGGGGGTGACGGGCGATAGGGTCCCCCGATGGACACCCCCCTCTACCACCAGGTCCTCGAGCGCCTGCTCGACGCCGACACCGACCCCCTCACGGTCGAGCTGGTCGACGGCGCGCTGCGAGGCGAGCAGGCCCTGGCCGCCGTGCTGGCGGGGGAGCACAGCGCCGAGCCCCGGGCGCGCACCGCCGCGCCGCCCCCGGTCCAGCCCAAGGGCGCCTCCCTGACCGGCCTCACGGTGCGGGGCTTCCGCGGCATCGGCCCCGAGCTCACCCTCGACCTCGAGCCGGGCCCTGGCCTGACCCTGATCGTCGGGCGCAACGGCACGGGCAAGTCCAGCCTGGCCGAGGCCCTGGAGTGTCTGCTGACCGGCGAGAACGCTCGCTGGAGCCGGCGCAAGCACAAGGCCTGGCAGGCGGGGTGGCGCAACCTGCACCACCGGGGTCCGGTGCTGGTCCAGGGCCGCTTCACCGTCGAGGGAGAGGACCAGGAGGTGCGGGTCTCCCGCCGCTGGGACGGCGAGGAGCTCCCGGCGAGCACCCTCAAGGTCACCGGCGCCCAGGACCTGGACGCCCTGGGCTGGTCCGCCGCCCTGGCCGACTTCCGGCCCTTCCTCTCCTACAACGAGCTGGGGTCGCTCCTGGAGGACGGCCCGGCCCGCCTGCACGACGCCCTGATCCCCCTGCTGGGGCTGGAGCTACTGGAAGAGGCGATCCAGCGACTCACCCAGGTGCGCCTCCAGGACGACCGGGTCGTGCGGGCGACCCGGGCCGCGCTGAAGCCGCTCCTGCCTCGCCTGGCCGACGAGGCCTCGGCGGAGCCCCGGGCCCAGTCCTGTCTCGACGCGCTGAGCGGGCGGACCTGGGACCTGGCCACGGTCGAGCAGGCCGTGCTCGGAGACGAGGAGGACGCGGACGGCGCACCCCACGCCCTGGCGGCGCTGGCACGGCTGAAGGCCCCCGACGAGGAGGCGCTCCTGGGCGCGGTCGATCAGCTGCAGCAGGCGCGCCAGCGCGTCCTGGACCAGGGCGAGGGCCAGGCCGGTCGCCAGCTCGCAAGGGCAGACCTGCTCAGCCGGGCGGCCGACTACTGGCGCGGCGACCCGGGCGAGGACTGCCCGATCTGCGCCACGACCGGGGTGCTGGGAGAGGACTGGGCGGCGCGGATCCGGGCCGAGGCCGCGCAGCTGCGCGAGGAGGCCAGGGCCCTGGAGGGGGCGCGCCAGGCCCTGGCCGGTGCCCAGCGGCGGCTGCGAGACCTCGCCCGCCCGATGCCCCAGGCCCTGGGGGCGGAGGTGCCGGGGGTGCCCACGGTCGCGGTCCGCGAGGCCTGGACGAAGTGGTGCGAGGCCGCCCGCTCGGACGACCCGGCCACCGGGATGCTCGAGGCCCTGGGCCCGCTCGGCAGCGCGGTCGACGAGGTGGTGGGCGCGGCCCTGACCGAGCGCCTCCGGCGCCAGGATCGCTGGCGGCCCCTGGCCCGAGACCTCGCCCGCTGGCTCGACGACGGCCGCCAGATCGCCGAGCGCAAGGGCCGCTCCAAGCAGCTCAAGCGCGCCGAGGACTGGCTGAGCCAGGCCCGCGAGGCCATCCGCGCCGAGCGCTTCGCCCCGGTGGCCGCCGACGTCCAGCAGGTCTGGCAGCGGCTGCGCACCCGCAGCAGCGTGGACCTGACCGGCGTGCGCATCACCGGCAAGGGCACCCGCCGTCGGGTGGAGCTCGACGTCCAGGTCGACGGCGAGC
This sequence comes from uncultured Enterobacterales bacterium, assembly GCA_964344945.1. Lineage (GTDB taxonomy): Bacteria > Myxococcota_A > UBA796 > UBA796 > CAJQPC01 > CAYFPX01. Next base: position 18,684 of record CAYFPX010000146.1, read on the forward strand.
CGGGGGTCGCCCTGGGGGTGATGAGCCAGGGCGAGCTGCACGCGCTGGCCCTGAGCCTCTTCCTGCCGCGGGTGACCCTGGACGAGAGCCCCTTCCGCTTCCTGGTGGTCGACGACCCGGTCCAGTCCATGGACCCGGCCCGGGTCGACGGCCTCGCCGAGCTGCTGCACCAGGTCGCAGCCACCCGGCAGGTCCTGGTGCTGACCCACGACGACCGGCTCATCGAGGCCGTGCGGCGGCTCAAGCTGCCGGCCCGGGTGGTGGCGGTGCGGCGCCGAGCACGCTCGGTGGTGGCGCTCCAGGAGCAGCTCGATCCGATCCGCCAGCACCTCGCCGACGCCTCCGCGGTGGCCCACCAGGTGGACCGGTTGGGGCCCCAGCTCGCCAGCGGGGTGGTGCCGGGCCTCTGCCGCCTGGCGCTGGAGGCGGCCATGACCCGCTGCGTGCGGCGCCGCCGGCTGGGGCGGGGCACTCCCCACGCCGAGGTCGCGGCCGCCCTCGCAGGCGCCCAGGGGCTGGTGGCCCTCGCGGCCCTGGCCCTGTTCGATGACCCCGAGCGGGGCGGCGAGGTCTACCGGAGCCTGAACAACCGGTTCGGCGCCCAGGCGACCGACGCCTTCCGGGCCTGCAACGAGGGCGCCCACGGCGGGTACGACGGCCCCCTTCACCAGCTGATCCGGGACACCCGCTCCCTGGCCCGGGGCCTGGCCAGCCCGTGACCCCCCGCCAGCTGCTCGCCGCTGCACGCCGTCTCGTGGACGAGAGCGGTCCGTCCACCGCCGGCTGGTGGCCCCGGGCCAGCGCCCTGCTGGGTCGGCAGGCCCTGGAGCAAGGCCTCCGGGAGCACTGGCGCCGCACCTCGCCCGGGGCCGGCAGCGCCACCTTCCGGGCCCAGCTGGTGTGCTTCGCCCAGCAGGTCGACCACCCCGCCGCCCGGCGAGCCCCCTGGATCTGGTCCGCCCTCAGCGAGGCCTGCCACTTCCAGGGCTACGAGCTCGACGCCACCGCCCAGGAGCTCCGGCAGTGGCTGGAGGGTGTCGACCAGGTGCTGGCGGCCTGCGAGGGCGATCACTCCCCGTAGGTGGCGCTGACCTCGCTCCCGGTCTCGTCCCCGGTCTCCCAGCCGTGTGCGGCCGCCACCGGGGCGCTGCGGGCTCGGCGCACCAGGGTCGCGGTCACCGTCACCCCGGTCCCGTCGCCGTCCCCCGCGAAGGAGTGGGTGCTGGCGTCGCTCTGGCCGGGGCCGATGCGGTTGTCGCTGGCGATGTCCACCGCCCGGTAGTGGGCGACCCCCCGCTCGCCCTGGGCGGAGACGAGGACCTTGGCGTAGAGCCAGCCCGGTGCCCCCGCCAGGTCCCCCTCGGCGACGAGGTAGGCGCGGTCCCCCGCCTCCAGCACGGGCAGCTCCCCGTCCACGGAGACCGTGTCGCCCACGATGGCGCTCACCGCGAGCTCGCCGAGGAAGACCTCCTCGGCGAGGCCCTTGTCCTCTGGCGTCAGGTCGTCGGCCGAGAACGACGCCGTGCCGGGCCCCGGGTAGTCCACCCAGGCGCCCGTCGGCCGCACCAGCCTCAGCCTCAGCCCCTCGTCTGTCGGCAGGTCCACGTCGACGAAGCGCAGGTCGGACCCGTCGACCTCGACCGTCTCGCCCACCACCCCGGAGGCCTGGAAGCCCCCGACATCGGGCACGACCTGGCCGCCGGTCGCCGGCAGGGCTTCGCCGTCGGCATCGGTGGCGCTGACCCGCACCAGCAGGTGCTTCAGGGGCTCCCCGGTCGGTACCGCATGGGCCGCGCCCAGGTTCGCGACCTCGACCGTCGCGGTCAGGGTGCTGCCCTCCACGGCGAGGGTGAGGTCCAGGCCGGTGCCGGAGAGGGAGTCGGCGTCGAAGGTGTGGTGCCTCACGGCCCCGGTCTCGCGCATCCAGCCCTGGTCGACGCTGGGCTCCAGCCCCTGGTCGGTGATGTCGTAGGTCGAGCTCTGTTCGGCCAGGACCGGCATGTGACAGTCCCGGCAGGCCATGTGTTCGGCCAGGTCCGACGCCTGGAATTCGGACCAGGTCTGGAAGACCGGCAGGCCCTCCGGGAACCGCTCCGGGTCCACCGCCTCGGCCGGATGCAGCGCGGGCTGGGCGTACTCGTGGCAGGAGCCGCACCAGTCGGCGCTGGTCATGCCCGGGGTGAAGGTCCCGTTCATGATCGGCACGATCACGTCCGGGTAGGGCCCGGTGATGAGCGCCTCGTACTCCAGGTTCGGCAGGGGGCTGGGGTCGGTGGGCCGGAGCAGGCTCAGGCCGCCGTCCAGGCCGGGGGCCGGGCTCGCGACCGCGTCGACCACCTTGTGGCAGAGGTCGCAGGTCACGCCCTCCCGGGCCACGCCGGTCGCGGTGGCGAGGTTGATCTGCCCGGGGGTGGCCCCGTCGACGGCGGGGCTGTGGCAGTCGCCGCAGCTGCCGAAGGCCGAGAGCAGCGGCAGGCTGTCCGGGTGATCGCAGGCGGGCTCGCCCGGGCTGCCGCAGCCGTCGTGCAGCCAGGGCAGCACGCCCTGGCCGGTGTAGCAGCGGGCGGTGGTGGTCTCGGGCTCGCCGGGCACCGCGCCTTCGCCCCAGTGCCCGCCCAGGGCCTCGCAAGCGGTCTCGTCCGCGGCCGGACTCGCAGCGCCGGTGAACAGGTCCCAGACCTGGGGGCTGTCGGCGGCCCGGGCGTGGCTGGAGCCGGCCCAGTCGTCGGCGATGGTCCAGTGGCAGTGGCCGCACTCGCTGGTGTCCGGGCTCGAGCCGTCGCCACCGGGCTGGAAGGGGTAGTCCGGGTTGTCCTGGGTCGGCAGAGGCCGCATCGTGACGGTCAGCGGGTCCGGCCAGGCCGCGTCGAAGTCCAGCTCCGTGCCGCCGGAGAACCAGCCCTCCTTGCCCGCGAGCAGGAACTGCTCCCGCCACCCGGCGTCCACCGGCGTCAGCGTCGCCCGGCCGTCGGCGTCGGTGAGGGCCCAGTCCTCCTCGGGCCACCCGCCCATCATCACCCAGGCCTCGGGCACCGGTTCGCCGTCCTGGTCCAGGACC
>CAYFPX010000147.1:0-21546 GCA_964344945.1 uncultured Enterobacterales bacterium
GGGCGGTGTCGGGCAGGTTCACCTTGAAGCCCATGTCGCCCACGTAGCGGCGCACGTTCTGCTCCAGGGTGTTGTAGTCGTCTGGCTTCAGCTCGCTCTTGTTCATCCATCGCACGGTCACCGTGCGCACGCTGCCCATGTTCTGCCGCGTGGTGTTGTCGACCAGCAGCCGGTGGAAGTGCTCGTCGATGAGCGCGTCGGGGAAGCGGGCGTCGGGGTTCTGGGCGGCGGTGGCCAGGACGATGCGGGAGTAGAGCAGCGGGTCGTCGGCTTCCCGCCGGCCGTAGTCCCGCTGGGTCTGGGCGTGGATGAGGTGGCCGCGCAGCGTGGGTCCCAGCTCGTCGTACCCCCGGTGGTCGGCCTCCTGGATGCAGTCGTGCCAGACCTGGACCGCCGCCTCCGGCGCCTTCTTCTCCCACTCCAGCTCCGCGGCCGCCTGGCAGAATTTCAGGTGGTGGTCCATCGGGTCCAGGTCGGTCATCAGGGTGCCGGCCTTGGCGGGTACTGCCAACGTCGCCATGCCCGCGACAAGCCAGAGTTCGCGGGAGAGGGTCATGTCGTCGCCTGAGGTGCCGAGGGGAGCCTGCGGGGCTGCCAGGGCGGCAGCTTACCCCGACGCTCCTCGCCGCAGCGGAAGCGGAACAGGCCCATGTAGTGCTCGCGCCACCAGTCATCGATGGTCTTGTGGTCGAAGTCCCCGCGCATCAGCGGCTCGTAGAGCTCGCTGCCCCAGGTCCGGCCGCTCAGCCAGTCCCGGACCTGGATGCCGTCGTCAGGGGACCAGCGCAGGTAGCTGGCGGAGGCGAAGGTCCAGCTGCCCGTGTTGGCGTAGACCCGCCCGTCGACGCGCCTCACGATCCCCGGCAGGTGGCTGTGGCCGCAGACCAGGACCCGCTGGTCCTGGGCGTCGAGTCGCTCGAGTGCGGGGTGAAACAGGCAGCCCGGGTCGCCCATGTTGGAGCGGATCCAGTAGGCGGCTCGCTCCTCGGCCCGGTCCAGCCGTGCACCGCCGTCGAGGGGCTTCACCAGCCAGCCGGTGATGCGCTTCCACCACAGGGCCTTGTGGCCCACCCAGAACATGGCCCGGTTGGAGCGGGTGTAGAACAGGTCCAGGGGCACTCGGAGCCAGGTGCGCAGGGCCCGCTCGAAGAAGTGGTGCACCAGGGTCGCGAGCTCCGACTCCTGCAGGTTCGGCCCGATCTCCGGGTCCAGCTGGTGGCCGTGGATGATCTTGACCTCGTCGCCGATCTCGACGCCCGCGACCACGGGGAAGGAGAGCATGTCCTTGTAGAACCGCATGTCGTGGTCGTGGTTCCCGTAGACGTAGATCAGCTGGCCTTCCTCGGCGAGCTGACGCAGGGCGAAGAAGAGCTTGCCGTGGGCCTTGAGCACGCGGCCGAACGCCCAGGCCTGGGAGAAGTCCACCGCGTCCCCGGCGATGACCAGCATCGCGCGTTCCTGGCGCACGTGCTCCAGGAAGCGCAGCAGGTCCTTGTCCTTGGCGAGGAAGATGTCGCTCCGGCTGCCGTCGCCGATGTGGAGGTCGCTGATCACGTACACCGGCCCGTCGGCGGGGATGCGGCGGATGTCGGTGTGGGGCTCGGCCCGCGACCAGGCGAAGACCTTCATGCGTCGGTAGCATAGCCGCGGTCACCGGAGGGCCTGACATGAGTGTGGCGGTGGTGCTGGGCACGGGGGCCTCGCGGCTGGCCGGGGTGGCGGAGGCGTCGACCCGGGTGGACACGGCCTGGGGGATGGTGGACCTGTACCGCGCGGGGCGCGGCTGGGTGCTCTACCGCCACGGCCGACAGCACTTCTACCTGCCCCACCAGATCCCGTACCGGGCCCACATGTCCGCTCTGCGGAAGGTGGGCGTCGAGACCCTGGTGGTCACGAGCTCGGTCGGCGTGATGGTCGACGACGTCCCCCTCTTCGAGCCCCTGCTGGTCGAGGACGTCGTGATGCTCGACAACCGCCTGCCCGACGGGTCGGCCTGCACGATGTGGCAGCAGCCGGAGGACGGTGGGGGCCACCTGGTCCTGGAGGAGGGCCTCGTCAGGCCGCCGCCGCCGGGTGCCCCCTGCCCGAGCGCGAGGTGGTCTTCCTCTACCGGGACGGCCCGCGGACCAAGACCCGGGCGGAGAACCGGGTGCTGGCGGGGCTGGGGGTCGACGTGAACTCGATGACCCTGGCACCGGAGCTGGTCCTGGCCAACGAGCTCGGCATCTCATGCGCGGGGCTGGTCGTGGGCCACAAGGCCTCCCGGCCGCGGGTCGACACCCCGGATCGCGGGGGCATCCAGGCGTCGCTCGAGGCCTCGGGTCAGGCCCTCGAGGCCGTGCTCCAGGCCCTCCTGGCCCGGGGGGAGTCGGTGCCCTGGGGCAACCACCTCTACCGCTTCGACGGGGACTGAGCGCGGTGGGCGTTAGATCCCGGCCATGAAGCCCTCCCTCACCCGCAAGCCCATCGCCGGAGACCGCCTGGTCTTCCTGGGCTCGTTCCCGGACACGGTGCCCGTGCCCGGTCTGCCCGAGGTGTGCTTCATGGGCCGGTCCAACGTGGGCAAGTCCAGCGCGATCAACAAGCTGCTGGGCACCAACAAGGCGGCACGGGTCAGCTCGACGCCGGGCCGGACCCAGGCCGTGAACCTGTTCGAGGTGGAGAAGCGCCTGGTGTTCGCGGACCTGCCCGGGTACGGCTTCGCCAAGGTGCCGCCGGAGCTCCAGGGCAAGTGGAAGGAGCTGGTCGAGGGCTACCTGCACGAGCGCCAGGTGCTGAGGCTCGCGGTGGTCCTGCTCGACCCCCGCCGCAAGCCCCAGGACATGGACGCCACGCTGATCTGGGGCCTGCGCCAGGCCCGCATCCCGCTGCTGGTCCTGGCGACCAAGGTCGACAAGCTCAAGCGCTCCAAGGCCGCCCACCAGATCAAGCAGCTGCGGCAGGCCTACGGTCTGAAGGGCCCCGAGTGCGTGCCGTTCAGCTCCCTCGACGGCACCGGGGTCGAGCAGACCTGGCGGCTCATCGACGCCGCGGTCGGTGCCTGATGTCCCGGAAGCACAAGAACGCCAAGCAGTACAAGGGCCCGGACAAGTACGCCCGCCAGGCCCGTGAGCAGGGCTTCGCCGCCCGGTCGGTCTTCAAGCTCACCGAGATCGACAAGCGCTGTCGGCTGATCAAGCAGGGGGACCGGATCGTGGACCTCGGCTGCTTCCCCGGCTCCTGGTCCAAGTACGCAGCCCAGAGGGTGGGCCGGCGCGGCGTGCTGGTCGGCGTCGACCTGTCCGCGCCCGTCGGGCTCAAGGGCACCTTCCTCGCGGCGTCGGTCCTGGACGTCTCCGCCGACGAGCTGCGCGAGGCCCTGGGCGGTCCCGCCGACGTGGTGCTCTCCGACATGGCGCCGCCGACCACCGGCGACCGCTTCGGCGACCACGTGCGCCAGGTCTCGCTGGCCCGGGTGGGCCTGGAGCGGGCGGTCGAGGTGCTGAAGCCCGGTGGCCACTTCTGCGTGAAGCTCTTCGACGGCGAGGACATCCCGGCCTTCGCCAAGGACATGCGGGCGGTCTTCGGCAAGGTGCGCCGCATCAAGCCCGAGGCCGTGCGGGGGACGTCCGTCGAATTCTACCTGGTCGGCCTGGGGCGCAAGCCTTGACCGGGCGCGTCACCGACGAGGCCCGGCCCTGGCTCGCCCTCGGCCTCCCTGCCGCCGCGCCTGCTCCTCGACGTGACGCGGGCCACGACTTCGTCGCAGTCACGACAGCAGCGAGGCCGGTGGCATCGCCATCTTCCGGTCCCCGTCGATGACGCGCCCGGTGACGGACTACGAGCGGATCGGGGGCGCCGAGGCGCTGATCGACATCGTCCAGGACTTCATCGACACGGTCTTCGACGACTTCATCATCGGCTTCATGTTCCAGGGCAAGGACAAGCGCCGCATCGTCGCCAAGGAGGTCGAGCTGGCCGCCGCGCACCTGGGCGGGCCGCGGAGCTACACCGGCCGCCCCCTGGACAGGGCCCACAAGCCGCTGCCGATCAACCGGGGGCACTTCCGGCGTCGGCTGGCGCTGCTGCGCAAGACGCTGGAGGCCCACGGGGTGGACGAGGGGGTCATCGAGCGCTGGGTGCTGCACAACGCGGCGCTCGAGGATCGGATCCTGGGGACCGACGCGGTGGACTGCGTGGACTGACGCCTACAGCGCTTCGAGGTACCGCAGGATCGTCCGCACCATCGCCCCGGTCGCGCCCTCGTTCAGGTACCGGTCCTTGCCGGACAGGAACGCCGGGCCGGCGATGTCGAAGTGGGCCCAGGGGATGTCCTCGGCCACGAACTCCTTGAGGAACAAGGCGGCGGTGATGCTGCCGGCCGCCCGGCCGCCCACGTTCTTGATGCCGCCCCACTTGGCCTTGAGCAGCTCCCGATACAGGGGCTCCAGCGGCATGCGCCACAGGCCCTCGCCAGCGGCGTCGGCGGCGGCGGACCAGGCGGCGGCGTGGTCGTCGGAGTCGGTGTACATCGCCGTGTAGTGCTCGCCCAGGGCGACCACCGCGGCGCCGGTCAGGGTGGCCAGGTCGATGATGTGGTCCACGCCCAGCTGGCTGGCGTAGTGCAGGCAGTCCGCCAGCACCAGGCGACCCTCGGCGTCGGTGTTGTGCACCTCGACGGTCTTGCCGCTGTACATCTTGATGCAGTCGCCGAGCTTGTAGGCGTTGCCGCCCAGCATGTTCTCGACCGCGCCGAAGATGCAGTGGACCTCGACGTCCAGGTCGAGCTCGCGCAGGGCCGAGAGCACGCCGACCACCGTGCCGGCGCCGCCCATGTCGCACCGCATGGTCTGCATGCCGCTGCTCGGCTTGATGCTCAGGCCACCGGCGTCGAAGGTCACGCCCTTGCCGATGATGGCGATCTTCTTGCGGGGCTGGCCGCTCTTCGGGGTGTAGCGGGCGTGCACGAAGCGAGGAGGACGGTCGCTGCCGCGGCCCACCGCCCAGATCCCACCCATGCCGGCTTCCTGGATCCGGTGCTCGTCCCACACCTCGACCTTCAGGTTGTCTGCGGCCAGGGCGACCGCGGCGGCGGCGAGGGTCTCCGGGTAGATGGCGTCGGCCGGCTCGTTGACCAGGTCCCGGGCGAGCTTCTGGGCCTTGGCGTGGGTCTTGCCCAGAGCGGCGGCGTCGGCCTGGCCGTAGTTGCCGTTGACCCGGAAGTACTTGGTCGGGTGCTTGCGCTCCTTCTCCGGCCGGTACTTGTCGAAGCGGTAGTTGCCGGCGATGGCGCCCTCGACCACCGCGCGGACCCAGTCGGCGGCGTTGCCCTCGGCCCCACCCAGGGTCAGGTCGAGGGCCCGGGCGCCCTTGGCCCGGGCGAAGTCCCCCGCGACGCCCGCGGCGTGGCGCAGGTCGTCGACGCTGCCGCGGCCGGTGCCGACGATGAGCAGCCAGCGACGGGAGAGCTTGTTGAAGCTGGCGATCTCGACGGTCGTGCCGACCTTGCCGGTGAAGTCCTCGTCCTCGAGCATGTGGCCGATGGCGGGGCCGAAGGCCTGCACCACCACGTCTGGCACGGTGTAGGGATCGGACTCGGGGAGGCCGACAGCGAGGACGTCGGGCTGGGTGCCGACGGGGGTGAGCTCGATGCGCATGGTGTGGGACTACTCCGCGAGGACGGCCAGGAGGACGAGGAACAGCGCGATCAGCACGATTCCGCCGAGCATGACGGCCATGTAGGCGTCGCTCCGGACCAGGTCGATGAGGCGGGCCACCGGGCCAGGGGCCGGGGGCTCGGGGAGATCGGCGGGGGTCGCGAGGTGATCGGTCAGATCCTGCGCGCCCTTGGCGCCGGGGAGGGGGAGGTCACTCCAGGTGCCCGGGTTCAACACCTGGTCGACGGAGGGGTCGACCTGGGCGGCGCCGGCGGCGGGAGGAGCGGTGGCGATCGGTGGCGTCGGCGCGGCGGCCGGAGGCGGTGCCGAAGGCGTGAGGGGCACGGTCGGGGTGGCCGACGGCGGGGCCGCGGGCGCCGGCTCGGGCTCGAAGCCAGGAGGGAGGGTCGCGGCGGCGCTCGAAGCCGCCGGCGGCGGCGGTGGGGGCGCATCAGCGCCAGCGGCCGGAGTCCCCAGCGCCGCCGGCGGCGGCGGTGGGGGCGCAGGAGGCCCGCTCGGGGCGATCGGCGTGGGCTCGGCCCCCGGCTCGTCCCCCACGTGGGCCACGGCGGTGTCGGCTTCGTCCTCGCGCTTGAAGGGCAGGGCGGTCGGCGGCGGGGCAGGGGCCTCGGGCGGCACGTAGCCGGGGGCGGCCTGGACCGTGAAGCCCACCTCGGTGGTGCTCGGGGGGTGGCCGCTGTCCCGGATGGCGAACGCGACGCGGCAGAGGTAGCCGCCGGGCGCCAGGTCCGGGAGCCGGAACAAGAAGCGGAAGCGACCGCTGGGGTGGCGGTCGACCGTGTAGGCGGTCTCCAGGTCCCGCAGGCGCTCGCCCGAGCCGTCGAAGACCGCGATGCCGCAGCTGATCTCCTCGTGGGCTTCGACGCCCTGGCTCGCCCCCACCGAGACCGAGAAGCTGATCTCCTCGCCGGTCTCGAAGGTGTCGACGGCGGGAGGCCGGGACAAGAGCCCCTTGCCCACCGCGGTGATCTGCGGCCGGATCAACGCCTGGAGCTCCTCGAGCCGAGGCACCAGGTCCTCGATGCGGTTGAAGCGGTAGGGCGGCGAGGGGCTGGTCTCGTAGGAGAGGGCGCGGTTCAGCAGGGCGGCGACCCGCTCGGCCAGGCGCACGTGGAAGCGGGGGTTGCTGTCCTCTTCCTTCATGCGGGCACGGACGCGGTCCTTGAGGTCCACGAGCGCCGACTTGTCCAGGCCCTTGCAGGGCAGCTCCGGCGGCTCCGGGTCGTCGCCGTCCCGGGCGGTCAGCACGGTCCGGCAGAGGATCATGCCGGCGGCATAGGTGTCGGCACCCGAGGTGAAGCTGGACTCGGACAGGCTGCCGATGAGCTCGGGGGGCAGGTAGGGGACCGGGCTGTTGGCGATGGCGTGGAGCCGGCCCGCGACCTTGGACCAGGCCGGGGTGACCACGTCGGCGAGGAAGATGTCGCCCCGCTCGTTCAGCAGGATGTTCGACGGCTTGAGGTTGCCGTGCAGGCCGCGGTTCCCGGGCAGCTGGCGGACCTGCTCCAGCGCCGCGAGCAGGGTCGCGAGCACCTCGGTCAGGCTCACGCCGTGGCTCAGGCGCTGGTCCAGGGTGGCCGCGTAGCGAGGCAGCACCAGCACCGGGATCCCGGCGGTGGTGGTGAAGCGGGCGTGCAGTCGAGGGAGGAAGGGCACCTCGGCCTGCTCCAGGAGTCGTCCCTGTTCGACCAGCGCCTCGCGGCAGGCGTCGAGCAGCTCCTCGGACGCCGGGACCTCGCCCCGGAAGTCACCTCGCGTGAGCGGTGCCTTGAGCACCAGCTCCTCGCCGCCATCGCCCACGCGCACGGCATAGGACTTGCCCCACAGCCCCCGGCCCAGGACCGGGCCGACCTGGTAGGCCTGACCGTTGGGATCCCGGACGACATCTCCCGTCTTCATCGGCGTTCGGGTCCTCGGTCAGCGCGGTCGAGCACGGCGGCGTCGTCACCGCCGCGGCGGTGTATCGACCTGTCGGATCCGTGTCAAAGCGCGGCAGCAGCCGCTGGACGCCGCCCGCGCCGCAGGTCCAGATCCCCGTCCAGCAGCCAGGTGAGATCGTCGCCGGTCGCCCACCGCCCGTCGGGGCCAGGGCTCGTGCAGGTGAGGTTCACGCCGAGGGCCAGGGCCTCCTGTCGGGCCAGGGGCTGCAGGCGATCCGAGTCTCGCTGACCCGTGGCCTCCACGTCGAGCCGCCCGCGGCACGGCACGGGTGGACCGGTCGGGGTCCCTGTGTCGTCGCCGACGGTGTAGGTCGCGCTCCAGCCGTCCTCTCGGCTCCCCGGCTCGCCTTCGAGGAGCCCGGGCTCCAGGCGCAGCCAGAGCCCGCCGGTGAAGTCCGTGGCCTCCCAGGGGTAGATGGGCTGGTGCAGCCGGGCCACGCCCTGGAGCTCCGCGCCGGCCAGCACCCCGGGGTCGGGCTCGAGCACCAGCGCCAGCAGCAGCGGGTCCTGGCCGGCCACGCGCACCTGGATCGGCCCCTCCAGCCACGCTCGGGTCCCGAGAGCGCTGTCCAGCAGCAGCTGCAGGCCGTAGACCGCGGGCAGGAGAGCACCGACCAGGGCCAGCACCACCACGCCGACGGCCCTTCGGCTCGGCGTGCGTGCCACTCACTGCCCGCCGGGCTTGTCCCCGGTCAGCAGGAACTCCATGGTCTTGCGGGCCAGGTCTGTGTCGCTGTTGCTGAACACGTGCTCGCTCCGGCCCGTGTCGCTGGCCCAGACCAGGTCGCCCGTGCCCAGCGCCTCCAGCATGTCGGCGTAGTGGACGTCCGGGAAGGGCACGAAGGGGTCGGTCACCGAGTAGAGCACCGCCGTGCGCCGGGCGTCGAGCAGGCCGTCCAGCGCCAGGCCTTCGATGCTGAAGTCGGTCCAGTCCGGTGGGTCGCGGCGCTCCGGATCGGGGTCCGTGGGGTCGTAGTTGAAGATGCGCTGGAGGCCCTTGGCGCGGTCGGAGAACTGGGCGTTGTCCGCCCACAGGCTCAGGTCGTCGACCGGCCCGTCGAAGAGCACTCCGAAGGCGTGGGGGGTGTCGTCGCGGCGGAGCAGGTCCACCACGCCGGTGGTCGCGTCGCCCAGCCCGGCGAGCAGCAGCCGACTCAGATCGGGCTCGAAGCCGAACTCCACGCCCTTGGTGGTGCGGAATTCGGGGTCGCTGAGCAGGCGCAGGACCCGGACAGCGAAGGCGTGGCCGTTGCGGGAGAAGAGGTCGCCGGCCTCGTCGTTGGGCTGGACGGAGCCCTCGTTGTGCCACAGGTCGCCCCAGCAATTGGTGGGGTAGACGGCGGCCACGCCCTTGTCGACGAGGATCGACGGCAGGGCGCCGGTGTTCACCTCGGTCGCGTCCACGGTCGGGTACATGCCCAGGGTCTCCCAGACCTTGGCGATGCCCCAGGCCCGGTGGAGACGGGTGTAGTCGCCGACCCCCGCTGCGTAGTGGTTGCCCTCGGGCGGGCTGCCCGGGCTCGGTGCGAGCACGTAGTCGAAGACCGAGCTGTGCAGCACGAGGGCGGTCGCCACGGGCCCGATCCAGTCCGGGTCGTACACGGTGTAGAAGCGGGCTGGTTCGCCGTCGGGACAGGACAGGTCGTACTCGAAGGTGTCGACCACGGCCCCCTGGGCGCTGCTGTGGTCGTTCTCGAAGGCGACCAGCTCGAAGGGGATGGCCTCCGGCTGGACCCAGCAGGCGGTGAGCAACAGGAGCATGGCGGGAATCTACCAGCTCAGGCAGGGGTGGGGCGCGTCATGGCTCCGCCACGGTCCGAAACCCCACGGGGTTGAGGGCCGGCGAGCGCTGCACGCCGAACACCGGCGCGAGCTCGGCGACGCCCCCGGCCACCGTGCCGTCGTCGAGCCAGTGCCAGAGCCACGCACCCAGGTCGTGCAGGCCGCGCACCGGGGGGTGCAGAGCGACCTCGTGGGTCTCGCCGTAGCGCACCGGGCCGACCCGGCCTCGAGCGGGGTCCGGCCGCTCGCCCCAGGGGTAGCGCTCGCCGCCCCACAGCGCGCGGAACTCCGCCAGGGTCGGCAGCCTGCGGTCGTGGGTCGCCGCCCAGGACGCGGCGTCTTCATGACGCAGATCCAGTCGCGGGTGATCGGGATCGATGCCCTCGGGGACCCCGTCGCTGAAGTCCGTCCACCGGCCCCAGGTCACCGGCCAGGCGTCGACGAACAGGGGGTCCTCCAGCCGGGCCAGGGCCATGCCGGGGTGGTCCCCGTCCGGGTTGATCCAGCCCTCGAGCTCGTGGGGCTCCCACTGGGTCAGGGGGCGGGGCTTGCGGATGAGCAGGGAGACCTCGCCCCCGGCCACACGCCGGTCCGCGTCGCGCCACACCCCCGCGGACTCCACCCGCCACGTCGCCTCTCGCGGGGCCAGGTTGGCCGTGGCCAGTGCCCGCGTGATGGCGTGGCGGATGTTCACCCCGATGGCGCTGGTCAGTGGCACGCGGCTCGTCCTCCTGGTCGGAGCGTACACCCCCGTCGGGGGGGGAGAACCCTCCCGGCGGGATGGGGCTTCCGGCGGATGGGCCCGCGGGGCCGGCAGGGCCTACCGTGGTACATTTCGGTGACGCCAGCCCCTGGCACAAGGAGCGGGATCCCACTTGGCCAAAGCCGACGGAGCGCGGCGATTCCACTTCCTGCGGGAGATCGCCTCCGGCGGCTTCGGGTCCGTCTACCTCGCGAAGCTGATGCACGCCGACGGCTTCTCGCGCCTCGCGGCCGTGAAGCTGTTGCACCGCCGCTGGTCGGAGAACGAGGAGATCGCCCAGCGCATGCGCGACGAGGCCCGCCTGCGCGGCTGGCTCCGGCACCGCAACATCGTCGACGTGGTCGATCTGACCTCGATCGACGGTCGCGCCGCCATCATCATGGAGTACCTCGAGGCGGTCGACCTCAAGGTCATCGTGCACGAGCTCACCGCCCTCGGTGCGCGCATGCCGGTGCGCGTCGCCCTCGAGGTCATCGGCTTCGTCGCCTCGGCCCTCGATGCCGCCTACAACCGGCCGCCAGTCGCCGGCGAGAAGCCCCTGCGGGTCATCCACCGGGACATCAAGCCGTCGAACATCATGGTCGACGACGCCGGTCTGGTGAAGGTCCTGGACTTCGGCGTCGCCCGCGCGGAATTCGACGCCCGGGAGTCCCACACCCGGGACCTGCAATTCGGGTCCGTCGACTACATGCCGCCGGAGCGTCTGTTCTTCGAGCCCGAGACCCCGGCGAGCGACGTCTACTCCCTGGGCTCCACCCTCTACGAGCTGTTGACCCTGGAGAAGCTCGGCAAGGCCCGGGGTCGCCCGGAGCGACACGCCGCGCTCATCGCCGACCGCATGAGCTACCTGCGGGCGCTGCTGGCCCTGCCCGGACCCCTCGCCAAGGAGCTCGACGACCTGCTCAGCGGCGCCCTGTCCTATGAACAGGACGCCCGGCCCTCCTCCGCCGACGTCACGACCCGTGCCCGGGCGCTCGCCCGGGGCATCGGGGGCTCGACCCTGTCGGAGTGGGCCGAGGTCAACGTGCCGCCGACCCTGCAGAAGGTCCGGGAGATCCCCCGTCGCCCGAACCCGATGACGGACACCATCCTGTCCGAGGACTCCCTGGGCTTCACCAAGGCCGAGGCCGAGACCCTCGATCATGAACAGCCGGACTCCTTCGTGTCCGACCGGCCCGAGGCCACCCTGGTCGCCGACGACGACCCGCGCTGGGCGGCCTTGCGCGCGGCGGCGGTCGCGGAGCTCGACCACGGGGTGAGGACCACCCCGGCGGACCTTCCTCCGGACCCTTCGCTGTTCGCGCCCCCCGGGGAGTCGGGCATCAGCCGGCCTGTCGAGCCCGCACCACCGCCGCCGGCGCCGGAGCCCACCCCTCCGCCTCAGCCCCTCGTCCACCCGGACAAGCCGCCCCCGCCGCGGCCGGTGCTGGCGCCCCTGGCCACGCCCCAGGCGGGTGCGCTGGACGCCATCTCCGCGCCGTTCCTCAAGGGGAACAAGGCCCCCCAGGGCTTCCCGGGCGAGCCCACGCCGCGCAGCGCAGCGCCCGTGGCGGTCCCGGACGACGACTGGGACGACCTGCCCACCCGCATCGCCACCCGGGAAGACCAGCAGAAGGCCATCGAGCGGGTTCGGGACAGCGAGAGTGCGGCCACGGCCCGGGGCATCTTCGGCGAGCCCGCTCCGTCGCCTGGCGCGAGCGATGCCGTCCAGGCCTTCCTGCCGCCGCCTGACCTGGCGGACCTGCACCAGGAAGACGACGAAGACGAGCCCACCCAGCAGGTCGACGCCGCCGGCCTGCTCGGCCAGGAGACCCGCATCCTGGATGGTCCGATCGGAGACGACGACGGCTTCCAGACCACCGATCGCGGTCGCAGCGTCCCGGACCCGGGCGGCGGCTGGCCCGACCCTGCCCCCGTGCCCGCAGCGGCCACCCTCTACCCGGGCGACGGCGCCCTGGACTTCGACGACGAGCAGCCGACCCAGCTCATTCCCGAGGGCGACGCCACCCAGATCCTCTCGGAACAGGGCGGCGAAGACGCCACCCAGCTCCTGGGCGGGGACGGGGCCGACGGCCTGCCCTGGGACGCCGATCCCAACCCGCCCGTCGAGGACAACCGACCCACGGAGCGGGGCCCGGGTCCGCCACCGCCTCGCGCGGGGCACACCCTCATCCCAGACATGTTCGAGGACCTTCCGCCTCCGGCGGCCGCTGGCGCTGTGGCGCCTCCCGCGGCCGCGCCGGCCCCTTCGCCGCCTGCCGGGTCTCCTCAGGTCGAGTCCTTCTTCGAGGATCCGGAACGGACCCAGCCGCCCGGTCCCGCGGCCCCCGTGCGCCAGGACCCCTTCGGCGGTCCTCCGCCCTCCAGCGCCGGTCCCGCGCCCCCGCCTCCCTTCGAGCCGGATCCCTTCCCCCCGGTCGACGACATCGAGGTCCCCGAGGGCCGCTCCAAGCTCTTCCTCGGCGTCGCGGCGCTGACCGCCTTCGCCGTGGTCGGCCTGGTGGTGGTCGGGGTCGGCAAGGTGGTCTCGGGCTCCCTGGGCGGCGACCCGGCGCCGGCCGAGGGCGCCGTCGACGTCGAGACGGTGGACCCGATCGAGCCGCCTCCGCCCCCGCCGCCGGACCCCTCGGGAGACGACCCGGTGGTCGACCCGGTCGAGCCGCCTCCCGAGCCCGAGCCGGAGCCGGAGCCCGAGCCGGAGCCCGTGGCGGCCGGTCCGAGCATCACCTTCGCGTCGCTGGCCCCCGACACCAAGAAGGTGCGAGCGGACTGCACAGCGGACGGAGAGCGCGTCAGCGACCGAGACGTCGAGGCTGTGCTGCCCATCGCCAAGGCCGAGAAGTGCACGGTGACGGCCTATCTGAAGAAGGGACGCCGGAGCGCCACGGTGACCGATGTAAAGAAGGGCCGGTACGTGTGCTTCGCGGGGGACAAGGACGCGTGTAAGAAGTCGCGGTGATCGCAGCGGGGGTCGGCCCTCAGAACAACCGCGGCGCCAGCACCACCGCCAACACCGCCGCCACCCCCGCACACAGGAAATTCAACGCCAGCCCGGCATAGGCCATGTCCCCAGGCGCCACCCCGCCTGCTTCGCTGGCGATGGCGTTCGGCGCCGTGGCCACGGGCATCATGAAGGCGCAGCTCGCCGACACCGCCGCCGGGACCATCCACAGCAGGGGATCGATGCCCGCGGCCGCGGCCCCCGCGGCCAACAGCGGCAGGGCGATCTGGGTCGTGGCCGTGTTGCTGGTCAGCTCGGTGAGGAAGGACATCGCCAGACAGAGCAGCGGCACGCTCACCACCAGGGGCAGCTCTGCGAGCCGTGCGGTCCCACCTGCGAGCCACGCCGTCAGCCCCGACGAGGAGATGGCCGCAGCCAGGGAGAATCCGCCACCCAGCAAGATCAGCACCGACCAGGGGATCGCCTTCTCCGCCTTGGTCCAGCTGAGCAGGAAGCGCCCCTCCACCGGGTCGCCAGGGCGAGGAGGACCGGTGCGGGGCAGGACGAAGAGCACCACCGCCGCCAGGATCGCCACCCAGGCATCGCTGACCTGGCCGGGCACCACCGCCGACCAGCCGGGCAGGGTGAGCTCGCCCAGAGCGAGGGGCCGGCGGGTGAGCCAGAGCAACAGGGCGCCGGCCACCACGGCCAGCACCGCCCGCTCTCCAGGCCGCCAGGCCGGCACCGGCGGCGCCTCGAGCGGGGTCTCGAAGCGGTCCGGCAGGGGCAGGGCCACCCGGGTCACGGACCACCAGGCCAGGGGCAGGGCCAGGATCGCGAAGGGCACCCCCAGGGCCATCCAGGCGGCGAAGCTGATCTCCCGACCAGCGTCGCCCGCCAGGCCCGCGAGCACCGCGTTCGGCGGGGTGCCCACCAGGGTCGTGACCCCGCCGATCGAGCAGGCGTAGGCCAGGGCCAGGATGAAGGCGCTGCGGGCCTTGGGGCCGTCGGCCGTGGTGGCGGCCAGGGCGGTCGCCAGGGGCAGCATCATCACCATGGTGGCGGTGTTCGAGACCAGCCCGGAGATCACGGCGGCGGAGATCATCATCGCCAGCACGACTCGCCGGGGGCTCACCCGGACCCGCGCCGGCCGCAGCAACAGCGCGGTCAGCCGCTCGTGCAGCCCCACCTCCTCGGTGGCGTGCCCGATGATGAACCCGCCCAGCATCAGGAAGTTGAGGTGGTGGGCGTAGGGCGCGGCGGCCTCCTTGATGGACATCACGTCCAGCAGCGGGAAGGCGATCAGCGGCACCAGCGCCGTGACGGCCATGGGCAGCACGCCCCCCAGCCACCAGATCGCCATCAGGACCGCGACCGCCGCCGTGCGCTGACCGGCGGGGGTGAGGCCGTCGGCGCCAGGCAGCATCAGCACGGCGATCGCGGCGCCCAGTCCGACCGCCACGCCCCCCAGGCGATACCCGGGCCGGCCCCGCTGGGCGTCCCAGCGGTGCACGAGCTGTGCGAGAGTGGCCATCGGCGATGCCATCGTCGGCATTTAGCCTGGAGACCCCGCTGCTGGAGTCCGACCCCGGATCGTGACCGCACCTCACCGCCAGAGCACGGTCTTCGTCTGCCCCGAGACCGGGGAGGCGCTGGACGGCTGGCGCACGCCCAGCGGCCTGCGCTACCCGCTGCTCGCCGGCATCCCGGTGCTGGTCCCCGATCCGCGCGCCTACTTGCTGCGCCACGGTCCCTGGGAGCCCGGCATGGGCGTTCCCACCGCCCCCCGCGAGCCCCTCGGCGTCGGCGAGCCCGACGCCGTCACCCCCCACCTGCCCGCGGCGGCCCTCGGAGCCCCAGACGGCCTCGGGGACTGGCTGAGCGCCATCGCCGGCCTCACCCCCGCCCAGGTGGTCACCAGCCTGGGCGCCGAGATCGCCCCTCCCGGTCCGGTCCTGCACCTGGGCTGTGGGGTGGGGGACTTCACCCGCCGCGTGGTCCAGGTCGGTCGCGTGGTCTACGCCGTGGACGCCAGTCCCGAGGCGGTGGTCCTCGCTCGCGACCTGCTCACCGGCAAGCAGCGCCAGTCCTGGATCCCCACCCACCGCGGCGGCTGTGCCCGGGTGCGCTTCCCCCACCAGCCCGTGGTCGGCGGCATCCAGTTCGCGATCTGCGACGGGATCCGATTGCCCTTCCGGCCCGGGACCTTCGCCTGGGTCCACCTCGACTCCGCTCTGGACCGGGCCTCACCCGCCCGGGTGGGCGAGCTCCTGGTCTCCGCGACCACCGTGCTGCGCCGGGGCGGTGTGCTGACCCTGTCCACGTCCTACGGCGGCCCCCAGGTCGCCGTGCCGAACGCGCCGGCACCGGAAGGCGAGCTGCGAGAGGCCCTGAAGGAGCTGGGGCTCATGGTGCTGCGGGAGCAGGACCACGTGCCGCGCATCCGGCGCCACTACGATCGCCGCTTCGAGGTCACCTTCCACCACTGTCTGGCGGCCCGCAGAGGCTGAGCCCCAGCTCTGCGGCTAAGGTCGGCCCATGACGTGGGTAGAGCGCCGACCAACACGGTCCGACTTGTTGGTCGGCGCTCTCGCGGCGCTCTTGGCCTGCACCGGCAGCGACGAGGTCCCGGACCCGCCGCCGCCGCTGCCGGACGCCTGCGAGGCGCCCACCATCGCGGACTCGGCCGACACGGCGAGCGACAGCGGCCTCAGCGGCACCTGGCTCCTGGACTGCGCGGTCCAGGACGTGCCCGAGCTGGTCACGGCTCGGCGGCTGAGCCTGACCCTGGCCGAGCCCGGGGCAGTCCGCCTGTGCTGCGTGCACCAGCAGGACCCGACCGAGGCACACGTGGTGAGCTCGGCAAGCGCGACGGAGCACACGCTGATCTTGCAGGGGCTGCTGCCCGAGACCAACTACGAGTGCCTGGCCGAGGTCGAGACCCCGGGGGGCCTCGAGGAAGTGGTCGCGACCCTGTCCACCGATCCGCCGCCGAGCTGGGTCCGGCTCCCGGAGCTCAGCGGCGACCCCGCCAGCAGCGACGGCGCCTACACCCTGGTGAACCACTTCGTGAACGGCAAGGCGGTCGACGAGCAGAAGCTCCTGATCCTCGACCGGGACGGCGGTCTGCGCTGGTACATGGACCTGCGCGACGACATCACCTCGGTGGACGCGACCTGGCTGGGCGACGACACCCTGCTCTACGGCGGCGGCTTCGGCGGGCCGCCGCGCATCGTCGACCTGGACCAGACCGAGGTCTTCCAGGCGCCTGGCGCTCACCTGGGCGGCAACCACCACCACGACACCGAGCCCTTGCCTTCGGGCCGGATCGCGTCCTTGGTGACCACCCGGGACAGCGCGGACGGTCAGGAGTGGACCGGATTCGGGGTCGAGGTCATCGAGGTCCCGAGCGGCGAGCTGGTCTGGTCCTACGACTCCCAGACCGGCGTCGACGCCGGCGAGCTGCCTCCGGGCACCGGCGATCCCTGGCACGCGAACGCGCTCCAGGTCGTCGAACAGGACGGCGAGCTGGCCGAGGTCTGGGTCAACCTGCGGGACATCAACCAGCTGATCCGGATCGACCCGGCCACGTCCCGCATCGTGGAGACCATCGGGCCCGGGGGCGACTACCAGCTGCTCGACGAGCGGGGCAACCCGGCCCCGGACGAGGACTGGTTCGACTTCCCCCACGCACCGGAGCTCTCGGGGGACACCGTCCTGTTCTACGACAACCGGAACAACCAGCCGGACTCCGACACCAGCCGGGCCGTGCGCTTCACCCTGGACCGATCCGGCGGCAGCGCCAGCACCGCCTGGTCCTGGACCGAGCGCCACTTCCGGGAGCAGGCCTGGGGCGACGTGGACACCCTGCCTGGGGGCCACGTCCTGGTGACGATCGCCCACTGCGAACACTGCGAGCACTCCGACGACAAGAGCCGCAGCAGCCTCGTCGAGGTCGATCCCGACAGCGGCGAGGTGGTCTGGCGCCTCACCTGGCCCGAGGCGACCGACGGTCTGTACCGGGCGGACCGCTTCGGCGGCTGCGAGGGCTTCGCCAACGCCCGCTACTGCCCGTCGGTGCTCTCCGAGTAGTCGCCGCGTCGGGCCACCGGGCCCCGGCAGCGGCTGTCCTGGAGGGTGCGCACCAGGCGGTGGTAGTCGGCGGGCACCGCCCGGGGGCTGTAGCTGGCGCGGGCGATCAGCACGCTGTCGTCCACCGGCACGGCGTGCACCCGGATCTCCCGGGCCTCCCGGTTGCGGTCCCGTCCCAGCACGGTCGCCACGGCACAGGGGCCCACGCCGCGGAGGTGCACGGCGCCGTCCAGGCCGGCC
Source organism: uncultured Enterobacterales bacterium (assembly GCA_964344945.1). Taxonomy (GTDB): domain Bacteria; phylum Myxococcota_A; class UBA796; order UBA796; family CAJQPC01; genus CAYFPX01. The sequence continues at coordinate 17,416 of CAYFPX010000147.1, forward strand.
TGGGAGGCGAGGAGCCGCGCGATGCGCTCCGCCGCGGGTCCCACCGGGCCGACCAGCAGGTCCGGCGCCTCGTACAGATCCAGCCTCAGCCGGCTGGCCCGGTGGCGCAGGGAGAGCACCTCGCCCTCCATGCCGCGGCGCCCGGCGGTCCAGCCCTCCTCCAGGGGGACGAACACGCTGCCCACCCGGGCGACGCCGCCGTCGGCGGAGACGGGGCTCGCCTGCAGGCGCAGGGTGCGCTCCCAGCTCGGCGCGTCGACGCTGCCGCCGAGCCTCACGGCCACCGCGCCGCCGGGGGCGGCCTCCAGCACCGTGAGCACAGGGGCCCCAGCGCCGCCGATCAGGAACACCAGCGCCTCTCCCGGCCCCGGCCGCACCTCGACGATGCGGCCGTCGACCAGGACCCGGCCGTGCAGCAGCCGGGCCGCCTGCTTGCGGGCGTCGGAGGTCAGGTTGACGGTCCAGGCCGCCCGCAGGTCGCCGTCGTCGTCCTGCCAGACGCTCAGCGCGTCCCCGCGCCAGCCGGCGGCCAGCGCCCGGGACTCGCTGGGGGTGGCGACCCGGGCGGTGTGGGCGAGCCAGGTCCCGAAGGCCAGCTCCCCGACCCTGTCGGTGTGCACGCGCTTCCAGCCCGCTTCTGCCCAGTCCGGCACGTCGGCGGGTCCGACCGGGTCCGGGCGTGTGCCGGCGGCCCAGCGCTCGGGGTGGAGCAGGGCGGCGGTCGAGGAGGGCAGCTTGCGACAGGCCATGTCCACCGTGCGCCACTCGCCGGCGTCCAGCAGCCGCAGGACCACGTCGGCCCCCAACAGCTCCAGGGCGGCGTCGTCGTGGTCCAGGGGCGTCGGCAGCGGCGGCACGGGCGCCTGCCAGCGGGCCAGGGGCAGGGTGGGGTCGACCGCGTGGCCCCGGGGGCGCAGGCCAGCGGCCAGCAGGTCCTGCTCCCAGGTCAGGGCGACGGCCATGCCCTCCTGGACCGCCTGGGCGACCCGTCGGGCGTCCCAGGTCCAGGCGGCGGGCTCGCAGGTCGGCAGCACGGCCTGGGCGGCCGCCAGGTGCAGCCGGTCGTGGTCGAGGCCGTCGGCGGTGGTCCGGATCCAGCCGGCGTCGCGGTCGTAGAGCACCGGCGGCAGGTCCCGGGCCTGGCGGATGCGCAGCTCGCTGGGCTCCTCCAGCAGTCCCAGGCCCGCGAGGGTCAGGTCGTGGTCCTGCCAGGCCGCCTCCAGCGCCGCCACGCCGCCCAGGCGGGCGTGGGTCTGGGCGTCCACGACCCGGACCGGGACCGGCGCGGGCTCGGGCAGCTCCCGGACCGCGGCCAGGGCGTCGGTCAGGGCGTGCAGGCGGTCGGAGTCCTCGCTGGGTGCCTGGACACCGGGGGGAGGCGTCGCGGGCTCGGGCTGGCCACAGGCCAGCAGGGGAAGCAGGAGGTGCACCACGGTCCGGGGGATCGGTTCGAACGGCCCGACCGGTTAGCTGCGCCCTGTCGGAAGATGTCTGAGACGCCGCCAACCCGCAAGGTCTTCATCAAGACCTTCGGCTGCCAGATGAACGCCTACGACAGCACCAAGATGGGTGCTCTGCTGGCGAAGGACGGGTTCGTGCCGACCGAGGATCCGGCCCAGGCGGACCTGATCCTGGTGAACACCTGCAGCGTGCGAGAGAAGCCCGAGCACAAGCTCCACAGCTTCCTCGGCGAGGTGAAGCACCTGCGGGCCTCGGGCACGCGGATCGGCGTCGCAGGCTGCATGGCGCAGCACGCGGGCCAGCAGCTGTTCACGAAGTACCGCAAGGAGGTCGACCTGGTCTTCGGCCCGGACCAGGTGCCGCGAGTCCGAGAGCTCGTGGACCGCGCCCAGCGGGAGCGGGTGCTCGACAACCGCTTCATGGACCAGGCGGACTACGCCTTCGTGAGCGACCTCGCACCGGTCCAGGCCAACGGCAACGCCGTGGGTGCCTTCGTCACGATCCAGAAGGGCTGCGACAACAAGTGCACCTTCTGCATCGTGCCGGCCACCCGGGGCATCGAGCTGTCCCGGTCCAGCGCTTCGATCCTCGCCGAGGTGCGGGCCGTCGTCGCCCGCGGCGTGAGGGAGATCACCCTGCTCGGCCAGAACGTGAACAGCTACGGGCTCAAGGTCGCCGGCGAGAAGACCTTCGCCGCGCTGCTCTACGCGGTCGCCGAGCTGCCCGGGGTCGAGCGCATCCGCTACACGACCAGCCACCCCCGGGACATGGGGGCCGACGTGGTCCAGGCCTACCGGGACCTGCCCCAGCTCACCAGCCACCTCCACCTGCCGGTCCAGTCCGGCTCGGACCGGGTGCTGCGGCGGATGAAGCGCTTCTACACCCGGGACCACTACCTGCGGCTGGTCGAGGGGCTGCGCGAGGCCCGGCCCGACCTCTCCCTGACCACCGACGTCATCGTGGCCTTCCCCGGCGAGACCGACGCCGACTTCGAGGAGACCATGACCCTGCTCGAGGCCGTGCGCTTCGAGGGCTCCTTCTCCTTCAAGTACAGCCCCCGGCCAGACACCCCGGCCCTGCGGCTCAAGGATGAGCCGGTGGCGCCCGCGGTCGCCAGCGAGCGGCTCACCCGGTACCAGGCGCGGCAGCGCGTGCTCCAGCTCGACAGCAACCGGGCGCTCGAGGGCGAGACCGTCGAGGTGCTGGTCGAGGGCCCCAGCAAGTGGTCGGACGAGGCGATGTGCGGGCGCACCGGGACCTTCAAGATGGTGAACTTCCCCGGTGGGCCTGAGCTGGTCGGCCAGACCCGGCCGGTGACCATCGCCCGGGGCTTCGTGAATTCCCTGCGAGGCGAGCTGGCAGTCTCGTGATCCGCCTGGAAGGCGTCACCGTCAGCGCCGGCGGGCGGGAGCTGCTCAGGGGCGTGGACTGGCACGTCCGGCCCGGCGAGCGGGTCGCGCTGGTGGGGCGCAACGGCTCGGGCAAGAGCACCCTGGTGCGGGTCCTGGTCGGCCAGGGCCAGGTGGACGAGGGCACGGTCTGGCGCCGGAGCGGCCTGCGGCTCGGCTGGCTGCCCCAGGAGGGCGTCGCGGGCTCCTCGGAGTCGGTCTGGGAGGAGGCCCGGTCGGGCATGGCCGCGCTGCTGGCCCTGGAGGCCCGGCACGAGGCCGCCCAGGCGGCCCTGGACGGGAGCGAGGCGGCGGTGGCGCGGGCCGCGGCCATCGAGGAGCAGTGGCGGCTGGCCGGGGGCTACAGCTGGCAGGAGCGGGTGGGCACGGTGCTGCATGGCCTGGGCTTCGCCCCCGGGGACTGGCAGAGGCCCTGCGACACCTTCTCCGGGGGCTGGCAGGTGCGCATCGCCCTGGCCCGGCTCCTGCTCAGCGAGCCCGAGCTGCTGCTGCTCGACGAGCCCACCAACCACCTGGATCTGCACGCACGGGGCTGGCTCGCCGAAGTCCTGGCCGAGCACAGGGGCGCGGTCGTGGTGGTCAGCCACGACCGGCACCTGCTGGACCGCTGCGCCACCGTGGTGGCCGAGGTGCGCCACCGTCGCCTCACCCGCACCAAGGGCAACCTGACCCGCTGGCGGGCGCTGCGGGCCCTGGCCGACGCCGAGCGCCTGGCGGCGAAGGAGAGGCGGGCGAGCCAGGCCCAGCAGGCCGAGGACCTCCAGCGGCGCTTCGGAGCCAAGGCCACCAAGGCGAAGATGGTGAAGTCGCGGCTGAAGCGCCTGGCCCACGTGGACGAGGTCGAGGTCCTGGAGGACGAGGCCGCCCCCCGGCTGCGGCTGCCCGAGCCCGAGCCCGGTCGCGAGCGGCTGGTGGCCCTGGTCGACGCGGACCTGGGCTACGGCGAGGCCGTGGTGCTGGCCGGGGTCGACCTGGAATTGCGGCCCGGGGAGCGGTGGGTGCTCCTGGGGCCCAACGGCGCCGGCAAGACCACCCTGCTCGACGCCCTGGCCGGGACCCGGACGCCGCTGCGGGGTCGGCGGGAGACCGGCCGCGGGGTGCGCCTGGCGACCTTCGCCCAGGACCAGGCCCGGGAGCTCGATCAGGATGGCAGCGCCGTGGACAACGTGCTGGCCCGCTGCCCCTTCGCCACCGAGGCCCGGGCCCGCAAGGTCCTGGGCGCCCTCGGTTTCCAGGGCGACCTGGCCCTGCAGCCGGTCTC
>CAYFPX010000148.1:0-21485 GCA_964344945.1 uncultured Enterobacterales bacterium
GGTGTCGTCGCCACAGCCAGGGCCGAGGGCGAGTAACGCGAGCCACAGGGGCAGGGTCTTGAGGAACATGGGTGCGTCTCCTTGCGTGGCTACTGGCAGTTCACGTCGCCGGGGGTGGCGGTGCAGCCGCTGGCGGCCCAGTTGTCCGAGGTGTCGCCGGCGTCCAGGTCGACCTTCTCCATGCTCGTGCCATTGCCCGGGTTGTCCGGGTAGCTGAAGCTGTCGATCAGGCTGACGGCGTTGTCCTCGTAGAGGTAGACCGGGTCGTTGGTGCTCAGGCCCGAGGCGACGGAGGTGTCGTCGGTCATCAGCAGCAGTGCGTCGGTCGGGATGGTGTACTCGCCGGCGTACTCGGCATCGAGGATGACCGCGAACTGGCCGCCGTCGAGCACGGTGTCGTAGTAGTCGGTGTACCCGATGAGGGTGTCCAGGGCGTCGCCGTCGTAGATCACGTACCAGAGCAGATCGATCGCGCCAGAGCCGGCGTTGTAGATCTCGACGTACTCGCCGGTGTCCTCGTCGAGCGGGTTGGCCATGACCTCGGAGATGACGATGTCCACGCTGGACTCGCTGGCCGCGGTGGTGGCGCCCGAGACGCAGTTGCTGGCGCCGGGGCTGGACCCGCTCGCGCAGGTGCTGGCGGTCCAGTTGCTGCTGTCGTCGATCGCGTCGGCGAGGATGAGGTCGATGCGCTCGGTGCTGACGCCGTTGCCCGGGTTGGTCGGGAAGCGGAAGGCGTCGATGACGCTGGTGCCGTCGGCCTCGTAGAGCCAGATCTCGTCGCTGACGGAGAAGCTGTTGCCGAGGGTGGTGTCCTCGGTGGTCACCACGATCACCGAGCTGTCCCAGGAGTACTCGTTGGCGTACTCGGCGTCGACGACCACGGCGAAGCCACCGCTGGGCACCACGGTGGAGCCGCCGTCGTAGGCGGTGAGGATGTCGTCCTCGTCGCCGTCGCTCAGGACCAGGCCCGCCAGGTCCACGCTGTCGGCGCCGGAGTTGAAGATCTCGACGAACTCGCCGGTGTCCTCGTCGGCCGCGTTGGCCATGACCTCGTTGATCTGGAGGGGCTGGCAGGTGCCGCCGGCGGCGCCGTTGAGGCGGCCGACGCTGCTGGTCCAGCCACCGCAGGAGTCGGTGGTGGCGATCCAGTTGCTCTCCTCGTCGCCGACCGCGTAGTCGATCTTCTCCCAGGAGACGCCGTCGCCCGCGTCGTCCGGCGGGGTGAAGCTGTCGATCTCGGTGGTGCCGTCGCTCTTCATGAGGAAGACCTGGTCGGTGACGCTCAGGCCGCTGCCGATCTCGTTGTCGTCGGTCACCAGCAGCAGGGCGGCGGTGGGCAGCCAGTACTCGTAGGCGTAGCCGGCGTCGAGGACGACCGCGTGCTCACCGGGGGCCAGCAGGGTGGAGCCGCCCTGGAAGCCGGAGAGCGTGTCGTTGTTGCGGCCGGAGCCGGACAGGTCGTCGGACAGGATCAGCCCGCTGACGTCGATCTCCGAGGTGCCGGCGTTGAAGATCTCGACGAACTCGCCGGTGGTCTCGCTCAGGGCGTTGGCCATGACCTCGGTGATGATCAGGTCGGCCGGGTCGCCGGACTCGGGGAAGCAGTGCTCGGCGCCGGGGCTGGAGCCGTCGGTGCACTGGCTGGTCCGCCAGTTGCCGTTCACGTCGCCGTTGTCGAAGTTGTACATCTCCGCGCTCACGCCGTCGCCCGGATCGAACGGGTGGGAGAAGCTGGCGGCGACGGTGGTGCCGTCGGCCTCGTAGAGGGTGACGCTGTCCGAGGTGGTCAGGCCGTTGCCGACGGTGGTGTCGCCGGTGGTCACGACCGTCACGTCGCCCGCGATGCCGTAGACGCCGTCGTACTCGGGGTCGACGACCACCGCGTAGTCGCCGCCGGCGAGGGTGGTGCCGCCGCCGTCGAAGGCGGTCAGGGTGTCGACGTCGTCGCCGTCGGTCAGCACGAAGCCGGCCAGGTCCACGCTGCCGGTGCCGGCGTTGTAGATCTCGACGAACTCGCCGGTGGACTCGGTCTTGGCGTTGCTCATGACCTCGGTGATGAGCAGGTCGTAGGCGCTGGTCGAGTACTCGTCCATGCCGATGTCGACGTCGGCGCCCTGGGGGCGGGACTCGCCCTGGGCGTCGGCCGGGACGGTGAAGAAGCTGCTGCCTGCGTCGATCGCGGGGCTGCCGGCGGACAGGGTGTAGTCGCCCTCGGCCGGGTTGTTGAACAGCGGATCGAGGTTGAGATCGGTGGAGGCCGCCGAGGCGTCGTTGGTGTAGTTCTCGGTGTTGCCCCAGACCAGGTTGAAGGTCGCGCTGCCGCTGCAGCCGTAGCAGTTGATGCCGTGGTAGTTGCTGACCACGATGTTGTTGGCGACGACCTCGGAGCCGGAGTTGCCGGTGGCGATGGCGCCGGCCAGGTACTCGGTGCTCGAGGCGTAGGCGTTGCCGATCACCGTGTTGTGCACGATCCGGCCGCTGGTGCCGGCGGTGGTGGCCACGCCGCCCGCGCCGTTGCTGGCGATCAGGTTGTTCGTGATCTCGACGTCGGACGAGCTCTCGATGTAGACGCCGTACCAGTCGTACCAGATGGCGCAGTTGTCGACCTCGATGGCGCTGCTGCTGAGGATCCGGATGCCGTCGTTGAAGTAGTGGGTGCCGACGTCGCTGAGCTTCACGTCGCTCGCGCCGTCGAGCACGATGCCGTAGTTGCCGTAGGGCACGCCGAGGGTGACGTAGTCCGGGTCCACGAAGGTGATGCCGGAGATGTCCAGGCCGCTGACGCCGGTGCCGTCGACGGTGCCGTAGACGTAGACCTCGCTGCGGCCGGCGCCGTCGAGGGTCACGCCGGTCTTGAGGGTGAGGTTCTCGCTGTAGACGCCCGCGCCGATGGTGACGGTGTCCCCGCTGCTCGCCGCGTCGATGCAGCTCTGGATGGAGCCGGAGCACAGGGTCGAGAAGGTCTGGATGGCGTCCGGGTCGTCGAACTCGGCGCCGGGGCCCGCGAGCACCAGGTGGTTGTGGGGCTGGAAGGGCAGCGCGAGTGTGGACTCGGTGTCGGTGGCGGAGGTGTCGCAGCCGAGGAGGGCCAGACTCAAGGGCAGGATCGTCATGGGCGATGTCCGTGTGAAAGAGCCCGGCGATCTATCGAACTGGCGGATTGTCAGCAAGGTGTCAGGTGGCCCGGGGGCAGATGACCGGCGACGCTGTTCGGACGGCTCGACGGTGCTTAGGTGGGGGCCGATGGAGCCCGTCCGCTTCGAGCTGCCCGTCGAGGGCATGACCTGCGCCAGCTGCGCGAGCCGCCTCCAGCGCGTGCTCGGCCGGGTCGAGGGCATCGAGCAGGCCGACGTGAACTACGCCACGGGCCGGGCGGCGCTGGCGGTGGTGCCGGGGACCGTGGACCGCGCGGCGGTGGTGGGCGCCGTGGAGCGTGCGGGCTTCGGCGTGCCCGACGACGTGGACCTGGAGGATCCCGTCGCCGAGGCGGCGGCGTGGCGGGCCCGCGAGCAGGCGGAGATCGCTGGGCTGCGCCGGGACTTCACGGTGGCGGCGGTGCTCACGGTGCCGGTGGTGGTGCTGGGCATGGGGTTCATGGGCTGGGCGCCCGGGCACTGGATCTCGGCGGCCCTGGCGACCCCGGTGGTATTCGTGTCCGGTCGGCGGTTCTGGTCGGACGCCTTCAAGCAGCTCCGGCTGGGCACCGCGAACATGAACAGCCTGGTGGCCGCGGGCACCGGCGCGGGCTGGGCCCTGTCGGTGGCAGGGCTCCTGTGGCTCGGCCCCGGGGCGCTCTACTTCGAGTCCGCCGCGGTGATCGTGACGCTGATCCTGCTGGGGCGCTGGATGGAGGCGCGGGCCAAGGGCTCGGCGGCCGAGGCGATCCGCGCCCTCGCGGACCTGACCCCGGCGGTCGCGCGGGTGCTCCAGGGCGGCGAGGTGGTCGAGGTGCCGGCCGGCTCGGTCCGCGTCGGCGACCTGGTGCTGGTGGAGACCGGCGGGCCCATCCCCGTGGATGGACTGGTGGAGGCCGGGGTGTCGGCGGCCGACGAGTCGCTCCTGACCGGCGAGGCGCGGCCGGTGCCGAAGGCGCCCGGGGACGAGGTCCTGGCGGGCACGGTCAACGGCGACGGCGCCCTGCGGGTGCGGGCCCTGCGCACCGGTCGGGGCACGGCCCTGGCGGCGATCCTGGCGCGGCTGCGGCAGGCCCAGAGCGAGAAGGCCCCGGTGCAGCGGCTGGTGGATCGGGTGGCGGCGGTGTTCGTGCCGGTGGTGCTGGCGCTCGCGCTCGCGACCTTCCTCGGCTGGTGGTGGGTGGGGGCCGGTGTGGTGACCGCGGCGGTGAACGCCGTGAGTGTGCTGGTCATCGCCTGCCCCTGTGCCCTGGGCCTGGCGACCCCCACGGCGATCCTGGTGGGCACGGGGGTGGGCGCGAGTCGGGGGCTGCTGGTCCAGGGGCCCGAGGCCCTGGAGCGCCTGGCGCGGGTGGATCACGTGGTGGTCGACAAGACCGGGACCCTGACCCGGGGCCGGTTCTCGGTGGTCGCGGTGGAGGGGGGCGACGAAGTGCTGGCCCTGGCCGCGGCGGTCGAGGCCGGCTCGGAGCATTCCCTGGCCCGTGGCATCCGAGAGGCGGCGGGCCCGGGCGAGGCGGCGGCCCAGGTCGTGGCCGTGCCCGGGCGAGGGGTCCAGGGCCTGGTTGGTGCGCGGCGGGTGGCGGTGGGGACGCGGTCCTGGTTGGTCGAGCAGGGCGTGGCGGCCACGGCCTGGGACGGGGCGGCCGCGGAGGCCGAGGCTGGCGGCGCGAGCGTCGTGTGGGTGGCGGTCGACGGCGACGCCGCGGGGCTGGTGGCGCTGGCGGACGCGGTGCGGCCCGAGGCTGCGGAGGCCGTGGGCCGGCTGAAGGCCGCCGGCGTGGGCGTGACCCTGTTGACCGGGGACAGCGCCGCGGCCGCGGAGGCCGTGGCGGCCGAGGTGGGGGTCGACGCGGTGCGTGCCCGGGTGTTGCCGGGCGAGAAGGCCGACGCGGTGTCCGCGCTCCAGGCCGAGGGCCGGGTGGTCGCGATGATCGGCGACGGCGTGAACGACGCGCCGGCGCTGGCCCAGGCCGACGTCGGGGTGGCGATGGGTTCCGGCAGCGCCGTCGCTCGCCAGGCGGCGGCCCTGACCCTCGTGCGCAGCGACCTGGGACTGCTCCAGGAGGCGATCGGCGTGAGCCGCGCGACCTTGCGCACCATCCGCCAGAACCTGGGCTGGGCCTTCGGCTACAACGTCGTGGCGATCCCCCTGGCGATGGCCGGCGTGCTGACGCCGATGATCGCCGGGGGCGCAATGGCGCTGAGCAGCGTGTCGGTGGTGGCCAACTCCCTGCGGTTGCGGCGGCTCGGTCAGGAGCGGTCGCCCGACCGACACCCCGCGACCCCGGCCGAACTTGACTGAGTGACAAGTTCCGGCCAGGTCAAGGGGCTGAGTGGGGCCGAACTTGACACTCAGTCAAGTTCGGGGCGGGTAAGTCATGGAGGTGCGGGGCGAGGTGGATCGGGTCGGTGGCCCCGCGACCCGACACCCCGCGACCCCGGCCGAACTTGACTGAGTGACAAGTTCCGGCCAGGTCAAGGGGCTGAGTGGGGCCGAACTTGACACTCAGTCAAGTTCTTGGCGGGTCAGTCATGGAGGCGCGGCGCTGTGCGCTCGGGGGGGACCTGCGTGGGTCAGGGCAGGCCGGGCGTGGCCGGCAGCATGCCGTGCTCCCGGAACCAGACCAGCGCGTCTCGGATCGCGGGCTCCAGGGGGCCGATCTCATAGCCCAGCTCTGCCTGGGCCTTGGCGCTCGTGAACCTGTACCGGTTGGTGTAGCCCCAGGCGATCGACGCCGAGTTGAGCAGGGGCTCCTGGTCGCTCACCGCCTCGACCAGGTCGCCGTACCAGCCGGCGACGGACGCCAGCCAGCGCGGCAGCACCCGGGTGATGGGCTTCACACCAGAGATCGCGGCGACCCGCGCGAAGATCTCCGCATACGGCAGGTCCAGCCCGCCGAGGATGTATCGCTCCCCGGTCCGCCCGCGCTCCGCCGCCAGGACCATGCCCCGGGCCACGTCGCGCACGTCGACGAAGTTGTTGGCCCCCGCCGACACCCCGGGCACCGCCCGCTTCACGATCTCCACCAGGAGCTTTCCGCTCGAGGGCCGCACGTCCCGGGGTCCGATCATGTAGGTCGGGTTGACCACTACGGCGTCCAGCCCCTCGTCGGCCACCGCGGCCAGCACCAGCTCCTCGGCCCGGCGCTTGGTCAGGGTGTACCCGTCCATGATCCCGAAGCGCTCGAAGTTCCACTCCGCGGTCTCGTCGCTGGGCTCGCCGTCCTCGGACAGCCCGACGGTCACCACGCTCGAGCAGTGCACCAGCCGCCGGACCCCCGCGGCCTTGCAGGCGTCGATCACGTGCCGCGTGCCATCGACATTCGCCGCCACCACCCAGGGCGCGGCCTCCTTGCGCACGGTCACGGCGGCCGCGCAGTGAAAGACCACCTCGGCCCCCGCGAACGCGGCGGCGAGGGCCTCGATGTCTCCCAGGGTCGCCTCTGCCCAGGTGAGGTCCAGGTCCGCCAGGTGCTCGGTGCGGCTCGTCGCCCGCTTCGTGGCCGTGACGGTGTGGCCCGCCTCCAGGCAGGCCTCGGCCAGGTTCGACCCCAGCAGCCCCGTGGCTCCGGTCAGTGCGACGTTCATGGGCTCACCTCCACCAGGGTCCGCTCCTCGCGCGCCAGCACCGCGCCCACCGGACCGCGTTCCGGCCAGGGGCAGCCCACGGTGTCGCCGGGGAAGCTGTACATCCGGACCACCCGCCGCAGGAGCTCGTCGGGGTAGGGCTCCCCAGGCGCGGGCTCGGGCAGGGTCCAGTGGCCGGCGAACCAGGCGTTCCACTCCGCGGCGGTCATGCGGGCTCGCTCCTTGAGCGCCCTGTCGATCTTCTTGGCCCGTCCCGGCTTCTTGAACACCAGGATCCACTCGTGATCCGGTCGGATCCGGCCCGGCGGCCGCGGCAGGGGTGCTCGCTGCCACAGGATCGCCCCCATGGCGTCCGCCCCGAGCGCCTCCCAGGCGAGCACGATCGGGTGCCGCAGCGGGAGATCCTCGGCCACGTGCACGATCGCCCGACAGCCGGGCTCCAGCGCGTCGAAGCAGGCGGACCAGGTGGGCTCGAGCGAGCGCCCCCAGGCGAGCACGTCGTGGTCCTGTGGAGGCGGGGGCGAGCCGAAGATCAGCTGGGCGGAGGCAGCCATTGCCTGACTGACCTAACCCCGGTACAGGACGCCCCCACCGCGGAGCAGTCATGGTCAACAAGGTCATCCTCATCGGCAACCTGGGGCAGGACCCCGAGATGCGGTCCACCGGCAGCGGCATGGCGGTCTGCAACCTGCGGGTCGCCACGAGCACTCGGCGCAAGGACCGCGACGGCAACTGGGGCGATCACACCGAGTGGCACTCCGTGGTCGTGTTCGGGCGCACGGCGGAGAACGTCAACCAGTACTGCCGCAAGGGCAAGCAGCTCTACATCGAGGGTCGCCTCCAGACCCGCAAGTGGCAGGACCGCGACGGCAACGATCGCTACTCCACCGAGGTCGTGGGCGAGAACGTGAAGTTCCTCGGCGGCCGCGGCGAGGGTGGCGGCAGCTACGGCGGCGGTGGTGGTGGCTACGGCGGCGGCGGTGGTGGCGGTGGCCACAGCCGCGGCGGCAGCGGCAGCGGCGGCGGCGGCGGCGGCGGCTACGACCGCGGCCCCCAGCAGGCGCCCCCCCAGCCCACGGCCCCGGCCGACGACTTCCCCGACGACGACATCCCGTTCTAGCGCTAGTGTCCTGTCTCAGAAGTTCGTGGACACTCACTTGCCCTCGCCACGCCTGGCGGCCCGCTCTCGCGTTGATGTGACTCGGCCACACCGGCCGCTCGAGCAGACCACCAGCCGCGGCGATGGCTGCGTGATTGCCTCACGAACTTCTGAGACAGGACACTAGCCGTCGGCCATCAACAGGATCTGCGCGCGCTTGAGCTTCCGGACCCCCAGGGCTCCTCCCCGGGTGAGCTGGACCAGGTCTTCACGTTCGTCGTGGGTCAGGTCCACGTCGTAGAGTCGGTTCATGGGTACCTCCGGAGAGGAGATCACCCGTTGACGTGTCAACGACACCACGGAGATGCCCCTCGTGGCCAGCGCGCGCTACACCGACAAGCAGGGGCAGTACCTCGCCTTCATCCACGCCTACACCAAGCTCAACGGCTACCCCCCGGCCGTCGCTGACATCCAGAGCTACTTCGGCGTGACGCCGCCGACCGCCCAGAACATGATCGTCCGCCTGACCAAGCTCGGCTTGATCAGCCGTACCCCACGCACGCCGCGCAGCATCCGGGTCCTTCTTCCCCCAGACGAGCTGCCGGCCCTCCGATGACCGGCTCCGCTCAACTGATCAAAGTCCCTGTGGCCGGGTACTAGCAGGCTGATCCTAGAACATCACCCAGGAGCTCTCACTCGGCTCCTCGCAGTCCCCGGCATCGGCCCAGGTGAAGCTGTCGATGTTGCAGGCGGTCAGGTACTCGCCGTCGACCTCCATGCCAGCGTCGCCGCCGGGGCCCATGGCGAGGCGGTCGGTGTCGCTGACGAAGTCGAGGCGGATGTCGTTGCGGTCGCCGCAGCTGCCCTGGCTGGTGCCGATGTCGGCGCCGTGGGACACGGACAGGCCGTCGATGTCGCCGTCCTGGAGGCCCTGGCCGTTGACCCCGGACTCCAGGGCGTAAGCCAGGCGATCCTCGCCGTCATAGATGGCGAAGCCCGCGGCGTCGGAGCCCTCGGCCGGATCCTGGCGGACGAACACGCTCGCGTCGTCGCCGCGGGTCAGGTCGACCCAGGGGGTGCTGTCCCAGTCGCCCTCGATCCAGGCATAGCCCAGGCGCCAGATGTCGCCGTTGGTGTCCTTGATCACGAAGACCTGGTTGGGCTCGGTCCAGCAGGGGACGAGGTTGTCCCAGCCGGCCTCGGGCTGGGCGTCGACCGCGATCACCTCGCCGGAGTAGCGGTAGGTCTCGCTCTCGTCGACCGCGGCGTCGGAGCCGAGGCAGACCACCGAGGTGCCCGCGTCGTAGACGTAGGAGCCACCGCCGAGGTTGCCGAGGACCATGCCTCCGGCCAGCTCGGCACCGCCGAGCGTGGCGCCGACGATGTTGCAGCCGGTGCCCAGCAGGAGGGCGGCGGCGGGGAGAGCGACGAGGGGGGACATGCGCATGGTTCTTCTCCAAGGGGACTTGCTGTCGGACCCGGCCCTACGGCAACATCCGTGCCAGACTACTCGAACCGCCTGGGGGCTCACTTGAGGAATTGAGGCGTCGAGGCTCCGCGACACCCGTGTCGTGGTTCGGCGACACCCGGTCGCCTCCCCCGTCACCCGGGCCCCCGCAAGCGCCCGAAACATGCTGTCACAACCCGTTTCGGTGCCGGGCCCCTCGCCGCTCCTACGCTTCCCAGGCACCCACGCCACGGGACGCCCATGCCACTCGCCCTCGTCCTCTCGCTGATCGCCTGTGAGGGCCCTGGGGTGGGATCCCCCGTGAGCGACGGCCTGGCCGCCCAGGGCGTGCCCGAGAGCCTCGCCGGCGAGTGGGTGCGCGATGCCTGGGGTCAGACCTGGCTCGCGGTGGACTGGGAGGCGATGCGGGCCGAGCTGCTGGCGCCCGGGGCCGGGGAGCAGGCGGAGCAGGTGGACTGCGAGGTCCTGGGACTCGCCGAGCTCGCCTACGTCCCCGGGGCCTGCGCGGTGCCGGGCACCGAGGATCCCGACACCCTGATCGCCCAGGGGCGCCTGGACGAGGTGATCTGGGCCACCGGCTACACCGAGCCCATCGCGCGGCCGGTGGCCGTGCACCACGCCAACCGCCAGCACGGCGAGCTGCGCCCGGCGAAGCTCTCCGCGATCGGCACCCGCACCTGGCTCGCCGTCTCCTGCGGGGACCGCGCCGAGACCGCCCCGTGGTCCACGGACCTGGACCAGGTCCAGGTCGGCTTCGCCGTCGGCCCGAGCCGCACTCCAGGCGCCCGCTCCACTGACCGGGCCACCCGACAGGCCGTGGGCACCGCCCAGCGGGCCGCCGGCCTGGCCGGCGACACCGACGGCCTGACCCTGACCCACGAGACCCGGCGCCTCTGGGTCGAGACCGGCGCCCACTGGTCCACCGAGACCGGCCTGGTGGGCGACGCCCAAGCGGCGCGGCTGGTGGCCGGGCCCTGGGAGGCCGGGATCCGGTCCCTCTGCCGCCCCTGATCCTCGGGCAGAACCCAAGCTGCCACGGGTGCCAGGGGGCCTGGACAACACTCAGAGGCCCCGACTGGCGGGGGGGAGCCACTCAAGGGGGTCGAGTGGCGGGCCGAGCCCTGCCCGGCACGCCCAGGACACACTCAACGGACTCGAGTGGCGGCCCTGCGCGGCCGGCTCGGGCCCCATGCAAGGCAGGCCCGCCACTGAGGGCCCCTGAGTGTGGTCGACCCGCCACTCAGGGGGTCTGACTGGGTGTCTTCAAGTCCTCCCGTCGCTGGGCTTGCTCTCGCAATCCCAGGCGTTTCCCCTCCTCAGTCGCGGGCTACAGCCCGCTCCCTCGTCGGCGACGCGCCGCAAGCGGCGCTAAACACCTGGAATCGCGATAGCTGCGCCCAGCTCGGTCGGGATTCAAGAACACCCGGTGACTGACCGGGTCACCTGGGTTGATCCGATGATCGCGCAGGCATCCGCCGCACCCCTGTCGTGACCGAGCCGAAGTCGTGCCTCGTCAGAGCTTCACCGCAAACCCGACCCACAGCTCCTCGTCCATGGCCAGCAGCTTCTCGAAGTGCAGGGGCGTGCCCTGGAGCGGCAGGCTGACCGCCACGGGGACCGCGCCCTCGCCGAAGGCCTGGTCACCGGCCGAGCGCTGGACGTTGGCGGTCTGGGTCTGGATCTCGTAGACCTCGCCGCCGGGGATCGGGTTGCTGAGGTGGTCCACCGCCCGGAGCGAGCCATCGGGGTCCTTCACCTTGGCCTCATCGGGCACGTAGACCGACCAGGCGACGTAGGTGCTGGGCACGTCGGCCTGGGGCAGGCTGCCCCGGAAGGCACCCTTGCCCTCGACCGGCTCGTGGTCCTCGACGTAGACCACCTCGACCGAGAAGGCCGCCAGGGCCCCGCCGGCCGCCTGGCTGCGCACCAGCGGGATCAGGACCCGGCCGTCGCCGCTCTGGGCGGGCTGGACCGCGCGACCGCCCACGCTGGCGCTCCAGAGCTCGGCGCCTTCGGGCAGCGCGAGCCGCAGGAACTGCTTGCGGTTGTTGCGCACCTGGTAGCTCACGCTGGTCAGGCTGCGGCCGTCGCCGGTCCACATGGTCCGAGCGCGGGTCTGGTCGAGCAGGGTGACGAGCACGTCGACGTCGTCGTGCTGGGTGACCTGGAGAGGGATCACGGCGCCGTCGCCCAGGTACTTGTAGCCGAGCAGCACCGGGTTGCCGGTGATGCCCAGGATCGAAGCGGGCAGCGAGCGCACGTCCACCGGGGTCGCGCCAGCCACATCACCGGCGGCGATCTCCAGCGAGCC
Source organism: uncultured Enterobacterales bacterium (assembly GCA_964344945.1). Classification (GTDB taxonomy): domain Bacteria; phylum Myxococcota_A; class UBA796; order UBA796; family CAJQPC01; genus CAYFPX01. The sequence goes on from CAYFPX010000148.1 coordinate 11,607, forward strand.
CCGGGACTCCACGCCGAGCCAGCCCTTGGAGCGCTCGACGTCCAGTGGCACCACCACCGGCGCGACGGCGGTGACGTCGCCTTCTCCCACCACCCGCTCGAGCTGCAGGCTCAGGTCGTAGAGCCCCTCGGCGGCGTAGTTCAGCTGGACCGCCAGGGTGCCGTCCCCGGCCAGGCTCCAGTCCCGGACACCGTTGCCCTGGACATCGAGCAGGGTGAAGCCCTCGGGCACCCGGGCCCGCAGGGTCTCCACCCCGGCGAAGAGGATGCTGTGGGTGATGGTGGTGGTCGCCGACAGCAGGCCGTCCCCCAGGCCGACCAGGGTGTGGACTTCGGCGTAGATCCGCGCCGGGTCCGCCTGCTCCGGGTCCCCGGGATCCACCGCGGTGTCCGGCAGCTCCCGCTGCCAGGCGATGGCCATCAGCCCGGCGCTGGGCACGGTGGCGGTGACGATGCGCTGGTCGCCGTCGGTGATGTCCTCGATCAGCCGGGCGTTGGCCACGTCGAAGTCCAGGTCGTGCTCGCTGGGCACCGCGAGCTGCAGGGCCGTCGCTCCCGCGCTCGGCAGCTGGAAGCTCAGGCTGCTGGAGCCCTTGGACGTGGCGACGGCGGTGGCGAAGACCACGTCGATGTCCAGGCGGCCCGTGCGGTCGGTCACCAGGGTGTACCAGCCGTCCCGGAGCTCCACAGCGGCCTCCCGGCCGCCGAGCTTCGCCGAGGACAAGGCCACGGAGCCGGGCAGCAGGCGCACGCGGGTCCACCCCTCGTCCTGGTGCAGATCCACGTGGAAGCGGGCCTCGAAGACCGCGCTGCTGGCCTCGCCGTCCCGCAGGCGGACCTCGCCGTCGAAGCGGGAGCTGGCGATGGTGTAGGGCACCGGGGCCTTCGGCGGGTCCTTGGGCCGGTCCTTGCTCGCTTCGTAGAGCTGCAGGAATTCGCGCAGGGTCATGGTGACCCGATCCGGATCCTGGGCCTGGGCGGCCGGACTGGCGAGGGTGAGGGCGCAGACAGCGCCGGCGACACGGGCAAGACTCCTCATCGGGACCTCCAACGGACGCGCTCCTGCTCACCGACCAGCACGACCTCGGTGGTCGCGCCGGCCGGCAGCAGCAAGCGCTGGAAGTGGACCGCCTCTCCGGCGGTGGGGATGTGCACGGTGAGCGCGGTCGCGATCACCGAAGGGGCTGGCAGGGGCTCCGGGGCGGCGGCCGCGCCGTGGTGGACCGAGCCCGCGTAGCCGAAGCTGGCGCCACCCGAGCCGTAGCCGGAGGCCCCGGCCCCCCGGCCCGCGGTGCCGAGTCCCCCGAGCCCCTCGGTCACCTCGCCGCCGATCAACTCGACATCGCCGCTCAGCACCTGGCCGCCGATGATCACGGGGGCGTCCTCGTCGACGTCGAACCAGTCGTCGCCGTCGGCGTCCCCCAACGACAGGAAGACCGGCTCCTCGTCGGTGGCCGGCACGTCCCACCAGCCCGGCTCCTCGGGGGCCTCGACCGCCGCCTGCTTCTCCTCGAGCTGGGCCAGGTTGCTGCGGTAGGCCTCGTTCCGGGAGGACTGCTCGACCGACTCCTCGTCGGCCAGGACCTCGAGCTCCTCGCCCAGCTCCAGGGCCTCCCCGTACAGCGACTGGGCGCGGGCGTAGTCCCCGGAGCGCTCGGCCTCCTCGGCCTCGGCGACCTTCTTCTTCTGGACCCGGTCCTTCTCGGTCGAGCGCGCCCGGGCCTGGGCCTTGATCCGGCGCTCGGCCCGCTTGTCGCCGCGGGCCTCCTTCGGAGCCGCCGGGGTCGCGAACACGATCTCCAGGTTCGACGCCAGCCGGTCGATGTCCTCGGACTCGGCCCCCAGCTCGTCGAGCTCGTCGAGCTTCTCCTGGGCGGCGTCGAAGTCGTTGTTCATCCAGTCGTCGACCGCGCCCTGGAAGAGCTGGTCGCTCTCGACGGCCCGGGCGTCGCCCACCGCGAAGCCGTAGGTGATGCCCTCGCCCTCGCTGAAGGTGTCGACCCGGTCCTCGGCCTCGTCGCCACCGTCCCCGAAGCCCGGTGGCAGGTGCACGGTGGTGCGCGCCACCCCCACCGGTGCGTCGGTGACGGGCAGGACCTGGCGCCGGACCTCGCCGGGGACCCAGGCCGCGCCCTCGCTCAGCCAGATCACCTCGACCGGGAAGCTGATCAGGCCCTCCACGGTCTCGACCGAGCGGACGAGGGGCACGAGCACCCCTGGTGTGCCGTCGGAGACCGGGGTGGCGACCTCTCGACCGACCCGCACGCCCAGCAGGCGTGAGCCCTCCGGAAGCGCGACGCGCAGGTGCGAGGCCCGCTCGTTGCGCACCTGGTAGAGGCTGCGCCCCAGGACCCGACCCTCCCGGCTCGCGGCCAGGGTGTGGGCGGCGATGTCGACGACCACCGCCGGGGCCTCGACGGGCTCGTACCGCAGCAGGCCGAGCTGGCCGGGCCGGGCCGAGGCGGCGACGTAGGCGGCGGTGGGTGTGCCGTGCACGAGGTCCCGACCCCAGGTGGGCAGGGCGTCCCGGGGGATCGCCTCCCAGCGGGGCAGGTCCGGCAGGACCTCGAGCTCGCCGTCCCGCGCGAGCTGCAGGGAGACGTCGGCGCGGAAGGCGCCCTCCGGGGTCAGGATCGGCAGGGGCACGCTGGCCTCGGTGCCGCGCGGCACCGGTCGGCTCCAGGTGGCCTCCAGAGCCACGCGACCCTCGCTCGGAGCCTGGAGGGTGGCGACGACACGATCCCCCCGGCGCGTCCACTCGCGGAGCCCGACGCCGGTGACCTCCAGGTCGGCGCCGGCGCCGGTGAGGCGGAAGGAGACCTGCTCGACCGCCCCTCGGCGGACCTCCCAGAGCATCCTCGCGCGGCCGTGCAGGGCGTCCTCCTGCAGGGTCACGCCCAGGCCACCGTGGGCCACGACCAGGGTCTCGCCGGTCCGAGGCGGGGGCGGGGGCGGGCCCAGGACCAGCTGCTGGCGGCCGGTCCACCACGTGCCGTCGACCGCCACGGCGTCCCTCAGGTGCAGCCCGGGTGCGGAGACCGTGCCGACCGGCGCGGCCGCCAGGGGGAGGCCCACGGGCGCCTGGGCGGGATCCCCGGGCACGAAGCCCTCGAGCTGCAGCTCGCCAGGGCTGTCGACGAAGAGGTGCACGGTCAGCCCGGCCCCGGTCGCCTGGCCGTCCAGCCTCTGTCCCCGAAAGGTGAGGGTCTCGACGTGCATGACGCTCGGCGCGAGCACCAGCCGCACCCAGCCGGGGGCGGGTCCGGACAGCTGCCACCTGGCCACGACCGAGAGGCCACCCGATGTCGGCGCGATCACGACGTCGCGCCGGGTCACACCCGGACCCGGCACCGCCTCGGGCTCGGCCTGGGGCGGCAGCAGGGCCTCGTAGGCCGAGCGATCCAGGACCACCTGGGCGGCCTGGAGGGACGGCAGCAAGAGCAGCGAGGTCAGCAGCACGACGCGGGGTCAACGCCTCCAGGGCCTTGGACCTTTCACTGCGGCTGATGTTCCCTCGCTCGCATCGCGTCCTCGCCTCCGGCATCATCGCCCCCGCATCCACTCCAGGACCCCGCTGTGACCTCCCTCCTGCTGCTGCTCGCCTGCTCCTCCAGCGCACCGGAGGCGACGCCGCCAGCGGTCACGCCTCCCGCTGAGACCCCCGCCGAGGTCGCGCCGGCCGCGGAGCCCGAGGTGCCTGCGGAGGTGGCGCCGTCCGACGGCGCGGCCGAGGTGGTCGACCCGGATCCCGCGCCCGACGCACCTCCGGCGGGCCACAGCGAGCACGCCGAGCACAAGGCGGAGCAGCCGATGGCCGAGGAGAAGTCCGACCCCGCGCCCGCTGGCCACAGCGAGCACGCCGAGCACAAGGCGGAGGCGCCCCAGGCCGAAGAGCCCACGGTCACCGAGGAGGCCGCCACCGAGGCGCCCTCCGAGCCCGAGCCGCAGGCCACCGAAGAGCCCCCGCCGGAGCCCGCGGGCCCGGTCACCTACACCCTCGACGCCGGCCGCTCCCGCCTGGTGGTCCTGATCGACAAGGACCCGGACACCATGGGCGCCGGCCTGAGCCACGACCACGTGGTCCAGGCGAAGGGCTGGCGGGGCACGGTCACCTGGGACGAAGCCGACCTCGCCGCCTGCCGGATCCAGTTCAGCCTGCCCGTCGCCAAGCTCGACCCGGACAGCCCGTCGCTGCGCAAGGCCTACGGCCTCGAAGGCGAGCTCAGCAGCGGGCAGCGACAGGACGTCAAGGACAACATGCTGGCGAAGGACCAGCTGGACGCGGGCCGCTTCCCGGACATCACCTTCCAGAGCACCGGCTGCAGCGGTGCTGCGGACAAGCCCACCGTCAAGGGCACGCTCACCATCCACGGCACCGGCAAGGCGATCTCCGTGCCCATGACCGTGGCCGTCGAGGGCGACACCTTCTCGGCCACCGGCTCCTTCACCGCGAAGCACACGGACTTCGGCATGGAGCCGTTCTCGGCGATGTTCGGGCAGCTCAAGAACAAGAACGCGCTGCGCTTTCGGATCAAGGTGCAGGGCAGGGCGGAGTAGCCGGGGACCCAGGTGATCCGGCCGATCAGAGTCCCCCGAGCAGCCCGCTCGCGGTGGCGGCGGGCTGGGTTCCGGGGAAGTCCTCCACCACACCGGTCAGGGTCGCCCGGGCGGCTTCGGTCTGCCCCAGGGCGAGCTGGCTGCGCCCGAGCCGGACCGCGGCGTCGGGACGCAGGCTGCGGTTGAGGTCGGGGTCGTCGACCAGCCCGGCCAGGAGCTCGGCCGCCGTGCCGTGCTCGCCGGTGTCCTGGTGGAGCACCGCGAGCTCGTAGGCGGCCTGGGCCCGGATCGCGCCGGCGCCATGGCGCCGCACCTGCTCCCAGGCGACGGCTGCCGCTGGGCGATCTCCGCTGCGGCGATGGGCCGTGGCGAGGAGCTGCCAGCTGTCCGTCTCGGTGGGGTGGACCTCCAGCCGCGCCTCCAGGGCGGCGACGGCCCCCTCCTGGTCGCCGCCGAGCAGGCGGGCGCGGGCCTCGGGGACGGTGGGCAGGGGCGGCGGGGCCGGATCCTTGTTCAGAGGGGTGGGGGGCCTGGGCGCGGGGCTCTCGAAGACCTCCTCGACCGCCTCGCGGGGCGCGGTCGCCAGCAGCGCCGCCAGGGTGTCCTCGCCCTCTTCCAGGACCTCCAGCACGCCGCCGCTGGGGTCCACCGCCAGCCCACGCCCGGCGCCCACGGACCACTGCTCGGCGCCCCGGCGGACCCGGACCCGCCCCTCGCGCACCCTCACCAGGATCCGGTCGCCGTCGCGGAACACCCCGAAGCGCCCCTCGGCGCTCTCCACCGTCACCTCGCCCGCCAGGACCACGAAGCGCTCCTCGTCGCCGCCCGCGCCGACCCGCGCGGCCAGTCCGCCCTGCTCCAGCCGCAGCCGGGTCAGGGCCTCCCGGGCCTCCTCCACCACCAGGCGCGAGTCCGCGCCCAGGCCGATCACGTCGGGCCCGAGCTGCAGGACCAGCCTGTCGCCTGCCGGCACCTCGATCTCCCGGGTGAGCCGGGTGGCGGCGCTGCCCTCCTGGTAGAGCACCTCGGGCACCAGAGGGGGCACCGGGTCGGGGGTCGATGGGGGCCGGCGGCGGGACCGGGGCCTCTGGGGACTCGGGCAGGGCGAGCACGCCCAGCAGCAGCACGGCCGCCACGGCGACCCCGGCCGCGGTCCGGCGCACGGTGCGGCGGCGTGCCGCCCGCGCCACCAGGGCGTCCGCCACGGCAAAGGAGGTCTCGAGGTCGGGGCCCTCGACCCGGTGGTCGTCGGCCCAGGCCCGGAGCCGGGTGTCCGGATCGGGGGGGGTCATGGGGACTCCAGGCGCTGGGCGAAGCGCTTGCGGGCGCGGTGGAGGCGGACGCTCGCCGCGTTCTTCGTGATGCCGAGGGTGCTGGCGAGCTGGTCGGGGGACAGGCCCTCGACCACGCTGAGGACCAGGAGCTCCCGGTCGGAGGGAGACAGGGCGGCCAGGGTGCGCGTGACCTGGCGGCGGTCGTCGAGGGTGTCGTCTTGGAGGCTGGCGGGCGGCGCGGCGGTGCCCGAGGCCCCCTTGCCGTGCCGGAAACGCAGCAGCGCCCGGAACTTCGCCCGGCGCAGGGCTCCCCGGTGCTTGCGCACGGCGATGCCCATGATCCAGCTGCGGGCCAGGCCCTGCTCGCTGTAGCGGCCGGCGGTCTCGAGCAGGGTGAGGAAGGTCTCCTGGCAGAGGTCCTCGGCCTGCTCCCGGCGCCGCCCGGGCTCCAGGCGCAGCAGCAGCGCGGTCACCGCACCGGCGTGGCGGTGGTGCAGAGGGCCCAGGGCCGTCGCGTCGCCGCGGGCGAGCCGCGCCATCAGGGCGGCGTCGGAGATGTCGACGAGCCGGGCGTCAGGGAGGGGCATGACGACCCTTCATGCCGCCACGGGCGAGGGACTTACAGCCACCAGCCGAGCTCCAGCCCGCCGGCCAGCTGGAGGGGTCCAGCGGCCAGCGCGGTGCTGCCGTCGGTGCGGCGCAGGACCTCGCCGGAGACGACCAGGCCGGAGCCCTGGGCCCAGGCGCCGATCGAGGTGCCGCCGAGCTGGAGACGCAGCCCGCCCGCCAGGCCCGCGGTGAGCTCGGGCAGCCAGACCGGGTCGTCTTGGGTGACCCCGTCCACGACGCGCAGGGCGACCGCGCCGAGGCGCAGGCCGCCGTGGGCAGAGACTCGCTCCCCGCCGGTCGAGAGGGCCGCCTCCAGGGCCAGGCCACCGCCGCTGACCCGGACCGGGTCACCGCCGCCGTGGCGCAGGGCGCCCTCGACGGTGAGCCCGAAGCCAGGCCCATGCTGCAGGCCGCCGCGCAGCGCGAGCGTGCCCCATGCCCCGGGCCCCACGTCTCCGACACCCAGCTCACCGCCCAGGCGCACCGCCACGTGCTTGGGCCGAGGCAGGGTCCCCTGCACCTCGGGCACCGGGTCCACGGGCGCGATCGGTGCGGGCTCGGGGTCCGGCTCCGGCTCCGGCACCTGGGCCGCCGCGACCAGCTCCCGCAGGGCCAGCGCCACGGCCTGCTCCGCGCCGGGTCCGGCCGGCTCCTCCACCACCCGCACCACGCCCCGGCCCTCGGTGGCGAAGACGACCACCAGCCGCACCACCGCGGGATCCGAGGGATCCACCCAGGCCGCGGCGAGCACCTCTGGCTCGGCGAGCAGGGGCCGCACCGCGTCGAGCTGGGCGGTGGCGCCGAGGGCCCGCAGGGTGGCCACGTCGTAGTCCCGGAGGGCGGGCGGTGGGTCGGAGAGGGTCAGCAGCACCGCTTCGGCCAGAGGGCCGGGCAGCGCACCCTCCGGCTGGAGCAGGACCAACGCCCCCTCCCCCGCCCAGGCCGCGCCCAGGGTCCACAGCCACAGGCTCACGGCGGACACCCCACGGTGAAGCGGGTCGACAGCTCGCTGCCCGGGCAGCGCAGGCGCAGGGGCCAGGCGCCGTCGATGGCCGCGACCACGTCGTCGCCCACCGCCTGGAAGGGGGCCTCGGGCCCGCCGAGGGCCGCCAGCGCCGCCTCCGTGGCGGCCTCGGTGTCGCCGTCCGGGAACAGGACGGCCAGGGACTGGACGTAGTCGCTGACCTCGGCATCGGTCAGCACGCGGTCGTAGCAGTGGCCCGCGGCCAGGCCACCCTCGAGGTCCGCCACGTGGGAGGCCACCCCGATCGCCAGGTCCGCCCGGGTGGGGGCGGCGTCGGCCCAGCAGTCCTCGATCGCCTGGTCCTGGCAGCCCTGGACCGACAGCACCACCAGGCTGGAGTAGGCGGTCTCCCGGTGGGCCAGGGCCATCAGCTTCTCCACCGCCCAGGGATCGGCGGCCGCGGCCAGCCAGGCGTCCGGGTCGGCCTCGTTGGCCCCCGACGACCACTGGATCATCGCGTAGGAGAACAGCGCATACCAGGCGGTGGCCAGGACCCCGGGCTCCACGTTGTCCCGGCCGGTGGTCTCCTCCAGCGCCGAGGAGATCGCGGTCTGGTGGGTGGTGGCCGTGCAGTCCAGCTCCTCCGGGTAGAGCCGGCAGAGGTCGAAGAGGTGGGCCTGGTCGCTGAGGGCGAAGCACCCGTCGCCGACCGCGTCGGGCTGGTGGTCCCACTGGATGGCGGGGTCCTCGGGGTCGGCGGCGATGGCGCTGCTGCAGCCCATGAAGCTGCTCTCCAGGGCGATGGCGAAGAACCAGCTCGGGGACAGGCGCAGGTCGATCTGCTCGGCGGCGAGGCCCTCCAGGTGCCGGCTGGCGTGCAGGGTGGCCAGGGCCCAGCCAGCGTGGGGCACGTAGAAGGGCACGTGGTTGCTGCCCCGGATGGAGGCGCTCAGGGTCACGTGGTCCGGGACCGGCAGGGGGCAGCCGAGGGCGGTGTCGCCGGTCTCGGTCGAGTCGGTGGGTGCGGTGTCGGTGGCGTCCGGGGTCCCGGTGTCGTCGGACACCGGTTCCTCGCCGACCCAGCGGGTCACCGTGCAGGCTCCGGTCCCCGCCAGCAGAGCGAGCAGTGCGGTCACACGGCGAGTCTACCGATCACAGGCGCAGGCAGTCGCTCCAGAACGTGACCGTGGCCTCGGCCGTCTGGCCGCCGGCGTCCTCGACCCGCACCGTCACGTCGTACAGGGTCTCGTCGCGGCCCCCGTAGTAGGTGCAGTCCATCACGAAGGTGAAGGTCGCCGTGCCGGCGTCGGTCGGGGTGGTGGGCGGCGCCTCGTCGATCCAGTGCTCCTCGGTGATGCCCGACCAGCTCAGGCCGAGGTCGCTGCCTCGGTCCAGGTCGTCGTCGACCTGTGCGGTCACGATCACCGTGCTCAGGGCGTCGTAGGTGGCGCCGTCCTCCGGCGCCGTGATGGTGATGCTCGGGGGGTCGTCGCCGGTCACCACCAGGGGCACGGCGTCGCTGCCGAGCTCTCCCTGGGCGTCCCAGGCCTCGAGGATCAGGTCCTGGGCGCCGTGGGGCAGCCCTTCGGGCAGCGCGAAGGAGACCGTGGTGCCGGTGATGGCCCACTCCCCGTCCAGCTGGCCGTGCTCGCTGCTGCGGGCGATCAGCACCAGGTCCTCGGTGGGCGTGTGGTCGTCTTCGACGGCCGCCACCGCGGTGAGCGGGGAGCCCGCGGGCACCTCGCTGTCGGTGGCGGGGGTGAGCCAGGAGACCGCCGGGGGCAGGTTCGGCTCGGCCATGACAACCACGGCGCTGAGCGTGGCGAGGCCCTCGTGGTCCACCGCCTCCAGGACCAGCTCGTGCTCGCCCTCGGCCAGTCCCTGTCGCAGCTCCAGGTCGGCCCGGCCCTCCGTGACTGCCACGGCGCCGAGCTCCCCCTCCTCGGTGCTGGACCACCACACCGTCAGCGCGGACTCGGCGCTCTCCTTGTCGTAGACCGAACCCGCCAGGGTCAGAGGCTCGTCGGCCAGGACCACCCCGCCGTCCAGCGGCGCCAGGATCGTGGCCTCCGGGGCGGTGTTGGGGAGCTGGGAGACGGTGTTGTCGACACAGGCGATGAGCACGAAGAGCATCGGGACCTCCGGGGATGCTGACGGGTCATGTCCCGAGGGCGTGGGCACTTACAGGCCCTCCGGACTGCGCTCGCTCGGCGAGACACGACAGCCCGGCTTCTTCAGACCCGCCTGTAAGACCCCGCGGCGCCGGGGCATGACCCCCTGAACACCGGCCCGAGGCCCCCATGCTCTTGTCCGCGCTCCCCCTCCTCAGCACCCTGGCCTGCCAGTCCTCCCTCACCTGTGGCGAGGGCACCGTCGAGGTCGACGGCGCCTGTGTCGCCTCGGACACCGCGCCCCCCGAGGCCACCGACGCAGACACCGACACCGACACCGACACCGACACCGACACCACCCCCGA
>CAYFPX010000149.1:0-6318 GCA_964344945.1 uncultured Enterobacterales bacterium
ACCTCGCGGGAGACCTCGGCGCCGAGCTCGTCGGCCCGGGGCTCCAGGGTGGCCTCACCATCGACCTCCGGTGCGGGGTCGCTGCCTTCGTCCGCCGCGCAGCCCACCATCAGGGCAGCCAGTCCCGCCAGGGCCATGGGGGCGAGCAGGTGGTGCAGGGTCCAGGGCTGCGGCAGTCCGGGGAGGGGCATGGAGGCTCCGGGGCTGACCGGTCGATCGGCTGGGCCGAGCCGCTCCGATAGGGTCGGGGCGATGTCATCGCCCCCAGACCGCCGCGCCCACCTGCGGGCCGTCCTGCTCGCCGCGGTGGTGGTCGGGCACGGACTGGCGGCGCTGCCCGCGCCACGCAAGGTCAGCCGTGCCCAGTTCGACCACCCGGTCGCCGTGGAGGAGCTCGCCCGCTGGGTGGGGGTGCTGGCCCGGGTCGGGGTGGAGACCACCCCCGAGGCGCTGGAGGACGGCCTGGTGCGGTGGGGAGGCGGCGTGGCCGACGTGCGCAGGGCGGCCCTGGCGCCCGCGAAGCCGCTGTTCCGCTGGACCGGCACAGGCCAGGGCTGGGGGCTCTTCGCCTTCCCGGACAGCTTCCCGGACGCGCTGTCGGTGGACGGGCGGGGCGCCGGCGGCACCTGGACGCCCCTGTACGTGGTCCACGACTCGGAGCACGCCTGGCTGGCGCCCCAGCTCCGCTACCGCCGCACCCGGGGGGTCTACGACGGGCACACCGATCGGCCCGGGCCGCCCTACGAGAATTTCGCCGCCTGGGTCGGGCGGGAGGCCCTGGCGGACCACCCGGAGCTGGCCGCGGTGCGGGTGTCCTTCCTGCGCAGCCACACCGTGGCCCCCCCGGCCCGACCCGAGCCGCAGGCCACCCGGCGCCTGGTCCGCATCGTCCACCGAGGCGTCCGGTGAGCCGGGCGTGGACGGCCTGGGTCCGCCTGTGGGACACCCGGGAGCACCCTCGGGTCCTCGCCCTGATCCGCAGCGCCGTCGCCCTGGTGGTGCTCGCCGACCTGCTCACCATGGCCCGGCTGGGGCTGGTCGAGGTGCTCTGGGCCCCGATGGAGGCCGGGGGCATCCCCAACGCCCTGCAGCGCCCGGTGGTGCCGCCCTGGTACCAGGTCTGGGACCCCACGCCCACCGCCGCCTGGACCCTCTGGGGTGGCCAGGTCGCGGCGCTCCTGCTGCTCGCCGTCGGGTGGCGGCCCCGGTGGGCCGCGCTGGCCTTCGTGCTGCTCTCGGCCCAGGCCGCCCTCGTCACGCCACTCGCGGACCGGGGCATCGACCTGCTGCTGCGCAACGTGTGCCTGATCCTGGTCTTCGCCGACTCCGGCGCGACCTGGAGCGTGAGCACGCTTCGGGCGCCACCGGAGGCCCGCATCCCCGGCTGGCCCCGGCGGCTGATCCTGCTCCAGCTGCTCGCGATGTACGCCGCCGCCGGCGTGCAGAAGACCGGCCTCCCGTGGACCCCGCTGGGCGGGTTCAGCGCCTTGTACATCGTGTTGAAGGACCCGAGCATCGGGGTCAGCGCGATGCCGTGGCTCGAGGGCCTCTACCCGCTGACCCAGGTCGCCACCGCGACCACCGTGCTCTTCGAGCTGGGGGCCATCGGGATCCTGGGCGTCTACTGGCTGCGCTGGACCCACGCGCGCCCGGGGCGGCTGCGGGCCTGGGTCGTGCGACGCCGTCCCCACCTGGCCTGGCTGGCGGTGGGCGTGGCGCTGCACCTGGGCATCGCGGTCTCCATGGCCCTGGGCATCTTCCCCTGGGCCGTGCTGGCGCTCTACCCGGCGTTCGTGCACCCCGACGAGCTGCTGGCCGCCGGGGAGTGGCTTCAGCGACGCAGGGCGCTCCGGCCCGGGTAGCGGGCGGCGCCGGCCAGCTCGTCCTCGATGCGGAGCAGCTGGTTGTACTTGGCGACGCGGTCGGTCCGGCAGGGGGCCCCGGTCTTGATCTGGCCGGCGTTCACCGCCACCGCCAGATCCGAGATGGTCGTGTCCTCGGTCTCGCCGGAGCGGTGGGAGATCACCGTGGTGTAGCCGGCCCGGTGGGCGAGCTCGATGGCGTCCAGGGTCTCGGTCAGGGTGCCGATCTGGTTCACCTTGATCAGGATCGAGTTGGCGATGCCCTGGTCGATGCCGCGGGTCAGCCGGGTGACGTTGGTGACGAACAGATCGTCGCCGACCAGCTGGACCCGGTCGCCGAGCACGTCGGTGGCGTGCTTCCAGCCCGCCCAGTCGTTCTCGTCCAGGCCGTCCTCGATGGAGACCAGGGGGAAGCGCTCGCACCACGAGGCGTAGCGGGCCACCAGGGCTTCGCTGCTCAGGGCCTCGCCGCCCATCGCGTAGGTGCCGGTGCCCGCGTCGAAGAGCTCACTGCTGGCGACGTCCAGGGCCAGGACCACCTGGTCGCCCAGGCTGTAGCCGGCCTGGCCCACCGCCTCGGCGATGAGCTCCAGGGCCTGCTCGTCGCTGCCCAGGTTCGGCGCGAAGCCACCCTCGTCGCCCACCGCGGTGGCGAGGCCCCGGGCCTTCAGCACGCTCTTGAGGGTGTGGTAGGTCTCCACGCCGCAGCGCAGGGCTTCGCTGTAGGTGTCGAAGCCGACGGGCATGACCATGAACTCCTGCACGTCGACGTTGTTGTCGGCGTGGGAGCCGCCGTTGAGGATGTTCAGCATCGGCACCGGCAGGGACCGGGCGTTGGTGCCGCCGATGTAGCGGTACAGCGGCAGGTCCTCGGTCAGCGCCGCTGCGCGGGCGACGGCCATCGACACGCCCAGGGTGGCGTTGGCGCCGAGCCGGCTCTTGTTGGGGGTGCCGTCGAGCTCGACCAGCAGGCCGTCGATGCCCGCCTGGTCCCGACAGTCCCGGCCGATGATCTGGGGGGCGATCTCCTCGTCGACGTGCCGCACGGCCCTGCCGACGCCCTTGCCCTTCCAGGCCTCGCCGCCGTCCCGCAGCTCCACCGCCTCGTGCTCGCCGGTGGAGGCGCCGCTGGGCACGATGGCGCGGCTGGCGAAGCCGTCTTCGGTGAGCACCTCGACCTCGACGGTGGGGTTGCCGCGGCTGTCGAGGACCTGGCGGCCGTGGATCTCCAGGATGCGGGACATCTCTGCTCCTTGCAGGGCGGTTGTGCAGGGGCGGGTCCTTAGCACGGGGGTCCGGCGACGCACCGGGTGTCCCGCGGCCTTTCCAGGCCTGTCACAGAGCGTGCCCCCGGGCGTGCGGACCCCGCGCGTGCGCGATAGAGCCCGAGGACTTCGTGGAGCCCCGATGACCTTCCTTCCCCTGCTCCTGACCCTGTCCGCTACCGCCGACGCGCGGGAGGCCGACGCGCCCGAGCTGGCGCCGTACTTCACCCACGCCGGCGAGGTGCTGCTGGAGGGCACGGTGGAGATCCCTCTGTTCGCGTGCCCCGGGTTCGCGCGCTACGGCGACTGCATCGAGGTCTTCCTCCGGAGCGAGGAGGATCCGGAGGCCGAGCCCCAGCGCTTCCTGTTCCGCGTGGTGGCGGGCAGCTCGGCGATCCTGGTCGACTCCTCCTTCGCCGCGCCGGCCGGCGTCAAGTTCAAGGAAGAGGCCATCTTCAAGACCAGGCGCTTCCTCCCGGGTCTGCTGAAGCGACAGACCGTCGAGTCCGACGTCGGCAAGCTGGACCGGCTGGACCTCGGCGGCGTGGTCCTCGAAGACATCGCGGTCTTCACCTACGAGCCCGATCGGGAGGAGCGCCGCGAGCTGGAGGCCGACGTCGACACCAGCGGCGTCTCCGGCTGGATCGGGCTGAACCACTTCGAAGACCTCTCCTGGGCCATCCTCCGGCAGCAGGGAAAGCTGGTCCTCACCCAGGAGCCGGGGGTCCTGTCCCGGGTCGACGCCGCCCCGATGCAGAGCACCTACGTGCCCGCACACACCACCCCCTCCTCCTCCCTCATGCGGGCTGTGGTGGCCGGAAAGTGGACGGACTCCGCCCCGATCGTGGTCCAGGGTCAGCTCGACGGCCAGGACGCCGCCATCGCGCTCAGCTCCGGCTTCGGCGGGATCGTCGACCGGTCCCAGGTCGAGGACCGGGAGGCGGATCTCACCGTCGGCCCGACCGAGCTCCACACCCTGGCCGTCACCCTGCCCGGACTCAGCCTGGACGTGCCGTTCGGCGAGTTCGGCGGCCGCTACGTCGGTGTCGACGTCGACGCGGTGCTCGGCTCCGAGACCATCGGGTGGTCGTCCTGGGCCTTCGACGCCACCACCGAACAAGTCGCCATCGCGCCGGTCGAGACCGATGGCCGCAAGAACTGGGTGGCAAAGGAGAAGAAGGACCTCGAGGAGAAGCTCAACCCGGTCGCCGACCCGGACACCGGCGAGGTGCCCGAGCCCCCGGAGGGCGAGGACCGGGCAGCCATCCTGGCCGACCTCGGCGAGCTCGCTGACGCGGTGGGAGACGTCGAAGGTGAGCTGGAGGCCCTGCGCGAGGCGACCGAGGCCGATCCCGAGTCCTGCCAGGTCCACCAGGACCTCGGCCGCAAGCTCCTGGACTACGGCCAGCCGGTCGAAGCCCTGGCCAGCCTCCAGACCGCGGCCCATCTGTGGGACGCGTGGGACCAGCTCGACCCGTGGGAGCGGGACGCCTGGCGCCTCTGGATCGAGGCGCTGGAGGAGGGCTCCCTCAAGAAGCGGCTCAAGCGCTCCCTGGAGCACTCCTACAAGCTCCAGTGGCGCCAGAATGTCGAGGACGGCATGATGATCTACTGGGTCGGCGGGCAGATCGCCGAGCGGGAAGAGGCCGGCCTGGAGTCCCTGGTGCGCATCCAGAGCGGCAGCTGCGGCGCGATCTGGAGCGACCTCGCCTTCGCCCACACCGCGACCGGGGACCTCGACGCGGTGAACGCGCTCTACGACACGCGGCTGGACTACGACCCGAAGCTGGCTCGGGCCACGGGCAACGCCCGGCTGGCCGCCGGGGACCTCGCGGGCGCCAACGAGGCCTACCGCCAGGCCCTCAAGATGGGCGACTCCCTGGCCCGAGCCGGGGTCGGGCTCGCCCAGCTGAGGTCCGGGAACCAGGCCGAAGGGCTGGAGAATCTCGACGCCATCAGTCTCCGCAGCCACGACCTCGCCTTGCAGCGCCGCTACTATCTGGCCTACGCCGAGGTCCACGGCGCCGGCGCCGCCGCCGACGAGATGGCCCGTCGCGCGCGGCTGGTGCCCCAGAGCCTCACCCTCAAGCTGATGGCTGCCGAGGCCGGGCTCCACGCGGGCCGCGACGCCAGCGGCTGGATCAAGGCCTCCAAGGACGCCCACGAGCGCTACGTCGCAGTCGAGTGGTGGGACCTGGAGACCGTCGCCCAGTTCAGCGCCACGCTGCTGCTGACGGGCGATCTCGAGCGGGCCGAGGAATTCGCCGAGACCGTGCTCTCCCACGACCCGGCCCAGGGCACCGCCCTGACCACCCTCGGCATGATCTCCGCCCTCAACGGCGACACCGACAGCGCCAAGGCCCTGATGGAGCGCGCCCGCGTCGCCGGCGTCCGCAGCCCGGCCTACGCAGTGATGCGGGCGAACTGAGCCCGTCGGGGCCCTACCCCCCGAGCCCCCCCACGAACCGGATCACGCCCACGAGCCACCGCTCGTAGGCGCCGTTGCCGAGCAGCGCCATCTGGATCAAGAAGGTGGCGCCGCACCAGACCAGCAGGCCGAACGCGATCTGCTTGAGCCGCACCAGGGCCGGCGCCTTGTCCATCGGCAGGTGCCCGCTCTCGACCCGGGCCAGGTCCGCATCGGCCACCAGCCAGGCCGCCAGGGTCAGCACCATGCCCGGGATGGACGTGCAGCAGGCGATCCCGAGCAGGTCCAGGGGCGCCGCCACGATGAGCAGGCCCAGGATGAGCCCGTTGCGGGGCTCGGGCCCCGTCGACGGCCCGCTGCCGCCCTCACCGCCGAAGAGCTGGTCGACCCGGTCCGTCACGGCCTGGCACCCCCCGGGGCCGCCGCAAGACGCCGCTCCCTCACCTGGGCGCCCGGGTGCCGGTGCGGCTCAGCGGGCGCAGGCGGTCCACCAGCTCCCGCTGGATGCCGTCGTCGAGCTCCAGGCCGCCAGACCCGGCCCGCAGCCGGTACAGGCCGTCCTCGGAGAAGGCCCGCAGGGCGTTGCGCAGGTTGGCCAGGCTCAGGGACTCGGGCCGCAGGATCTCCTGGGCTTCGAGCAGGCGCTGGCCGGACTTCTGGACCGCCCGGGCCAGGTCGTCCTTGTCGAAGTCCTGGTTGCGCAGGCCGGGCAGGGTCGCCAGCACGGCGCCGTAGCCCTCCCGGACGGTGTCGGTCAGCCCGG
>CAYFPX010000149.1:6328-21473 GCA_964344945.1 uncultured Enterobacterales bacterium
CTCGTCGAGGCGGTCGGGGTCGAGCACCAGGAAGCCGCCGTCGCTCAGGGCGGTCAGCGCACCCACCGCGACCAGCTGGTCCAGGGCCCGGCGCTCCAGGGTCTCGTCGTCGACGTCGGGGTCGAAGACGAACTCGTAGCGGAACAGGAAGAGCTGCAGGCGCAGGTCCGCCGAGAGGGCCTCGGGGCTCACCCTGTCGGTGTCGCGACTCCGGATGACCGCGGCCAGCAGGCTCGCCGGCACGAAGAAGTGCAGGAGCTGGTTCTTGTAGTACTCGAGGGTGATGCGTCGGGAACCCACCACCCGCCAGACCGCGTCCTCGGCGGCCTCGATGCGCTCGATCAGGCCCTCGCCCAAGAAGCGGGCCAGCGCCTCGCGGATGGCGGCCTCCTGCTGGTTCAGGCTGGTCGAGAACTCCGCGCCCTCCCGGCGCAGGAGGTCGGCGATCCACGCGAGGCGGGTGTCGACCACCCGGGCAGGGTGGGCCGGCGCGGCGCGGCACAGCAGGGCCAGGGCCACCAGGCCGGTCGGCAGCACCACCGCCAGCCGATCGATGCGGTGCAGGATGCGCTCTCCGAGCCCCTGGAGCGCCTCCCGACGGTGCTCATGGTCCAGGTCCCCCCAGGGCGCAGACAGGTCCTCGACGAAGCGGGAGAGCCGCACCGGCTCCCCGACCCTCAGGTACACCCGGCCATAGCGCTTGAAGAACACGCCGCTGGCCTTGATCACGCCGGCCAGGGTCTCCTTCTGCTTGGGCTCGCCGCCGAGCTCCCGGGCGTAGGGGCGCTCCTCGACCACCTGCTCGTAGCTGATGTTGATCGGCAGGTAGCTCACCTCGCCCAGCGAGCGCCCCAGCCTGGCCTCGACCCCCGCCTCGACGGTGTTGCCGAGCACCCCGAGCTTGGGTGGCAGCAGCTTGCCGGTCCGGGACCGCCCCCCCTCGATGAAGAACTCGAGGGTGTAGCCCTCGCGCATCAGGTGGGTCATGTAGGTCTGGAACAGGACCGGGAAGAGCCGCTCGCCCTTGAAGCTGCGCTTGATGAAGAAGGCGCCGCTGCGGCGGAAGTACCAGCCGAAGGGGAAGAAGCTCAGGTTGTCCCCGGCCACGATGTACGGCACGATGATGTCGCTCTCGTACATCATGCTGGAGAGCAGCATGTAGTCCATGTGCGAGCGGTGACAGGGGGTCAGCACGCTCACCCCGTCGCGGCTGGCCTGGCGCAACCGCTCCAGGTCCTCGTCGCGCACGTCGACGCCGGCGTAGACATTGCGCCAGGTGAAGCGGCAGAAAGCCGCGTAGCTGGACAGCACGTTGTAGTTGAGCCGCGCCGCCATGCGGTCGTACATCTTGACCAGCTGGCGCTGGATGTCCTCGCGGCTCCGGCCGGTGGCTGCGCTCTCCTCCTCGATCAGGGTCCGGATGGGGGCGCTGCGCAGCACCAGCCGCCGCAGCCAGCGGTGGGACTTCTGGCGCGGGCCGCGCACCACCTGGGCCTCGCGGAAGCAGTAGCGGCGGACCATCAGCCGCAGGCGCTTGGCCTGGCGCTCGGGGGCCTCCTCGCCGAAGCGCTCCCGGTACTCGGCCAGGTCCACCGGCGGGCCCACCTGGACCAGGGCCTTGCGGCCGCCCAGGGTGAGACCCAGGAGCTTGCCCAGGGTGCCGGGCTCCTCCTCGGTGCCGACGAAGCGCTTCCAGATGCGGCTGTGGGCCTGCTCCGGCGCCCGGCGCCAGACCACGACCGTGGGCAGCACCTGGATGGGCCGGTCCGTGGCCGCCTGGGCTTCGAGCAGCGCGGCCATCGGGTCGGGCCAGGCCGGGGCCCGGAAGATGTCCCGCCAGTCGGGGTTCGGCTTGAGGAACACCGCCGCGTGCTGGCCCGCGGCCACGTGCCGGGTGAGCTCGCCGTTCTCCACCGGGTTGCCCACCCGACCCCGCCGGAAGAACCAGGCGAGCTTCTCCTTGAGCAGACCCGCGGCGTCGGCACCGGGCATCCAGGGAAGGGTGGAGGGGCCGTTGGCCAGGCCGGCCAGGGGCAGCCGCCGCCGGTTCAGCACCTTCCAGAGGGCGATGAAGTCCGTGGCGCTCCGGGTGCGCAGGGCGTAGACCACCGGGCCCCGCTCCGCGGCCCGGCGCACGTGCTCGGCGCTGGCGTCGGTCAGGCGCAGGTTGCGCAGGAAGATCCACAGACCGGTCAGGAAGTAGAGCCACCCGAAGCGCCGGGCCATGCCGGTGCCGTGCAGGGTGGCCGGCGCACTGGGCCGAGCGGGGGCGACCTCGCTCACTCGGTGCCGTCGCCCGGGCCGGTGCTCGTGTCTTCGGTGCCGGTGTCGGTCGGTGCACTGCCGGTGGAGGTGTCGGTCCCGGAGTCGCTCGGCCCGGTGGTGGTCCCGGTGGCCGTGTCATCGGGCTCGGTGGGGTCCGCGGAGTCGTGGGGCACGGTGCCGTCGACGCTGGTGTCGCTGGGCGGATCGGTGTCGGTGCCGGGCTCCGTGTCCGTGCCAGGGCCCGTGTCGCTGGAGCCGTAGTCGCCGGTGTCCGGCGGCTGGGTCCCCGACTGGCCGCCGGTGTCGGTCGTGCCGGTCGTGCCCGTGTCGCACGCCACGGTGACCGAGGCGTCGGTGTCGTCGCAGTCGTCGGGGTTGCTCGCCAGGCCGTCGCGGGTCTCGCAGGCGAGCACCACGTGGAGCGGGTCGCCGTAGCCGTCGCCGTCGGCGTCGACGTAGAACACGCTGCGGGTGTCGCAGTCGCGCGCGAGGTCGACCTCTTCCTCGCCGCAGCCGACGAGCAGCACCAGGGCGACGAGGAACATCAGCCGGCCCTCCGGCCGTAGGCGACGTCCAGCGCCCGGGCCAGGTCGTCGATCAGGTCGTCCTGGTGCTCGATGCCGGCGCTCAGCCGGACCAGGCCGTCGGCGATGCCGATCTCGGCCCGGACCTCCGGTGGCAGCGAGGCGTGGGTCATGGCCGCGGGGAGCTCGATGAGGCTCTCCACACCGCCCAGGGACTCCGCCAGGGTGAACACCCGGGTCGCCGCGCAGAAGGCCCGGGCGCCGTCCAGGTCGATGTCCAGCTCGAAGCTGATCATGCCGCCGAAGCCGGTCATCTGCCGGCAGGCGACGGCGTGGTCCGGGTGATCGGGGTCCAGCGGGTAGTAGACCCGGCTGACCTCGGGCCGGGACTTGAGCCAGGCCACCAGGGCCCTGGCGTTGTCCTGGTGGCGAGCCATGCGGACCGCCAGGGTCTTGATGCCGCGCAGGGTGAGCCAGGCGTCCCAGATGCCGGGGACCGCGCCGGTGCTGTTCTGGATGAAGTGCAGGCGCTCGGCCAGCTCGTCGGTGCCGGCCACGACCACGCCGCCGACCACGTCGGAGTGGCCGTTGATGTACTTGGTCGTGCTGTGCACCACGAGGTCCGCGCCCAGGGCCAGGGGCTGCTGGAACACCGGGGTGGCGAAGGTGTTGTCCACCGCCACCAGCGCACCCACCGCGTGGGCCCGCTCCGCCAGCGCCTGGATGTCCGCCACCTTGAGCAGAGGGTTGGTCGGCGACTCGAGCCAGACCAGGTTCGTGCCCTCGGGGATGGCCTGCTCGGGCGCGACCCGGGTGAAGTCCACGAAGTCGTAGTGGAGGCCCTGGCGGGCGAAGACCTTGGTGAACTGGCGCCAGGTGCCGCCGTAGACGTCGTCGCCGCAGACGATGCGGTCGCCGGCGCTCAGCAGGTGCTGGACCGCCGCGGTGGCGGCTGAGCCGCTGCCGAAGGCGATGCCTTCGACCCCGCCCTCGAGGCAGGCCACAGCCCGCTCCATGGCCTCGCGGGTGGGGTTCTGGCTGCGGCTGTACTCGTACCCGGTGTGCTCGCCGACCTGAGGCTGGGCGTAGGTGCTGGTCTGGAAGACCGGGACCATCACCGCGCCGGTCACCGGCTCGGGGCTCTGTCCCCCGTGGATGGCGAGGGTCTCCAGGCGGAGCTTGCCGTCGGTCACTTCGCGGCCCCGTCGGCCGCCGCGCTGGTCACCGAGCCGATGTAGTCGATGAGATCGATGCGCGTGATGATGTCCTGGACCACGCCACCGTCGAGCACGAAGGCCACCTTGGCCCGCTTGAAGAGCTCGACGAGCACCGAGACCTCGGTGGTGGCGTCGACGGTGGTGTAGTTCCCGTGCACCAGCTCGCGCACGCGCTTGTCGGTGCGGCCGCCGCGCAGGGCCTGCTCGAGCAGCGCGGTCTCGGTGAGCACGCCCAGGAGCTTGCCGTCCTCGATGACCGGCACCTGGGAGACGGCGTGGAGCTTCATCTCGCCGACGACCCTGCTGACCGTGTCCGACGGGTCCGCGGAGATGAGGGTGCGCTCGGGGTGCCGAAGCTCGCGGACGGGTCGAGGAAGCCGTTCTCTTCCATCCACTTGTCGTTGAAGATCTTGGAGAGGTACCTCGCGCCGGAGTCCGGCAGCAGGATGAGGACGTTGAGGCCCTCCTTGTCGTTGTTCCGGACCCACTTCAAGGCGCCGGCCACGGCGGCGCCGCTGGAGCCGCCAGCGAAGATGCCCTCTTCCCGCACGATGCGCCGGGTCATGTGGAAGCACTCGGCGTCGTTCACCCGCACCACGTCGTCGATGTACTGGAAGTCGATGGTCGAGGGCATGAAGTCCTCGCCGATCCCCTCCACCAGGTAGGTGTAGGGATCGGTCATCTGACCGGTGTGGAAGTAGTCGTAGTAGAGCGAGCCGACCGGGTCGATGCCGACGATCTTGACGTCCGGGTTCTGCTCCTTGAGGTACTTGCCGATGCCGCTGATGGTGCCGCCGGTGCCCAGCCCGGCGATGAACACGTCGATCTTCCCGTCCATCTGCTCCCAGATCTCGGGGCCGGTCATGTTGTAGTGGGCCGCCGGGTTCGACGGGTTGTGGTACTGGTTCGCGAAGTACGCGCCGTCCTCGTTCCCCATGCGGGTGGAGACCGAGTAGTAGCTGCGCGGATCCTCGGGCTCGACGGCCGTGGGGGTGATCACCACCCGGGCGCCGTAGGCCCGGAGCGACGCCCGCTTCTCCTCGGACTGCTTGTCCGGCATCACGAAGGCGGTGCGGTAGCCCTTGATCGCGCCGACCATGGCCAGGCCGGCCCCGGTGTTGCCGCTGGTGCCCTCGACGATGGTGGCGCCTGGCTTGAGCGCGCCGGTGCCCTCGGCGTCGGCGATGATCTGGAGCGCGATGCGGTCCTTGATGGAGCCGCCCGGGTTGAGCATCTCCAGCTTGGCCATGACGTTGGCCTGGCAGTCCCCCGCGAGCCGCTCCAGGCGCACGATGGGGGTGTCGCCGACGACGGACAGGATGTTGTCGTGGACGTTGCGCACACCGACCTCCAGAGTGGCGACTGGCTATAATCCGCGCCGGCAACGGCGGGGAGCCCAGCGAGCATGCAGGCCGGCGGTCCCGAGGAAGACGGCGTGATGGACGAACTCCGGGATCGTCTGGTCCGCAAGGGCAACTACATCTACGGGTCCTTCATCAAGCCCGAGGCGGTGGACGGGTACATCAACTGCGTCAACCCGGGCGACCGCACCGACATCCTGGGCCGCTTCCCCTTCAGCGAGTCCGCCGTCGGCGACGCCATCGCCCACGCCCAGAAGGGATTCGAGAAGCTCCGCGTCGAGGGCCTCAACGATCGCGCCGCCCTGGTGCGCCTCTTCCGGGAGCAGGTCTTCGCCTGGCAGGAGCCCGTCAGCCGCCTGCTCTCCCGCGAGACCGGCAAGCCTCTGTGGGAGGCCCGCCAGGAGATCGTGGGCGCGGTCCGGGACATCGACCTGTACCTCGACGAGGGCCTGGGCCTGCTCGCGCCCCGCACCCTGGCGGAGTCCGGGGCCCGGAGCGACTTCGTGCCCCGCGGCGTGGTCGCCGTCTTGTGCCCCTACACCTACCCCTTCCGTGTGGCGGCCACCCGGACCGCCGCGGCGGTGCTCTCGGGCAACGCGGTGGTCTACAAGCCCTCCAAGTTCACGCCGGCCGTGGGCCAGGCGGTGGCCGAGCTGTGGGACCGGGTCCGGGCGCCCCGCGGGGTCGTGAACATGGTCCAGGGCTCGGGCTCGGTGGTCGGCCAGAAGCTCATCACCCACCCCGGCGTCTCGGCGCTGCTCGCGACCTGCAGCTTCAAGACCGCGATGGCCGTGCGCCGGGCCGTGTTCGAGCGGCCGGAGCTGCCGGTGGTCTACGAGACCGGCGGCAAGGGCATCGCCATCGTGCTCGCCGACTGCAACCTGGAGCAGGCGGTCTACGAGGTCATGGTCGGCGCCTTCCTGACCGCCGGCCAGCGCCACAACTCCACCGCCCGGGTGGTCGGCTACGGCTTCCGCGACGACGTCTTCATGGGCCCCCTGATCTCGGAGAACCTGCGGACCCGCTTCCGCAAGTACAACCGCGCGCTGGTGGCACGGGGCCATGGCCCGGTGCTCAAGGGCAAGGTGGTCAACCCTCGGACCCACCGGGGCTTCTACGTGAGCCCCAGCATCCACGCCGTCGACCACAACGCCGGCCACCCCTTCCTCAACGAGGAGCCGCCGGGCCCGAACCTGCTCGTCTACCGGGTCTCGGACCTGGAGGCCGCCACCGACCTGCACAACCGGGCGGTCTACCGGCTGGTCTGCTCCCTCTTCACCACCCGCCAGGGCCTGGATCTGCAGAGCGCCATGGATGGCCTGAAGACCGGCGCGATCAACGTGAACCGCAGCACCGTCGGCGCCACCCTGCGCCTCCCCAGCACCGGCCTCGGCCGCAGCGGCGGCGGCGGCCCGTCCGGCCTGGAGCTGGTCCGGGCCCTCACCTACTCCCGCAGCCAGGTCCAGGAGACCCGCGAATTCGACCCCCGGCTCACCGTGCCAGGCACGGGGTACGTCGACCTCGCCGAGGAGCTCGAAGAGCTGAGCGTGGAGCTGGAGGGCTAGCGGGCCTGCGGGGCTCCGGGCCACGGACTACGGGGCCTTGTTCACGGCCCAGTCGTAGTCCGCCCAGTAGACGCTGTAGCCGCCCTGCTTCAGCTGCTGCTGGGTCGCAGCGTCCAGGTGGGGCAGCAGGAAGTTGATCGCAGCCTCGTGCTTGCCGGACACGCCGGGGATGTCGAAGTGCCCGGGGCCCCAGGCGGTGAAGTCCTCGCCGAACCAGTCGAAGATGGTGTTCACGCCGACCCGCTCCGCGGACACGACCAGGCCGTTGGACTTCGCCCAGGCGCCGACCGCGCGGTCCAGCTGGTCCCCGAGGCCCGCCGCCACGTAGGCCCGACCGGCGAGGGCCGGGCAGCCGATGGAGGCGCAGTTGATCGCGGCGTGGATGCGGGCGTCGCCCATCGGGCGCAGGATCGTGTGCTCGATGTCATTGAGCGTGACCGTGCGGCCGGCGACGGTCCAGGTGCGGCTGTCCCAGACCTTGCCGCCGTCCAGGTCCCGGATCGAGGCCAGGGGCCAGCTGTCGCTGACCACGTCGAGGGTCAGGGCGTTGTAGGCGTTGATCCAGAAGGCGAGCTGCTGGTCCCGGGTCATGCCGGCGACCGAAGCGTCCGCGATGTCGGCGAGGTAGGCGTCCAGCGCCGGGCCCTGAGAGGCCAGGCCTGCGTAGTCGACCTTGCCCTGGGAGACGTGGGCCCGGAGCAGGGTGTCGTAGGCGCCGTGGTCCTGGTCGGCGGCGGCGGCCACCGGCAGCAGGGTCACGAGCCAGGTGAGCGGCTGGGGCATCTCTCCTCCACTGCGCGGGGGCCTATGCTACGAGCACCGCACAGGCGGCCTTCACTCCCGGGGATGCCATGACGCTCGCGATGTTGCTCGGAGGCGCCACGCTGGTGGGGGTGCTGGGGCTCTGTGTGTTGATCATCGCCGAGAGCGGTGGGCGATGATCCCTGCGGCGAGCGCGAGCCCGCCGAGCAGCCACCACAGCCAGCCTCCCCCACCCCCGGACGCGTCCATCGGTGCTCGACGCTCGGCGCCGCCCTCGGCCCAGGTGGGCGCCTCGACCGGGGCCCGCTGGCCGGGGCCCGCGACCTCCTTGACGTGGGAAGGCAGCACGCCATCGCCGGTCGCGGCGGCGTTGCCCGCGACGCCCTCGCGGCTCCAGGGGGCGTTCTCCAGGGCCATCACGTCGACCTGGGGGCGCTCGTGCAGGGCGACGGCGGACCGGGCCGGCGAGCTGTCGGTGCCAGAGGCCACCCACAGGGTGCCGCGGGCCTCGGCGAGCCAGATGCGTCCGTCCGCGAGCCAGCCCACCGCGGCGGCCGGCTCACCGGTGCGCTGGGCGGCCTCGGCGCACCCCTCGGTGCTGCAGAGGGACAGGGTGCCGTCGGCCGAGGCCACCAGGACCTGCTCGCCTCGCGCCGCAGCCGCGACCACCGGGGCGGCGGGCAGCCCGGCGACCCGAGCCCCGTCCCGGAGGAGCTTGCCGGGCGCCGCCAGCCAGGGCCCGACGACCCGGGAGTCCGGGGGGCTCACGCGGACGGCGGTGAGCGCTGTCTCGGGCTGGAGGGAGCAGTCCCCGAGGGTGTAGAAGGCCTGCTTGCCGACGCCGACCAGGTGCTCGCCCAGCCCGTCGAGCCGGCTGAGTTCCGGCGCCTCGCAGCGGTCCCAACCCGTGGACGACGCCAGGTACAGCCCCCCCTTCACGTCCACCGCCCACCAACGACCGGACGGGTCGACGCCCACGTCGACCAGAGCGTTGCGGCGCCCGGTGTGAGGCACCTCGACGCCCTTGAGGCGCGACCAGCGGCCGCTGCTGCCTCGCCACGCGACCCCCTCGAAGTCCAGGACCGCGGTGCCCGTGCCCAGGTCCGCGACCTGGACCGCGTCCGTGACCGGGCCCCCTTGACCGGCCTGGACCGTCCAGGCCCCGCCTGCGGTGCCCTCGTAGACCCCGGTGCCCATCAGGGCCACGAGCACTGTGCCCTCGGGCCCCGAGGCCGCACCGCCGATGACCCCGGATCGGAAGCCCGTTCGAGCCGGCGCCAGCTCACCCTCGGACCACCGCAGCGGCCCCAGGCGGAACGTGCCGAGCAGGGCGTCGTCGCCGCCCAGGTCCCAGACACCCGTGGGCCGGGCCAGGGAGGTGCCGGGCTCGAGATCGGGGATGGGGGTGACGTCGACCGCCCCGTCTCGGATCACCACCAGGGGGGGGACGTGTCCGGGACCCTCGGCGGTGGCGAGCACCGCGTCGCCTGCCTCGGCGAGGCTCGTCACCCAGCCCCGCTCCAGGCGGGCGAGCTCGTCGCCGCCGTCGGCCTCCACGATGCGGCCGTCGGTCAGGCCGGCCCAGGCGCGGCCGTCCACCCAGGCCAGGGCGCTGACACCGACCCCGGCGAGCTCCCGGTCGAAGTCCCGCCCCCCGTCGTCGGAGTGGTGGAGCCCCTCGGAGACCGTGCCGACCCAGACGTCGTCGCCGTCGGCGAGGACGCACCAGGGATCCACCCCTGCGAGCAGGCGCTCGGTCTCCACCCCGGACTTGGACCAGGTGATCCGCCAGACCCCGGCGGCCCGGCCACGGACGGCGGCGATGAGCGCGCCGTCGCCGGTCACGGCCAGGTCCACGGCGTGGCTGCCGTCGCCGAGCTCCGCCACCAGGCTCGCCTCGCGCTTGACCCGCCAGAGCTGCCCCGGGCTGGCCGCCCAGCCGGTGCCGTCCGGGCCGTAGACCAGGCGGCGCGTGTCCGGGGGAAAGCGGGGGTCGCGGGCCCACTCCGACAGGTCGGGTGGCGCCGTGAGCACCTCGACCCGGGTGGTCACGGAGACCCGTCGCTCGCCCACCGCCGCGTCGACCACGTGGCCCCGCTCGGGACCAAAGGGCACCCAGCCGGGTGTCGCCGCGCCGGCGGTGGTCGCGAGCCACAGGCCCAGGGCGGGCGTCCACATGCGGCGACGGTAGCATCGACGCGCCCGTGCTCTTCAACTCCCTGGTCTTCGTCGTCTTCTTCCTGGGGGTCTACGCCCTGTACCGGGGCGTGGGACACCGGGCCCAGGGCTTCGTGCTGCTGGCCGCCAGCTACGCCTTCTACGGCTGGTGGGACTGGCGCTTCCTGTCGCTGATCGCCCTGTCGACGGCCGTGGACTTCTGCGTGGGGCTGGCGCTCGACGACCGGGAGCGCAGGCACCGCAAGCTCATCCTGCTGGTGAGCATCGTCGTCAACCTCGGCATCCTGGCCACGTTCAAGTACCTGGGCTTCTTCCTCACCGAGGTCAACAAGCTCCTGGCCGTCCTGGGCGTGGACGGCGCCTACCGGGTCATCGAGCTCATCCTGCCGGTGGGGCTGAGCTTCTACACCTTCCAGTCGATGGGCTACTCCATCGACGTCTACCGGGGTCGGGTGAGGGCCTGCCGGGACCCCCTGGCCTTCGCCACCTTCGTGGCCTTCTTCCCTCAGCTGGTGGCCGGGCCCATCGAGCGGAGCGAGCGGCTGCTGCCCCAGCTGCAGGAGCCCCGGACGGTGACGAAGGCCCAGCTCGCTGAGGGCAGCCACCTGCTCTTGTGGGGCTACTACAAGAAGCTCTACGTGGCCGACAACCTGGGGGTGCTGGTCTCGGCGGTCTTCGAGGCGCCGGCCCCGCCCGGGGGCTTCGCGGTGCTGATCGCGGCCTATGCCTTCACCTGGCAGATCTACTGCGACTTCTCCGGGTACTCGGACATCGCCCGGGGCCTGGCCAGGTGGCTGGGCATCGACCTGGTGGTGAATTTCCGGCTGCCCTTCTTCGCCGCGTCTCCGGCCGAGGTCTGGCGACGCTGGCACATCAGCCTGAGCCAGTGGCTGCGGGACTACCTCTACATCCCCCTGGGCGGGAACCGGAGGGGGCGGCTCCGGACCCAAGTCAACCTGCTGTCGACCATGGTCCTGGGCGGACTCTGGCACGGCGCCAACTGGACCTTCGTCGCTTGGGGCGCCTACCGTGCAGCGGGCCCTACCCAGGCTGCGCATCCCCAGGTGGCTGGCCATCGTCGGCACCTTCCACTTCACCGTGCTCGGCTTCCTGATCTTCCGGGCCCACGATCTCGGCCAGGTCGGTCAGCTGCTCAAGGCCTTCGTCACCGACCCCCTCCCGAAGGGGACCGACGGCGAGGCCGTGATCCAGCTCGTCACCCTGCTCGCGGTCGTCGGCCTCATCGAGCTCATCCAGTTCCGCCGCGGGAGCGACCTGGACTGGATGATGACCCTGCCGCGTCCCACCCAGGCCGGCTTGTACGCCTTCTTCCTCTTCTGCATCCTGGTGCTCGGCGCCACCTATGGCCAGCAGTTCATCTACTTCCAGTTCTGAGTCCCGCGGGCTGCGGCCCCTGGGCGCCGGCGCGGTGGCGCTGGTGCTGGCGGGGACCTTCGGCGTGCTGGAGGCGGGGGTCGGGCTGGCCTACGACGCCCCGAGCCCGATGGTGGACAAGGCGTCGGGCTACGCCGCCGGGGTGACCGGGCAGACCCGGGACGTGCTGGTCGTGGGCACCTGCCTGGCGGAGCAGATCATCGATCCGATCCAGCTGGGCCGGCAGCTGGGCAGCGACGTGGTGGTGCACGACCTGTCCACGCCGGCGGGGTCCGTGTTGCTGTGGACCCTGGCCCTGAAGAACCACGTGCCCGCCCAGGCCGACGTGGCCCTGGTGCTGCTGCCCTATGGCGACAGCGACCTCAGGACGCGCATGAACCCCTGGGAGAGCCAGGTGATGGACCTGGCTGCCTGGAGGGACCTGCCGCTGCTGGCGGAGCTCAGCTGCGAGGAGGCCGGCTGCGTGTCGGAGCTCGTGCTGCGCAAGGCGTCCCGGGCATTCCGCTACCGCGGGTACCTGGCGAACTGGTTCTGGCACACCCTGGGCACCAAGAGCCTGAGCCGGGTGGCCGGCCAGGACGCGCTGACCCAGGCCCGGGAGGGCGGACGGGCGGTGCGGCCCGAGGAGCTGCCCGGTCAGGCGACCGCCGGGCTCGGCTGGCAGACCGGGAGCGGGCCCTCACCGGGTGCCGGCACCGAGGACATCCGCTTCGACGACCTCCAGGTCCTGCTGGCGCTGGCCCAGGATCGGGGCTGGCCACTGATGTTCGCGGATCTGCCGATGCGGCCGGACCAGCGGGACGACTACTGGCTGAAGCAGCGGGCCGACGCCCGTCGCCAGACCTCGGACTTCGTGGAGGCCGGCGGCGGGGCCCACCGGTCCCTGGCCGAGGTCCCCGGCCTGCGGCGGGAGCACTTCACCGACGAGGTCCACGTGTCGATGGAGGGCGGTCGGCTGATCACCACCCAGCTGGCCCGGCTGGCGAAGCAGGTCCTGGCAGAGGCCGGCGACGGTGGCTGACGGCGAGACCCCGACGCCCGTCCCGGCGTGGCGACGGGCCCTGCCCTGGGTCCTGGAGCTCGCCTGCCTGGCGCTGGTGATCGGGGTGGCCTCGACCTACTGGCCTCGCGGTGCGACCCACCGCACCCTGGTCTTCGAACGCATGGACCCGCCGGCCTGGGGCACCCTCCAGGACCTGCTGATGACCGGGCCCGACGCCGGGGAGTGGGCCAGCAACGCCCTGCACGTCTTCCACGGTCGCTACGACCAGGTCGACCCCCACCGCATGCCCCTGTGGCTGGGGTTGACCGCGACGGCGCTGAACTGGACCAGCAGCGTCGTCACCGCCGGCCACCTGGTGAACCACCTGTGCCACGTGGCGCTGATGCTCGTGCTCTACGGGCTGGGTCGGGCCAGCGGAAGCCACGGCATCGGACTGCTCGCGGCGGCTCTGGGGGGCCTGCTGCCCCACGTCATCGCCGACAGCCGCACCTTCGGCATCGACGCCCTGGTCGCGACCGCCATCCCGGGGTCGCTGCTGGGGGGGCTGCTGGCGGCCCGGGTCTGGTGGCTGGCGCCGGTCGGCGGGGTGGTCGCGGCGGCCTGCAGCCTGGCCCACCTGACCACCCTGCCCTACGCCGCGCCAGCCCTGGTGCTGGTGCTGCTCCGGGGCCCCCCGAAGTGGTGGAAGCGCCTGCTGGCCCTCGCCGGCTTCGCCGCCGGTGCCTGGTTGGCCGCCTGGTTCGTCTACCAGCACCTGCCGGTTCCGACGAAGACCATGCTCATGAACAGTCTCGGGGAGGGCATCGCCCCGAGCCAGTCCAAGCAGATGCAGGACCAGCTGGCGGTGAGCGTGTCCCTGCTCCAGGGGGCGTCGGTGTCGGACCTCAACGCCGCCGTGGCCCGCGGGGTCGCTGGCGTGCGGCCGGCCTGGCTGCCCTGGGGACTGGCGGTGGCGGCGGTCTGGCTGGGCGTGCTGGGCATCGGGCTGGGGCGGTCGGCGCCCGAAGGCGCGGGCCGGCTGCGCCGCGCCTGGCACCGACTCGACCTGGGGCTGGGCGTGCCGCTGTTGTGCTGCCTGGCGCCCCTGCCCGCGATGATCGCCGTCGGCGCTCCGGATCGGTACCAGGACAACCTGCTGGGCATCGTGGCGGTGCTGCTGGCCCGCGGGCTGGGCTCGCCCCTGGCGGTGCTCGACGCCGGGGTCCGCCGGTGGTGGCGGCTGTGGCCGGCGGGCGTGCTCGCGGGCGCGGTGGGGCTCGGCGCCCTGTGGCAGGCAGACCAGGGAGCCCGGGCCTGGCAGAGACCGTCGATGCCGAACCAGGAGGGCATCCTGCACGCGCGGCTGGCCTGGCTGCTCTCGGAGCACCTGGCCCCCGGCAGCGGGGTGTCCAGCTCGGCCCGGGCAGCCCTGGTGATGAGCGAGACCGCCCTGTGTCCCCGCACCGCCTGTCCCCTGGGCGCCAGCGAGACCCACTTCTGGAGCTGCCTCCAGGTCATGCACCGGGAGTGCGCGGGCGGCGATGCGCCGCTGGGCTGGGTCAGCACCGACTGGAAGCAGTCGGACCCCTACTCCCTGAACCGCCAGGCGATGACCGCCTGGATCGCCGAGAGGTGGCCGCTGACGGGCAAGGTGAGCGCCGGGGGGCGGGCCCACCGGCTGTTCCTGATCCCCCGGGATGAGATCCTCGGTGTCCGGCTGGAGCGCGAGTGACCTTCTGCAGTCCCTTCGATCGCGAGCTGGCGGAGCACGGTCCGCCGTCGGTGTTCGTGCGCAGCCCGGAGCTGGAGTGGCGGGTCGAGCCCGACCTCTCGCGAGACGGCTGGGAGCGCCTGCGGCGGCGGGAAGAGCCCCTGGTGCCGGCCCGTCGGCCGGCCCACGTCCTCGTCCGCGATCGGGACACGGGGTTCGTGAGCTGGTTCTACGTGACCTCCGTAGACCTGCTCTTCGAGCACCCGCGGCTGGACCACCGGGTCTATGAGAGCGAAGAGTCCTGTCGGGCGGCCTTCGAGGCCCTCGGTCGGGCGCCGGTGGTCGAGGCCCTCTGAGCCATGCGGGCCCTGCTGTGCGCCTGCGGCTCCCGGGGCGACGTGCAGCCCTTCGCCGCACCTGGCGGACCAGCACTTCTTCGGCCACGGCGTCGAGCAGGCCGGGCCCACGGCGAGCGAGCCCGGGAACAGGATGGCCTGGGGGCGGCCGTGGCGGTGCTCGAGGCGGCCGCCGAGCGGGGCTACGCGGTGTCGGTGTAGCGCCGTCGGGTCACGAGCACGCCGCCGACCACGAGCACCAGCCAGCTCAGCTGGGCGGGGCCTTCCGCTGCGGCGCAGCCGCAGGTGTTCTCGGTGCTGACCACGTTGACCGTGGGGTCCGGGGGCTCGACGCCGGTGCCGACCAGGGGGATCTCCAGGTTGGCCAGGTAGGGGTCGTTGGTCTCCAGGATCAGCGTCACGGACTGCTCGCCGACCACCGTGGGCCGGAAGGTCACCACGAGGCCGTCGACCTCGTCCTGTCCGGCGCGGATGTCCGCCGGGAAGAGCGTGAACTCGCCGGTGCCGACGAAGCCGGCCTCGCCGTAGACGTCGAGGGAGCCGGCGTTGGAGATGGGCAGCTCGAAGGTGCCGATCTGGCCGATCTCCACCTCACCGAAGTCGAACCCGGCGTCGTCGACGTCCATCACCGGCACGTCGTGTTCCAGCACGATGGGCTCGAAGTCCCGCTCCTCGGTGCCCGAGACCAGCGGGATCGGGATGTCGAAGGCGGCCAGGTCGTAGTCGCCGATCAGATCGATGGAGATGCCCACCACGGGCGTGAAGACCAGGTCCAGCACGCTCTCGTAGAGCCCCGTGTAGGTCGAGGTGAGGGTCAGGGCGCCTTCGC
>CAYFPX010000150.1:0-12970 GCA_964344945.1 uncultured Enterobacterales bacterium
CCACCTGCCGGGCCACGAACTTGGGCCGGAAGTAGAACTTGCGGTGGGCGATCTTGAGCAGCTCCAGGATCTCGGCCTGGGACAGGTGCTCCTCCCAGCAGGCCGGGACCTCGACGCCGCTGAGGGGCTCCTTCATCATCTTGTCCCAGCAGTCGGCCGGGTAGAGGCCCTTCTTGGCGCCCTCCTCGAAGGACTCGGTGCCCGGGTACGGCGAGAACACGGCGAAGACCGCGTAGTCGGCGTCGAGCTTGAGCATCTCGTCGAGGTTGGTGAGCGCTTCGTCCATGGTGCGCTCGTGGGGGCCGGCCAGCATGATGTAGGCGACGCTGCGCACGCCCTCTTCCCGGCACCACTTGAAGACGCGGTGGACGTCGTCGGTGTCGCAGTGCTTGCCCCAGGCGTCCAGGCCCTCGTTGTTGGCGGACTCGACGCCGAAGTGGATCTTGGTGCAGCCGGTCTCGCGGCAGCGGCGGATCTGCTCCCGGGTGGTGCCGGCGATGGTGGTCTTGTAGCCCCAGTGGAAGTCCAGGCCGCGGCGCTCGACGGCGTCGCAGAACTTCAAGACCCACTGGCTGTTCGGGGTGAACAGGTCGTCGATGAAGTGGGACTCGGTGATGCCCAGAGACAAGCAGTGCTCCATCTCGTCGAGGATGTCGTCGATGTCCCGGATCCGGTATTGCTTCTTGTAGGTCAGGCAGAAGGGGCAGGAGTGCGGGCAGCCGCGGCTGGTGATCGCGGTGGTGACCAGCGGGTCCTTGGTGCCCGGCAGGTAGTAGTCGCGGTAGCGGGTCCGGCTGCGGTCCGGCCAGGGATAGGCGTCGAGGCTCTTGGTCGACGCCCGCTCCTTGTTCTTGACGACCTGGCCGTCCTCGATGAACCACACCCCGGGGATGCCCTCGAAGGTCTTGCCCTGGTCGTAGTTCTGGGCCATCGCGACAAAGGCGTCCTCGCCGTCGCCGGTGATGATCGCGTCCGCGCCCTTCAGCTGGATCGCGTACTCCGGGAACATCGCGCAGTGGGGGCCGCCGAGCACGATCTTCGCGCTCGGGTTCAGCTTGCGCACGGTGTTGATGGTGGCCTGCACGTCGGCCAGGGAGTGGGTGTAGGCGCTGATGCCCACGAGATCGAGCGGGTAGCGCTTGAGCTGCTGCTCGAAGTCGGGGAAGTCCAGGTCGTCCACGACGGGGTCGTAGATCTCGGCCTTCCAGCCCGTGCGCTTCTCGACGGCGGCCTGGATGTACATCAGGCCCAGGGGCGGGAAGCAGTAGACCCCGTGAGCCATGGCCTTCGGGATGCCGGCCCACACACGGAGCTGCTCGGGCGGGTTGAGGAGGGTGATGTCCATCTAGTGCTCTCCCGTCATGGGGTGCCGTCCACGGGGTACCGCTTGCTCGGAAGGATCAGACCCCAAGGGAGGAAGAGGGGCACGATCTCTCGGTAGCGAGCGTAGTCGTCTCCGAAGACCTCGATCAACTGGGGTTCCTGGCGCCAGACCTTCTCGATCAGGCTGATCGTGAGCAGGGCTGGGACCAGGATGAAGCAGAAACTGAAGGAATTCAACAGGAAGCCCACGCTCAGCACGCCCAGGAGCTTGCCGTAGAGCGAGGGGTTTCTGGAGTAGGCGTAGATGCCCCGCACCACCAGGCGTTGCGTGCGACCGGCGGTCGGGCTCGGGGAGCCGTCGCCCATGACGCTGAGCTGCTGGTAGGTCCAGATCCACGCCAGGGCGCCGATGCCGAAGCTCCCGGCGGCGATCCAGAGGTTCGCCGGGACGGGCAGGAAGCCCTCGGCGGAGACGAAGGGAACCAGCTCCGCGATCCAGCCGTCCATCCACAGCGCGGCCATCGCGATGAGGAAGGTCAGCGGGAAGAGCACCGGGATGTAGACCTTGGCCACCATCTCCAGGATGGGCTGGCTCAGGGCCGCTCGGAGGAGCTTGGACGGAAGGCTCACGGTGAGATGATAGCCCCCAGCACCATGCCCGTCGCCTCAACGCTCCTCTGGTTCACCCTCGCCGGCTTCGGCTGCGGGGAGGACCCGGTGCTCAAGGCCGCCCGGGAAGAGGCCGAGGCGTCTCGCGCGGCTCGCACTGGCGGGGGCAAGCCCTCCTCCGGCGGGCAGACCCCGACCAGCGGGTCCAAGCGCGGACACCCCATCGACGGTGGCGTCGCCGGGGGCTCGTCCCCGCCGGACGGCAGCGGCGCGGGAGAGGCTGGAGAGCCCGAGCCCGGCATCCCGGAGGAGCCTCAGCCCGCTCCGCCCGGGACCCCGGGCGGCGGCACCCCGCCGGACCAGGCCATCCAGGAGGGCGCGCCCGGGGAGCCCCCGCCGGGGGTGCCCGACGAGCCCAAGCCCGGGGACCCCAACCAGCCGTCGCCGAATGGCCGGAAGCCCCCGCCGAGCGCCGGGCCCCAGGTCACCCTGTCGGGCGTGGTGGCCTACGACGGCTTCTCCGGCGGGCTGCTGCGGGTCGACATCTTCGACGGGGACCACCTGCGCCAGGGTGCCAAGCGGCCATCGGTGGTGGCCATGGTCACCCTCGACAAGCCCGGGCCCTACGCGG
The DNA here is from genome assembly GCA_964344945.1 of uncultured Enterobacterales bacterium. Taxonomy (GTDB): domain Bacteria; phylum Myxococcota_A; class UBA796; order UBA796; family CAJQPC01; genus CAYFPX01. The sequence continues at coordinate 2,564 of CAYFPX010000150.1, forward strand.
TCCAGGTGCCGGTCTCCGCCGGCCGGGTCTGGGTCTCGGCCTTCAACGACGCCGATCGCAACGAACGCCCAGGCCCCCTCGACCCCACGGGGTTCTACGACGGCAACCCCGTGCCGACGGACAAGGGCGACCAGCGCAACCTGACCGTGCGCCTGGTCCAGCGGGCCCCACCCGAAGACGGCGGCGATGACTTCTGAGCTCGTGGTCGTCGTGCCCTCGGCCGGGCGGGTCGACGGGGCCGCGACGAAGGCCGCGGTCGCCGACTGGCCCCTGATCTGGGTCGACGATGCCGACGGACGGGGCTTCGCCCCCACGGCCAACCAGGGCCTGGCGACGGCCCAGGCCCAAGACCACGCCTGGGCCCTGCTGCTCAACGACGACGCCGTGCCGCGGCCCGGCTGCATCGAGGCGCTGCTGGCCGCGGTGGCCGCCCCGGGCGTGATCGCCGCAGGGGCCGTGCTCGAGGGCCCTGGCGGCATCGAGTCGGCGGGGCTGCGCTTCAGCGAGCGCTCCGCCCGGCTCCGGCAGATCACCGAGGTCCCCGCCCAGGTGCAGGCCGTCGATGCCCTGAGCGGCGCCTGCCTGCTCGTGCCCACCGATGTGCGCTTCGACGAAGGCTTCCCCCACGGCATGGAGGACATCGACCTGGCTCGGCGCCTGCGGGCCGAAGGCGGTCGCCTGGTGATCGTGCCCGACGCCCGCTGCTGGCACGCCGGCGGCGGCACGGTGGACCGGCGGAGCCGCGAGGCGACCCGGGACGCGCTGAAGGGCCACCTGAGGCTGGCTGGCGAGTCGAGGCTGCGGCGGGGGCTGGTGGTGGCCTATGCGGTGGCCCAGGTCGCCCGGGAGGGCGGCCCTGCAGAGCGGGTGCTGGGCTTGCTCGACGGGGTCCGAGGGAGCTGACGAACGCCCCGAGGGACCCGGTCATCGCCATCGCCGAGGACCGGGGAGAGGCGCCGGGGGACCTGACGTACCCTGGGCTCCGTGAGCATCCCGCCCCCCTCCGCGCCCGGCCAGGCCTTCTCGACCGAGAGCGACCTGCGGCGGGGCCTGGGACCGCTCGAGGCCACGACCTTCGTGATCGGGGCGATCATCGGGGCCGGGATCTTCCGCACCCCGAGCCTGGTGGCCGCCGAGATGGGGGCCCCGGGCCCCACGATGCTGCTCTGGATCCTGGGCGGGGTGGTCGCCCTGTGCGGGGCCCTGACGGTGGCCGAGCTCGGCGGCATGATGCCGCGGGCCGGCGGCATGGTGGTCTATCTGCGCGAGGCCTACCCGCCGGTAGTGCCCTTCCTGTGCTCCTGGCTGATGTTCTGGGTGTTCCGCCCGGCCAGCGCGGCGGCGATCGCCACGGTCTTCGCGGAGTACTGCGAGGCCAGCCTGGCCCACTTCGTCGCCACCCCGCCGTGGACCGTGAAGGTCATCGCGCTGGCCAGCCTGTGGGCGCTGGGGCTGGCGACCATCCGCGGCATCACCGTGAGCGGCATGATCCAGAACCTGGCCACCTTCCTGAAGCTGGCCGGCATCGGGGTGATCATCGTGCTCGGGCTCACCCTGGACGTGGGCACCGTGGAGCACCTGACGCCCCTGTGGCCCGACGACTGGGCCACGCCCATCGCCGGCTTCGGCACGGCGATGATCGCTTGCACCTACAGCTACGGCGGCTGGGACGCCTCGGCGGGGCTCGCCGAGGAGATCGAGGACCCCCGGCGGAACGTGCCGCGGTCGATCTTCTTCGGCACGGGCGTCGTGATCTTCGTCTACCTGGCCCTGAACGCCACCTACCTCTTCGTGCTGCCCTTCGAGACCATCTCGGAGCCCGGGGCGCTGGTGGCCGCGGACACCATGGAGGCCCTGGCCGGCTCGGTGGGGCTGATGTTCATCTCCGGCGCGGTGATGATCAGCACCTTCGGGGTCATGCACAACGGCGTGGTCGTGAACCCTCGCGCCTACTTCTCCATGGCTCGTGAGGGCCTGTTCTTCCGCGGCGTCGCCCGGGTCCACGCCCGCTACCAGACACCCTGGGTCGCGGTGGCCTGTCACGTCGGCGGCGCCACGGTCGTGCTGCTCACCCTGCCGGACTTCGGCGCCATGCTGCGCACCTCGGCGCCGGCCGGGTTCATCTTCGTGATCCTGGGGATCTGCTCGATCTTCGTGATGCGCCGCAAGGCCCCAGACGCCGAGCGGCCCTACCGCACCTGGGGCTACCCCGTGACCCCCGCGCTCTTCGTGCTCGTGGGCGTGCTCTACCTGGGCAGCGTGGCGGTCACCCGGCCCGACTCCTTCCTGCCGGCGGCGGTGATGGCGGTGGTCGGGCTGGTGGCCTGGCGCTTCTGGTTCAGGCCCCGGCTGCCGGATCTGGAAGGCTGATGCGCTGCACGTCGAGGGTGCCGTCGTGCACCTCGACGAAGGGCTCGCCTCCCGACAGGCCGACCAGGCCGAAGCCGGTGGCCGTGCAGAGCAGGACCGCGAAGTCCCCCGGCACCACCGGATCGAGGAAGAGCGTGCGGGTCACGGCGTCGTAGCGCACCCCGGTCCAGGCCTGGAGCAGGGAGAAGGACGACAGGGCCCGGCCGTAGTACCGGCCGCACTCGATCTCGTCGAAGGGGTTGCGCCAGCGCCCGTCGTAGCGCCGCCGCGCGGCCCGCACGATGGCCAGGGCCGGCGCGATGCGGCCGAGCTGGAGGGCGTGGGCCGCCACCTGGTACTCGATGCCGGTCCAGATCTCGTCGGCGTAGACGAAGGGCAGGGTCGGGGCGTCGCCGTGGGGCCAGCTGCAGAGCAGCAGGCCACCTTCGGCGCCGAAGGCCAGGACCGGGCGCTGGGGGTTGCTGTGGGTGCGCAGGTCGTCGCGGCGGTTGTGCTGGATGACAGCGTCCAGGTGGGCGCCGACCTTGCCCGGGTCGAGCAGGGGCCCCACGCCGCAGCAGCGGGCGAGCCAGTCGCCGAGCACGCCGTCCGACAGCACGCCTCCGCCCACCTGGTAGCGGGGTCCTTCAGCCTCCAGCAGCTCGCGGGCCTCGGTGCTCCACCCGCCCTCGGTCACGTCGACCTCGACCGGGGAGCCGGCCTTGGCGTCGCGCCAGGACACCTCCTGGACGAACCAGGACCCTTGGAAGAGGCGGTTCTCCAGGGCCTCGACGGCCTCGGCGTGCAGGGCGCGGTAGCGGGCGGTGTCCTCGCCCAGGGCTTCGCCCATGGCGCAGGCCGCGGCGAGGGCTCCGGCGTAGAGGCTGCCGCAGAGGGAGTCCGGCCCCCAGAAGCGCACGTCGTAGGTGTTGTGGTGGGGCTCGGTGAGCAGGCCCTGCTCCTCGGGGTCCCAGGTGGCGATGCAGTAGGCCAGGCTGCGGACCAGTCGGGGCCACAGGGGGCGTAGCCAGGCCGTGTCGCCGTGGATCCGCCACTCCCGGTGGACCTGCAGGATCGTGCCGAGCTGGCCGTCGGCCGCGGGGTGGTAGCTGTGGTCGGCCGGGGCGATGGGCAGGGGCAGTCGGAAGGACTGGTGGCCGCGGTCGTCGAGGCCCTCGTCGAGCTCGGCCTCCCGCTGGCGCCGGGCCAGGGACGGGAACAGGTGGGGCACGGCCTGGGCGTAGTTGTAGACGTGGTTGCAGCTGCCGGCGCAGCTGCCTCGGTCGGGCCACGAGCCCTCCCAGCGCCACAGCCGGCCGTCGGACTGCCGCAGGACCGTGGGGGTGCGCAGGTTGCTCAGGTTCGCGCTCACCGCCTCCCGCAGCACCGGCGGCAGGGTGGAGCCGTGCAGGCACTCGGCGAAGGCGGCGGTGCGGGCCCGCAGGCCGGGCCCTTGGTCTCGCCACCAGGCCAGGAGCGCGTCGATGTCGTCGAAGACGCCGGCGTACCAGGGGGTGTGGGTGGGTCCGGTGTCTCCAGCGGGCAGGGGGCCCACGTCGTGACGCTCGTCGGGAGGGGGCCGGAAGGGCATGGCCCGCAGGTCCGAGCGCGGCACGTGCCAGGCGAAGCCCAGGCGGACGGTCCCGGTCTCCCGCGGGGCCAGGTCCAGGGGCACGTACAGGCCGGCGCCGCCGCCGGCCTCGCCGGTGGGGTGGGGCGCTCGGGGCTCGGGCGCTCCAGCCTGGACCCGCCGCCAGACCATCGTCAGGGGATCCCACCACCCGCCGCGGAACCAGGCGCAGTCGGCCCGGGCGTCCTGGCCCGGGGCGGCGAAGAGGGCGAACTGCCCGGCGTCCCAGGGGCGCTCCGGGGTGCCTGGCTGGTCCAGCACCACGCCGTCGGGGACGGGCCGCACGGCGTGGGGTGCGCTCCCGGCGGCGAGCAGGTGCTCGGCGTGCAGGGAGACCGTGGCCTGCAGGGGTGCCGAGCCGTGGTGGGTGAGGGCGACCTCGAGCACCGCCAGGGGCAGGCTGCTGGCGTCCGGGTCCGCCGGCACGAAGGGGCTCCAGGCGGTGACGGTCGCGGACAGGGCCAGGGCAGGGTCGGAGAGGGCGACCTCGGCGAAGGGGAAGCGGGGCCTGAAGACCGCCTCGGCGAAGCGGGGCAGGCCGATGGTGCGGCTCACGCCGGGCCCGCCGACGGCCTTCCAGCGGGGCACCGGGCCTTCGAGCACCCGGGCGGTGTCGCCGGCCTGCACGGCCAGGAACAGGATCGGGGCGTGCTCCAGCTTCGGGCGGTGGCGCAGGGAGACCTGGGAGAAGCCACCGGTGCCCTCGAACGCCACCATGCCGGTGCCCAGCCCGCCCAGGGGGAAGGCGATGCGGTCGAGGTGAGCGCCCCGGTAGGGCTCGCCGAAGTCGCGGGAGGAGGGAGCGGCCATGCCGTGCCCACGGTGCCACGCCGTGCTGGCCTTGCGAATGCGAATGCGAATGCGAAGGCGTTTGCGATGGCGAACGCGAGGTCGAGAGGCGCGGTCGCCCTCGCAATCGCAATCGCATTCGCCGTCGCAATCGCATTCGCGATAGCCGTCGCAATCGCATTGATCCGGGCCGTCACCCGCCGGAGGCTCCCGTCGGAAACCTCAGCCACCCCACCGTCACCAGCGCCGGCACCACGAGCAGGTCCGCCGCCAGGGCCACCAGCAGGGCCAGGGGCAGCAGAGTGCCCAGGGTCTTCACGGTCGCGTACTGCCCGAGGCCCATGGGCACAAAACCGAGCACCAGGATGACGGTGGTGTAGACGATCGCCCGCCCCGCCACCCCGAAGGCGCGGGCCAGGGCGCGGTCCGGGGGCGCCGAGCGGCCCTCGTGCCGCAGCCGGACCAGCATGTGGATCGTGTCGTCGACGCCGATGCCCAGGGCGATCAGGGCGACCACCACGGTGTCGACGTCCGCCGGCTGGGCCACCCAGCCGGTGACCCCCAGGATCACCAGCACCGGCAGCAGGTTGGGCAGCATCGAGAGCAGCCCGACCCGCACGGAGCGGAGACCCAGGATCATCAGCACCGTGATGACCACCAGGCCGACCCCCAGGCCCTTCACCTCGCCGACCAGGATCTGGTCGATGAAGGCGCCGTAGAGAGCGGTCATGCCCGCGGCTTCGACGCGGACCTCGGGCCCGAGTGTCCGCCGGGCCCGGTCCTCCAGGTCCTGGCGCAGCTCCTCGGTCTCCCGGGCCGAGGTGGTGGGGACACGGGCGAGCAGGCGCAGGGCCTGCCGCTCCTCGTCCACCAGGCCGTCCAGGGGCCGGCCGCCCAGCTCCAGCACGAACAGGGCCTGCTCGATCCCCGCCCGGGTGTCCGGCAGGCGGGTCCCGGTGCCGGGGGCCACGAAGGGTTCCAGGGCGTCGACCAGGGACAGCACCCGGTCCACGCCCTCCGAGTCCTCGGCCTGGTCCTGGAAGGCCGCGACCGATCGGAGCAGGCCCGGGTCCAGGGCGCCGCCGGACTCGGGCGTCTCCACGTAGACCTCGACCAGGTTCGTCCCGCTGAAGTGCTCCGCGAACCAGGCGGTGTCGGCCACGGTCTGGCTGTCCTGGGGCATGCGGGCCACCAGATCCAGGTCGATCCGGTACCGGGACACGCCGAAGGCGCAGACCGCCATGACCAGGGCGGTGACGACCAGCACCGCCCGGGCGGAGCGGGTCGAGAGCCGCAGCAGGCCGTCGAGGGCCCCGTCGACCCCGGGCACCGGCTTCGGGACCCGGGGCAGCTCCACCAGGCTCAGCACCACCGGCATCAGGGTCACGGCGAGCCAGAGTGCCCCGGCCACCCCGAAGGCCAGCACCACCCCCAGCTGCTGGTACAGGGGGACCGGGATCAGACACAGGACCAGGAAGCCGGCGAAGGTCGTCGCCGAGGTCAGCAGGCAGGCCGGGCCGACCTCGGCCCCGCTGTCCAGGATGGCCTGCTCCTTGTCTCCCGTGCGAGCCAGCTCCAGCTGGGCGGCGCTCCACAGGTGGACCACGTCGGAGACCGCGACCACCATCACCACCACGGGCACCACCCCCAGGAAGATGCTGATCTGGGGGTCCAGGGCGATGGCCAGCCCCATGGCCCAGAAGGCGGCGAGGCCCGAGAGCCCGCTGGCCACCAGCACCGGCAGCAGCCGCCGGAAGAGCCCAAAGACCGCCAGGGCCACGGCCACCGCGGAGAGCGGCACCAGGGTGACCAGGTAGGCGATGGTCTCCTCCATCATGCTGGCCATCAGGGCCAGGTGGCCGGCGAGGTGGAGGTCTTCGGTGGCGAAGCCGTGGGCGGCGAAGGCCGCCAGGATCTCGCCCACGATCAAGGCGCCGCGCTCCGCAGGCCGGTCCGGGTCCACCGCCAGGGTGATGGTCACGGCCCCGTGGCGGCCGTCGGTGCCCACCACCAGCCCGGCGGCTCGGGGGTCCGCCGACAGCCGCTCGGACCAGGTCCCGTCCGGGTCCTCCGGGGCCCGGTCGGCGTAGGCCGCGAGCCGCGCCGTGCCGTCGTCCCAGTCCACGAACACCGCGTCGAGCACGCTGTGGACCCGGCCCACATCGTCCAGGGCCGCCACGTCCTCGGTGACCCGCCGCAGCCGGTCCAAGAGGGCCGGGTCCAGCGGCGCGTCGGTCTCGTACGCCACCACCAGGAGCTCGTCGGAGCCGAACTGCGCGGCACGGGCCTGGTAGGACTCGTAGCCGGGGGCCTGGGCCAGGAAGAGGTCGTCCAGGGAAGAGGCGATGACCGCGTGGCTCAGGGACCAGCCGGCCAGGGCCGTGATGGCCAGCACGACTCCGACCACCAGGGCGCGGTGCCGCAGGACGAAGGCGAGCCAGGCGCGCACGGACCCGCTCCCTCAGCCCCCGGGACCGATCAGGTCGTCGAGATCACCCTGGGTCTTCAGGGCGACCACGGCGGCGTCGACCGCCTCGGGCAGGGCCGGCTCGAGCAGCACCATGTAGAGGAGGATCTCCCGGCGGGCGTCGTTGAAGACGGGGCCTTCGTACTCCTCCATGGCGATCTCGCTCCACAGGCCGCCGATGTTGAGGTGGTCGGTCTCCGGGTCATAGGAGCCGCGGGTGAGGGTGCCCCACTCGCCGGCCACGTAGATGCTACCGACGAGCTGGCGGAAGTCCCCAGGGTTGGCGTAGGGGTCGAGCCGGTGCCGCAGCAGGAAGACGGCGTCGACCATCACCGCCTCCTGGCGCGGGTCCAGGGAGTTCAGCCACTCCCGCTCCAGCTCCTGGATGCTGCGCACCCCCTGCAGGCGCAGGTCCAGCAGCTCCTTCTCCCGGGCGTGCTGCAGCCGGGCCCCGAGCAAGGCGCCGGCGGCTTCCTCGACCGCGGGGTCGTCGAGCTCCTTGCCGTCCTGGAGCTGCTGCCAGAGGTCGTCGTAGACCCGGCCCACCTTGGGCTCGTAGGCCTGGATCACCGCGGCCTGGGCCTCGCCGATGCGGGTGCGCTCGGCGACGACCTTGGCCGAGAGCTCCCTCAGGGACTTCAGCTGCCACTCGCTCAGGCGCATGTGGCGCAGCCAGATCAGCAGCCGCACCCGCTGCTGCTTGTGCTGGACCTCGGGCAGGAAGCTGTAGTCGTAGAGCAGCTGGTAGAGCGGTGGGTGCAAGGCACGGTCCATGCGCCCCTCGGCGCTGGCCACGCTCAGGGCCGTCGGCAGCGGCTCCGGCTCGGTCACGCAGCCGGTCAGCAGCAGGATCAGGCAGGTGGCGACGGCCGGCATCGGCCGAATCCTGGCACCCCGGGCCAGAAGTATCAAACCGGCTGGCTGCGGTACCGTTGCCCGCGAATGGCTGAGCGCATCCCGCCATCCGTGTGGCTCCCGCCGGTCCTGGCGCTCCTGGGCTCCTGGCTGCTGTCGGTGCTGCTCACCTGGCCGGCGGCCCTCGACCTGTCGGGGGGCATGATCGGCCACCCGGGCAACGACATCTGGAACCACGCCTGGGGCTTCTGGTGGTTCAGCGACACCGTCGCGAACCAGGGCGGGCTGCCCAGCCACACCCGGCTGCTGAACTACCCCGACGGCGGCACCCTGTTCTTCATCGACGGCTTCAACGCCGTGCTCAGCGTGTTCCTGCAGGGCCTGGTGAGCCTGGCGGCCAGCTACAACCTGCTGGTCATGGCCAGCCTGGCCTGGACCGCCTTCGGCGCCTGGTGCCTTGCTCGCCACGTGCTGCGAGACGAGGTCGGCGCGGCGGTGGCGGCGGTGGTCTACGGCAGCTCGGCCCACCTGCTCGCCCAGACCTACAACGGCATCACCGAGACCGTGAACGCGGGCTGGATCCCGCTGTACGTGCTGGCCCTCCTGCGGCTCTTCGAGCGGCCACGGCTGTCCAACGGCCTGCTGCTTGGCCTGACCATGGGGCTCTGCGCCCTGGCCAACTTCTACTACGGGCTCTTCGCCGGGCTGTTGACGGTGCTGCTCGTGCTCCACCGGCTGGTCCGGGAGCCCCGCCGGGTGCGGTGGAAGCCCTTCTTCGCCTACGCCTTCACCGGGGCGGCCCTGACCATCGCGATGGTCATGCCGGTCCTGAACCAGCTCTCCCGCACCCTCGACGCCGACGACGCCATGGTCTCCCGAGACCCCCAGTTCGTCTGGGAGTCGCTGCTGCGGCACAACATCACCGACGTCCGGTGCTTCGTGAACCCGGGGGACTTCTACAGCCCCGATCTCAAGGTGAACTACGGCGAGGACCTGCTGATCGTGGTCTACCTGGGCTGGGTCGCCCTGGGGCTCGCGCTGGTCGGGGTGGTGCTGCGCCGTCGCCGACGCGAGCTGGGGCTCTGGGGCTGGATCTTCGCGATCTTCCTGGTCTTCTCGATGGGGCCCTACCTGCACTTCAACGGCGAGTACCTGCGCCTCGACGGCCGGCTGATCCCGCTGCCCTTCCTGCCTTTCTTCAAGGCGTTCCCGCTCTTCGACCGCATCTCCCACCCCTTCCGCTTCGTGGTGCCGGCGACCCTGGCCCTGGGCATCCTGGCGGGGCACGGGGCCCGCCTGCTGCTGCGGGGGCTGCACCGGCCCGGGCGGCTCGCCGGGGGGCTGGTGCTGTCCAGCGCGATCCTGGCCGAGGTCCTGCTGGGCTCCCCCGCGGTCTGGCCCATCCCCCGGTCCGACGCAGCGATTCCCACGGTCTACGACGAGCTCGAAGGGGACGGCGCGGTGCTCGACCTGCCCATCACCGTGCCGAACCTGGAGCGGGCGGTGTACACCTACTACCAGACCGATCACGGCCTCCCGAGCCCCTATGGCCTCAACGAGCCCCTGCCGCGCAGGCTCCGGCAGAACCGGCTCACCCGCTTCCTGGTCTACCTGGAGTCGGGCCGGGTGATCACCCTGCCCCGCGTGCTGCCCGAGGCCGACCTGGTCGCGGGCGCCTCGCTGCTGAGGGCGATGGGGTACCGCTACGTGATCGTGCACGAGTCGCTGCTGCCCCAGCCCAAGGCCGAGATGGTCGAGGCGGTGCTGTCCGCGGTGCTCGGGCCTCCCCGGAAGTACCCCGACGAGGCCATCGCCCTGTACGAGCTGGTGGAGTAGGGCCCGGTGTCAAGAGCCCAGGAGCGCCGCCAGCGGAGGGTCCACGGTTTCGTCGAGCTGCTCGTGGCCCTGCCGGTGATGCTCGCGGGCGCGGCGGCGCTCACCTGGCCGGCGCTCCTGCACCTGGACGAGGTGATCATCGGGTCCGGCGAGCTCGGCGGCTGGATCTGGCGCTACTGGTGGCACTTCCAGGAGGTCGACGCTCTCGGTGCCTCGGACCTGGGGCTCTGGGACCGGCTGGTGACCTTCCTGTCCCTGGGGCGCTTCCCCGAGACCGGCAACATCCTCGACGTCCTGCTGCTCAGCTACCCCCTGCAGCAATTCCTGGACCTGCCCGCCCACTACAACGTGAAGGTCCTGCTGATCCTCGTGATCGACGGGCTCTGTGGCTACGCCCTGGCGCGTCACTTCGTTGGCAGCCGGGCCGTGGCGCTGGCCGCGGGCTTCGTGGCGGTGATCAACCCCCTGAACATCCAGGACC
>CAYFPX010000150.1:12980-13760 GCA_964344945.1 uncultured Enterobacterales bacterium
GGCTCCGGTCTGCGGCAGGTGCTGCTGTGGTGGGTGCTGCTGTTCCCGGTGCTGCTGGATCGCGCCGCGCGGCTGGAGACCCTGCGGGCGGGGGCCCTGGCGGGGGTCTGTCTGGCGCTGTGCGGTGCGTTCTACTGGTTCTACGGGCTCTTCGCCGGCATGTTCCTGGGGCTCTACCTGCTGGACTACGCCTGGTCCCGGCGGGGGATCATCAAGTGGAAGCGGCTGGTGCCCTGGCTCACGAGCCTGCTGGTCACGACCGTGGTCGTGGCGGGGGTCTTCGCGCTCCCGTACATCCTCGGCATCGGGAGCAACGAGCGCATCGGCGGGGCCCAGGCCCTGCCGGAGCTCAGCTTCTTCCTGCCCTTCCCGGCCTACGACGTCATCGCCTCGGCGCCGCTCAGGCCCGCTACCTACGAGGAGAACGTGCTCTCCTCGCTGAACCGGACCATCATCTCGTCCTGGTCGGCGGACTACCTCTTCAACCCCGCCTACTACCGCTCGCTCCCGCTGGTGGTGTTCCTGGGCGGGGTCCTGCCGGCGCTGTTCGCGGGCACCGGGCACTGGCGTCGGGCCCGGTTCTGGCTGGTCGTCTTCGCGATCTTCTACCTGGGCACCTGCGGGCCCTTCCTGAAGTGGGGCGCCGAGAAGGACAGCACCGAGGTCGTGATGCTCGGGGAGTCGGTGATCCGGCTGCCCTACACCTGGTTGTTCTACGCGGTGCCGGGGTTCTCGCGGCTCTTCGGGCCCTACCGCATCTGCTCGATGGTGTACGTCTGC
>CAYFPX010000150.1:13770-21092 GCA_964344945.1 uncultured Enterobacterales bacterium
CCGGGCATGAGCCGCATGTTCGCGCCCTACCGGATGGGCGCCCTGGTCGTGGCGGCGGCGGTGCCGCTGGTGGCCCTGGGGCTGGGGCGCATCCCACGGCATGCGCGCTTCGGGGACTGGCCCAAGCGGGCGATCTGCGTGGTGGCGATGGTCGCGGCGGTGGCCCAGGTCTCCTACCGCTTCGACGTGGGTCCGGTGGCCGAGGGCAGCTACCAGCCGAACCTGTGGCGAGCCGCGGTGAGCGTGTCGGCGATGGAGGTCCCGGACTTCTACGAGGGGCTCGACCCCGACGAGCCTTCGGGGCTGGTGGAGCTGCCCCTGGAGCAGCAGCAGGATCTGCTGACCCTGTACCAGGTGCACCACCACTGGAAGGTCTACCGGTCCTGGGCGACCCCGCCGGCGATCCCGCCATCCTTCCGCGACGACGGGGGCGGTGAGGCCGGGGCCCGGCTGCGCTACCTGGCGGAGCAGCACACCGTGGGCGGTGAGGCGTCTGGCATGTTGCTGCGCCTGTCCCGGACCCCCCAGGAGGTCGACCCCAGCGAGGTCGACGACATCGCCCTCGCCTGGGTCATGCTCGCCGGCAACTACCGCTACCTGCTGGTGCACGAGCGCGGGTACTACCTGGTGGATCCGATGCAGGGGGCGGCGCTCTACCAGGACGTGGTGCGCAAGCTCACCAAGCGGCTCGGCGTGCAGCCCGAGGAGGTGATCGAGCACCAGTGGTTCGACTACCCGGGCAACCCCTACGACGTGCCCGACGGCCCGGTCTACATCCCCTGGTCCAGCCACGAGGTGCAGCTGCCCGACCTGGAGCGGCCCAGCCGCTTCTACATGGCCATCTTCGACCTGAAGCCCTTCCTGGAGGCGTATGAGGGCCCGCCGCCGCCGGTGGCGCCCAAGAAGGGCTCGGAGCACCGCGAGGTGGCGCCCGAGGGCGGCAAGGAGCACGTCGAGGTGGCGCCGCCCGATGCCGCGCCGGAGCACGGGGAGCACCAGCACCAGGCCGTGCCGGCGCCGGAGGCCGTCGAGCACAAGGACGTGCCCGCGCCGGGTGAGGTCGAGCACCAGAGCGTCGCGCCGCCCGGCGGCGAGGTCGTTCATGTCGAGAAGCCGCCAGGAGCGGAGTGATCGGGCCTGCAGCGGCTTGACAGCAGGCGCTGATGGGGGTCTGATTCGACTCCAAGTGCTCCCTCTGCTCACAGCTGTCGCCCTGCTCTCCGCCCCCGGCTGCACCGCCGCGAAGTCGGGTGCAGTGCTGGTCCAGGCCGAGCAGGCCCTCCGGGAGGCCGAGCAGGCCCGGGCGCCCAAGAACGCACCCTACGAGTACGCCCTGGCCGACGCCTACCGGCACAAGGCCCGGGAGGAGTGGGGCAACGCCGACTACGGCGCGGCCGAGGACCTGGCGGAGCAGGCCCTGGAGCTCGCCCGGAGAGCGATCGAGCAGGCGGAATTCGGCCTGGACGAGGCCACGGGATCCGACGGCCTCGACGACGACGTCGAGGACCTGGACTGATCGTGCTCTCCCTCATCGGTCTGGCGCTGTTCGCGGGCGGTCCGGGGTGCGTGCCCACGGACGCCCTGCAGCGGGATCACCAGCGGCTCACGGCCGAGCTCACCAGGGCCCAGGATCAGGGCGCTCAGATCTGCATGCCCCGGGACCTGGCTCTCGCCGAGGCCCACAACGACTTCGCCGAGCTGGAATTCCAGCAGGCCAACGCCCGCCGCGCCCGGGAGCACCTGGACATCGCCCTGGCCCACGTCGCCGCCGCGGTCGAGGGCTCCGCCGGGTGCAGCAGCGAGGACCGGGACGGCGACGGCATCCCGGACATCTCCGATGCCTGCCCGACCGCCGCCGAGGACAAGGACGGCATCGCCGACGACGACGGCTGCCCGGACGAAGACGTCGAGCTCGGCCCCGTCGTGATCGTCGACGACGGCGAGGACGACCTGCTCATCGTGGCCCCGGACGGCCCCACCGCCACCGACAGCGACGGCGACGGCGTGCACAACGCCGACGACACCTGTCCCCAGGCGATGGAGGACATCGACGGCTTCCAGGACTCCGACGGCTGCCCCGATCCGGACAACGACGCCGACGGCATCGTGGACAAGGTCGACGCGTGCGACAAGGAGCCCGAAGACGTCGACGGCTACGAGGACCTGGACGGCTGCCCCGAGCCCGACAACGACGGCGACGGCTTCCTCGACGTGGTCGACCCGTGCCCCGACGAAGCCGGCACCGGCGACGGCTGCCCCACGGTCGACAGCGACGGTGACGGCATCGTCGACGACGAGGACCAGTGCCCCACCGACCCCGAGACAGCAAACGGCTACCTCGACGACGACGGCTGCCCCGACAAGCAGCTGAGCTCGGTGAAGGTCCAGTACGGCCAGGTCATGGTCACCAAGGGCAAGCTGCTCTTCGACGGCGGCGGCACCGCTCTCACCCTGGAGAGCGAGCCGATCATCGAGGAGATCGCCCAGCTGATGTTCGATCAGGGGGAGCTCACCCTGCGCATCGAGGGCCACACCGACAACAACGGCGAGGCCACCGCACTGCAGATCCGCAGCCAGAACATGGCCGAGACCGTGCGGGACGCCCTGATGGAGCAGGGTGTCCAGACCGAACGCATGGAGGTCGTGGGCCACGGCGGCGCCCGGCCCATCGACACGAATCGCACCCCGGACGGGCGCGAGGCGAACAACCGGGTGGAGCTGCACGTCACCAGTGGGTAGGGCTCACTCCACCGGCCTCACCCAGTCCACCCGCTCCGCCCGGTAGACCCACAGGCCGTCGCCGACGTTGAGCTCCCAGACCACGTCGCCGCTCTCGTCGACCTCGGCGATGCGGGCGTCGTCGCGGTCGTCCCGGTCGCCGCCGGCGGTGACGAGCACGTGGCCGCCGTCCAGGGCGTCGGCGTCACCGACGTTCTCGGTGTAGATGTCCGCGCTCCAGTCCCAGTCCTGCTGTGCGGTCCATGCGTCGGTGTCGATCGTGAAGCGCACGGCCCGCGACACCGGATCCGCCTTCTCGTTGCCGTTGTCGTAGAGCAGGACCTCGCCGGGGTTCGGCAGGGTCGCGGCGTGCTGGCTGGTGAACCACTCGCCGCTGCCCTGCAGGTCGAAGTCGCCGTCTTCGCCCAGGGTCCACAGGATCTCGCTGGTCCCGCGGTCGATCAGCACCACCTGGTTCTGGTGGCGCAGGCTGAGCAGCAGCGCGTCCTGGTCGGCGACGTGGAACAGGCTGTTGGCGTGGGTCCAGTCGTAGCCGCCGGCCCGGTCGTCCTCGCGCTGGCTCATGGCGCCGGGGAAGCGGCTGGTGTCCAGGTGATCGAAGGTGGACCACGACCAGACCTCGTTCCCGCTGGTGTCGAGCTCGACCAGCACGTCGCCGACCACGTCGACCCGCCCACCCAGGGAGGCCACGTCGATGGTGCGGGTCTCCTGGACCATCACGACCACGTGGCCGCTCGGCAGGGTCACGGCGTCGTGGTGGGTGCTGCCCGCCTGGGTCGTGGGGACCGACCAGGTCTCCTCGGTACCCGGGGTCAGGGCGAGCACCTCGCCGTCGCCCAGGACCTGCAGGGTGCCGTCGTCGAGCAGCTCGCCGGCGTGGTCCGGGCCGCCCGTGAGGTCGTCGCCCTCGTAGTACCAGACCACCTCGCCGGTGCGGTCGACGCCCAGCAGGTAGGGGAAGTCGGCGCCGCTGCCGCCGCCGCCGCCGGGGCCGCCGCCAGCGCCACCTTCGGCCGGACCCAGCAGGGTGATCGCCGCGTCCTGGTCGGCGCCTTCGACCACCCACAGGTCGGGCAGGGACGACGGCACCGAGCCGCTGGTGAAGCCCCAGGTCTCGCTCCGCAGCTCGGTGCCGTCGGCCAGGGTGGCCACGGCCTGCAGGGTGTAGGCGGTGTCGCCCCGCATGCCGACCACGTCCAGGTCGTGCACGTCACCGGTGCTGGTCTCGGGCGTGCGCAGGGGCTCGACCCCGTCGGCCCAGAACGCCACGTGCACGGTGCCGCTCTCCTCCAGGCTCACCGCCGCTTCCACGCTCAGGGTGCTGACCGGGTTCTCGGTCAGCGCGAGCTCAATGCCCGCGTCACCTCCTTCCCCGGTCGGTCCGGTGACCGCGGCGTCGTTGCCGCCGGTGCCGGTGCAGGCGGTGGTGAGGGCGAGGGAGACGAGGATCGAGGGGCGGGTCATGGGGACCTCCGCTGGGGGTTGCACCCCTTCCCACGCAGTACGCCCCCGAAGGGGATCACGTAGGCTCCCGACATGCCGACCGGACACATCGTCGCCATGGGGGGCGGGGGCTTCTCCATGGAGCCCGACAACCCGCTGCTGGACCGCTTCATTCTCTCGCTTGCGCGGGTCTCGAGTCCCCGGGTCTGCTTCCTGAACCCGGCGAACAGCGCTGACTACTTCTACCGCTTCTACCAGGCCTTCGGGCTCGAGGCGTGCCGCACGAACCACCTGGATCTCTGCCGGCCCCCGACCGCCGATCTGCGGGCCTTCCTCCTGGAGCAGGACGTGGTCTACGTGGGCGGCGGCAACACCCGCTCGATGCTGGCGCTGTGGCGGGAGTGGGGCCTGCCGGAGATCCTGGCGGAGTGCCAGGCCGAAGGCGCCGTGTTCGCAGGGGTGAGCGCCGGCATGATCTGCTGGTTTGAGTGGGGGCTGACGGACTCCGTGCCCGGCACCCTGGGGCCGCTGGCGTGTGCGGGCCTGCTGCCCGGGAGCGCGGCGCCGCACTACGACGGCGAGCGGGATCGGCGACCGGCCTTCCACGGCCTGGTGGCCGACGGCACCCTGCCCCCCGGGGTGGCCGCCGACGACTCCGCGGCGCTGCACTACGTCGACGGCGAGCTGAGCGAGGTGGTGTGCTCGGTGGTCGACAAGCGCGGGTACCGGGTGGCGCGAGAGGGGGACTCGGCGGTCGAGACGGTGCTGGAGGCGCGCTACCTGGGCGGCTGATCCTCGGGCCCCCGGAACCGGAACTGACTCGCCGGCCGCCCCCCCTTGCCGCTCGGGCTGCGCTTGCCCGGCACCCGCACGATCAGTCCGTCCTCGAGCATCCGGTTCAGCCGACGGCGGAAATTCGCCGCGTCGATGGTCTCGTGCCGCACGGCTTCGTGGACCCGGCGCAGCTCGGTCGCAGTGAAGACGGTCGGGACCAGGGCGAAGGCGATGGGGGCGTAGTCGAGCTTGCCGCGGACCCGGGCCACGCCGGAAGACAGGATCTCGGCGTGGTCGAAGGCCAGCTCCGAGAACGGCACCTCGGCGGGCACCGCGAACCAGCCGGCCTCCGCCGCGTCGTCGCCGGCCCGGACCAGGGGGACCAGCTCGGGCGGCACCAGGGCGTAGTAGGCGACGGTGATCACCCGGGTCCGGGGGTCCCGGCCGGTGCGGCCGAAGGTGTAGAGCTGCTCCAGGTGCACGCCGTGGCGGCGCAGGACCTCGGCGTCGAGGCCGGTCTCCTCGCCGAGCTCTCGCAGGGCCGCGGTGTCGACGTCCTCGCCCTGGTCCTCGGGCTCGCCTTCGGGCCGGGGCAGGCCGGCGTTGCCCGCGTCGACGAAGCCGCCAGGGAGCGCGAGCTGGCCCTTGCAGGGCTCGCCGCCCCGGCGGATGAGCAGCACCTGCAGCGCCCCGCCGAGCACCGTGAAGATGCACAGGTCGACGGTGACCGAGGGCCGGCCCCAGGGACCGGTCACGCCACCAGCTCCGCGGCGCGGGCCCGGACCAAGGCGTCCACGGTCACCTCCGGGCCCGGTGGGGGGCGGTCAGGGTGTCGACCAGCGCCCGGGTGGCTGGCGACAGGTGCGGGTGCGGTCCCTGGGCGGCGGCGAAGGCCCGGGCCTCGGACGGGGTGAAGGCGATGCGCAGGGTGTCCCCGGCGTCCAGGCCCGTGAGCTGGAGGGCGTCGCGGACCGGCTCGCCACGCTGGGCGACCAGGCCGGTCCAGCGTCCGTCCCGGAAGACCCGGTGCAGCACCGGGTCCCCGGGCAGCGAGGCCTTGCCGCCGCCCGCGGCGTCGCCGAGCTTCATGGTGGCTTGGGGTCCGGAGCGGCTGAGCTTCCAGACCGCCGCCACCCGGTCCCGGGTCAGGGCTTCGCCGGGCTCGTCGACGATGTGGCCGCCGTAGCCATAGAGCACGTCCTCCGGCGGCAGCTTCGCGAAGCCGCGCAGCTCCTCGATGCGCCGGGTCATCGCGGCGGTGAAGCCGTCTTCGAGGATGAAGCGTGGCCGCAGTCCCCGCTCCCGCGCCATCGAGGTGGCGATGAGGAACTGGGTCTCCTTGTCCCCGGAGTCGAAGCGCACGGTGTCGCCCCGGGACGGGTCCTCGGCGATGAGGTCGTAGGCTGTCGGCAGCCCGGAGTGCAGGGTGCTGAAGGTGTCGAGGAGGAAGCTCGACGGGCCCGGGTGGCGGTCCCGCATGGCCCGGAAGGCGGCTTCGTCGCTGCCGTGGCGCTGGACGTGCTCGTGGCCCATGGTGCCGACGGCCCGGAGCCCCAGGCCGTGAGCGCCGGCCACGTGGGAGGTGGCCTGCACACCGGCGTCGCGACAGGCCGCCAGGGCGAGGGCGTGCTGCTCGGGACACGTGGCGGCGCGCAGGCCGACCTCGAAGAGCCGGGCGGGGTCGCCGGTGGCCGCGATCAGCGCGGCGAGGCGCTCCGCGACGTGGGCCTGGTAGCCCTCGGGATCCGGCGCGATGGGTGGGGCCGGCACGTCGACGGCCTCCAGGGTGGCCAGGGCGAGCTGGCGCTGGCGCTCGCAGGTGACGGTGGCCAGGGTCGCGGCCAGGGCCTCGTGCTCCCCGAGCACCGCCAGGGTGGCCACCTGGATGCGGAAGTGGAGCTGGAGCACCAGGGGCTCCAGCCAGCTCACCAGGGCCGAGGGCCCAGTCACCGAGAACGCCGGCTCCCGGTCGAAGAACCACGCGCCTCGGGGCAGGGCATCGATGGTGACCTTCCCGGAGGACAGGGCCGCGCGGAAGGCGCCGCCCATGCCGTAGCCCTGGTCCTGCAGCACCTGGTAGTCGGCCTCGGTCGCGGTGGGCAGCAGGGCCCGGATCTCCGCCTCGACGTCGAAGGGCAGCACGTGGGGGCCGCCGCGGCGGTGGGAGTAGTAGAAGGTCTCGGGGCGCAGCGGCGCCCCGGCCTCGGCCATCGAGAACTTGTAGGCGTCGGTGGCGAGCAGGCTGGGCATGGGCTCTCCGTGGAGGGGCGCCTGGTTATGGTCGGAGTGACTATAACTTATCTCGCTTCAAGTCTGGCACAAGGCGCACGGCCTGGTCCTCGCTGTCTCTCAGGCATCGGCAGAGT
>CAYFPX010000151.1:0-17651 GCA_964344945.1 uncultured Enterobacterales bacterium
TCCCCCGGCGGCCTGGGCGGCACCGGCGACACCAACGGCGGCGACGGCAACCTGTACGGCGGTGGCTCCGGCTCCACGACCTGCTCCGGCAGCGACGGACGGGACGGCGGCGACGGCGCCACCAGCGATGTCGGCGGTCTGGGCGCCACGGCCTCGTCCGGGTCCGCCGGATCAGGCGGCACGGGCGAGTTCGGCCCGGGTGGCGCCGACGGCGTGGTCGGCTGCGACAACTGGACCGGCGGCGGCGGTGGTGGCTACGGCGGTGGCGGCTCCGGAGGCACCCAGTGGGGCAGCGACGACGCCGGCGGCGGCGGCGGCGGTGGGTCCGGTGGCGAAGGAGGCGGGAGCTCGGCCGACGGCGGCGCCGGAGCCGGGCCCTATGGGGGCGCGGGGGGTGCCGGCAACGGCTCCGCCGGGTCCGACGGCGGCTACCTGGCCAGCGCGAGCAACGGCGACACCAGCACCGACCGCAGCTGCGCCCTCGGCGGCGGCGGCGGGGGCGGCGGCACCGGCTACCAGGAGACCGGCGGTGGGGGCGGCGGCGCCGGCGGCGGCGCGATCTGGCTGACCGCGGCCGACAGCCTGACGCTGTCGAGCGGTGCTCGGCTGCTGGCGAATGGCGCCGCCGGTGCCGGTGGCGGGCGGGACGACGGCGGCAGCAGCACCAGCCACGCCGGCGGTCACGGGGCCGGTGGCTGCCTGGTGCTCGAGGCGGCGGACCTGACCGTCGACGCGACCTGTCCGGACGTCTCGGTCCGAGGCGGCGACGGCGCGACCGCCAACGGCGGCACCATCAAGCTCTTCTACGACACCCTGAGCGGCACGGTGCCGGACAGCAGCTGCGCGGGCAGCCTGCTCGACGGTGGGAGTGGGAGCTTCGAGGGGCCCTGACCGCGGATCAGTAGTCGGTCCCGTTGATGTTGACGGTGTGGTCAGCGCTCGTGGACGAGCTCGTCGACCCACCGATGGCGACGCCTCCGGTTCCCGCGCTGATGTCGGGTGCGGTGCCGCCGAGGACCACCCCGTAGGAGCCGCTCACGGCGCCGTCATCGGAGCCGACCTGGCCGCCCAGGCCGCCCAGCACCAGGCCGTAGGCGTGGTTCGAGCCCACCTCGCCGCCCGAGCCTCCGACGACGACGGACCTACTGGCTCCCGCGACGCCATCGGTGCCCCCGAGGACCATCGCATAGCCTTGGTCGGCGAGGTTTCCCGAGCCCCCGACCACCACGCTGTAGCTGTCCGACGCGCTGTTCTCGTACCCACCGAGGACCAGGCTCGCGTCTTCGGACACGTTGCCGTACCCCGCCACCACCAGGCTGTACTGCCCGGTCGCCGAGCCGTCCGAGCCGCCCACGACGACTGAGTATTCCCCGGAAGCACCGGCACGGGCGCCACCGACCGCCGCCGCGTACTGGCCCGAGGCGGTGGCGTGGTAGCCACCGAACGCACTGGCGTACCACCCCGTGGCGTCGTTCTCGTAGCCTCCGGCCACCAGGGCTGCGCGCTCGCTGGCCGCGTTGCCGTAGCCACCGACTGCGGTGGCGTAGATCTCGGTGGCCTCGTTGTAGACACCGCCGAGGACCGTGGTGCCCTCGTTGGAGGAGGTGTTGAGGACCCCACCCCACACCGAGGACTGCTGGTAGCTCGCGCTGTTCTCCCGGCCCCCACCGACCGCGGAGGCCGAGGCGCTGGCGCTGTTGTTCTGGCCACCGGCCACCACGCTGTAGGCGCCCGTGACCCGGCTGTCGTAGCCCGCGATCAGGGCCCCGTAGCTGGCGTAGGTGTGTCCGCTCCCGACGACGAGGTTGTGGGACCCCGTCCGGTCCTCGGCGCCCCAGTAGGACTCGACCTCTTCGTCGTAGCCGACGACCAGGTTGCCCAGCCCCGTCAGGGTGCCACCGTCGTCGGTGCTGCCCGAGCCGCTCTGGACGAACAGGTTCGCCCCCACGAACCGGATGCTGTCGTCCGAGGTGTCCACCTCGACGTAGTCCGCGAGATCCGTCAACGAGCCGAGGTCAGCGCTGGCCAGGTAGTCGGACTCGATGTCGGCCACGCGGGCGTCCAGGTCGCTCAGCCCGGTGGTCGTGGCGTAGGTGGCAGCGACCTCGGCGTCGGTGGCGTAGGTGGCGTCCAGCTCCGCGAGCTGCTCGGAGAGCAGCTGCAGGTCCGAACCGGTCGCGGGATCCGCCTCGACGGCTGACCACCCAGCCCGGTGGTCGCCCGGCGAACCGTGACTATTGCATGAGCATGCATGGATTCCCCCATGCACCCCTGGAGAACCTCCACTCATGCTCCTCGACCCCCTCTACCTGGTCGTCATGGTCGTCGGCTTCGTCCTGGCCGGCGGCGCCTCTCTCTGGACGAAGGCCGCGGTCGCGAAGTGGTCCCGCGTGCCCACCGCGGGCCACCGGACCGGCGCCGAGGTGGCCGCCGCCATCCTCGCAGCCGAGGGCATCCACGGCGTGCGCATCGAGCAGACCCCCGGCCTGCTCTCGGACCACTACGACCCCCGGGAGAAGGTCCTGCGGCTCTCTCCGGACATCTACGGTGGCACCCACGTGGCCGCGGCGGGCATCGCCGCCCACGAGGTCGGCCACGCCCTGCAGGACGCCCAGGGCTACGGCCCCATGCGGATCCGCCAGGCCCTGGTGCCCGTGGCCAGCCTCGGCACGAACCTGGGGGTCTGGATCATGATCGGCGGGCTGGTGATCGGCGCGACGGGCCTGGCCAAGGTCGGTGTGGCGCTGTTCGCGGCCTTCGTGCTCTTCACCCTGGTCACCCTGCCCGTCGAGTTCGACGCCTCGATCCGTGCGCGGCGGACCCTGGAGCGCTTCCAGCTGCTCTCCGGGACGGAGCTGACCGGGGTCTCCCGGGTGCTGACCGCCGCCGCGGCGACGTACCTGGCTGCGGCGGTGACCGCGATCCTGAACCTGGTGTACTGGATGTTCCGCCTGGGGCTGTTGGGCGGCTCGCGGGACTGACCGACCCGGGGCGCATCGCCCCGCCCCTCGGGATACCCACGGCGCCCGATGACCCCCGAGCCGCCGGCCCAGGACCCCCTCGAGCCCCACTGGGCGCTGCTGTTCACCAGCTGGCTGCTGGTGACCGCAGCGGCCGCCGGCAGCCTGTTCTTCAGCGAGGTCATGGCGCTGCCGCCCTGCAAGCTGTGCTGGGTCCAGCGGACCTTCATGTTCCCGCTGGTCTTCGTGCTGTTCGCCGGGCTCTTCCCCTTCCAGCCCAAGACCGTCCGATTCGCGCTGCCCCTGGCGGGCGCCGGCTGGGCGGTCGCCAGCTACCACGTGCTGCTCACCTGGGGGATCATCCCGGAGTCGGCGGCGCCCTGCTCCGAGGGCGTGTCGTGCTCCGAGATCGAGTGGGCGCTGTTCGGGGTGTTCTCGATCCCCGTGCTCTCGTGGCTCGTGTTCACCGCCGTGGGAGCGCTCTTGCTGCTGCTCCGCAGGAGGCTCGCAGGATGAAGAGACAGATGCTCGTGGCCGGCACCCTGGCGGCCCTGGTGGCGGCGTTCGTCATCGGCACGGTGGCGGTGAAGAGCCAGCGGGCCGAGGAGGTCGAGGTGCTCGCCAAGGAAGACGCCTCGGTCTTCGAGCGCGATGGCGCCCCCAGCTACGGTCCGGAGAGCGCCGACGTCACCATCGTCGAGTTCTTCGACCCGGCGTGCGAGACCTGCGCGGCCCTGCACCCGCACGTGCACGCCCTCCTCGACGCCCACCCGGACCGGGTTCGGCTGGTCCTGCGCTACGCTCCGCTGCACAAGGGCGCGGACGTGGTCGTGCGTGCCCTCGAAGCCTCCCGCAAGCAGGGCCTGTTCTGGGAGACCCTGGACATCCTCTTCGCCACCCAGGCGCAGTGGACGGCCCACCACGTGGTGCGGCCGGACCTGCTGCCGCCGTTCCTCACGGCCGCGGGTCTGGAGCTCACGTTGCTCCAGCAGGACATGCACGACCCGGCCATCGACGCCGTGATGGCCAAGGACCAAGAGGACCGCGTGACCCTGGGGGTACGCAAGACCCCGACCTTCTTCGTGAACGGCAAGCCCCTGCCTCGGTTCGGGCTGGACGAGCTGAACCAGCTGGTGCAGGCGGAGCTGGACGGGTCCTGAGCCACCACCTCCCCGAGTCCGACCAGAGCCCCCACAACACGGAGGGGGCGGGGCCCGGTCAGGGCCGCCCGCACGGATGCGCCGCGTGGTACCAGACGTGCCGCACCAGCCCCTCGGCGACTTCGTAGGTCGACACGGCGCACTGGCTCCGGGCCTGGCCGTCGGCGGTCCAGGAGGCCTTCTCGACCGCGGTCACGAACGGCCCGCTGACCGACACGGACAGCAGCTCCGAGCCGGCGGAGGGCAGGCCCTGGAAGTACTGGGTCATGCCGGCCCGCAGCGCTTCGTGCCCGCGAGCCTCGACGCTCAGGGTGCTGCCGGAGATGCCGAACCAGGCGATGTCCGGTGCCGCGACGGCGAGCATGGCGTCGACGTCGTGGGCGTTGAAGGCGGCGACGAAGCGGCGCACGGTCGCCTCGGGGCCGACAGGCTCGGCGTGGGCGGACAGGGCGAGCAGGAGGAGGGCGGTCATGCCCGGGCATGGTATCGCCTCGGCAGAGGGGCGGTTCGGGCATGACCCTCGAAGGGCCGTGCACGCCATCGTGCCCCTGGTCCACATGCCCGTGGCCGGCCAGGTGGCCGGCATGGTGGGGGCCCGGACGCCGGGACCTTCTCCTGGGCCATCGGCGCCGGGGCCCCGATCTGAGCGGTCAGCGTGCTCGCCGAGGAGGAGCCAGACCCCGGCACGGGGTAGAACCCATCCATGGGCCTGCGACTCCACCCCCCCGAAGCCTGCCTCCAGGCGGTGCTCACCGCCTTGGAGCGGGATCGGCCCGTGGCGCTGGTGCTGGGCTCGTCGCTCGCCGCCCCCCTGGTGCCCGCAGGTGCCGAGCGTGTGGCGCTGGTGACCCGGGCGGTGGCCCCCTACCCCACCCTGGCGGCGGAGCTGCGCACGACCCTGGAGCAGGCCCCTTGGGGACACGAGGCGGACGTGGCGGTGGCCTTCCTGGGCGAGCGCCTGGGAGAGGACGAGGTCCCCACCCTGGTGCGTCGCGCCGTGCGCCTGGCCCGACGGCCCGATGCCCGCGCCCTGCCCGACGACCGGGAGCTCGAGGCCGACCTGGACGGCTGGCGGGTGACCCGCGGGCTGCGAGCACTCGGTGGCCTGCTGGCCGACGGCACCGGCGGGCTGGCCGGCCCGGTGTTGAGCCTGGGCTGGGACCCGCTCCTGGAGATCGCGGTGCTCCAGGCCGGCGGGCGCGTGCAGCGGCGCGTCGTTGCGGCCGACGGCCACCTGGACCGCACCGGACGCGGCGCGGGCGTGCCCCTGATCCACCTCGCCGGACACTGGCGGGAGCCGGGATCCCTGGGCGGCACCCGGGAGGCATCCACCCTGGCCACGGCCCTCGCCCCGGCCCTGCGGGACCACGCGGTGATCGTGCTGGGCGCCACCCCTCGGGACACCGCCTGGGTCCAGGCCCTGGTCGCCCTGACCCGCCGGGAGGACAGCCAGCAGACCCTGACCTGGGCCTTCCAGGGCTTCGACCGGGTCCAGGTGAAGACCGACGCCCGGGCCCTGCTCCAGCGCTGCGAGCCCCTGGTGAGGACCGGGCGCTTCCGAACCTACGGGGGCGTGGACCCCCAGGCGTGGCTGGTGGCGCTCGCAGCCGCGCTGAAGCCGGCCCCCGAGCCGGTGGTCGCACCGACCCCGGAGGCCGCGCCCGTGGACCTTCCCGGGTGGTCCCGAGTGACCCCGGAGCTGCTGTCTGGCGGACCGGACCTGGCGGCCTTCGCCGAGGGCCTCTCGCCCGGCTGGGCGGAGATCGGCAGCGGCCGGCTGGCCGCTCGGGACCGGGTGAAGGAGCTGGTGGAGGCGGTCTCGTCGAAGCGAGGCCACAAGCGGGGCTGGTCCATCCACCTGCTCCTGGGGCCGCCCGGGGAGGGCAAGAGCACCGTCGCCCGGCAGGTGGCGGCCCAGGTGTCGCGCCGCGGAGACCCCTGGCGGGTCTGGTGGCGGGACCAGGGCGGGCTCCGGTGGGACCAGGTGAGCGCGGCGGTAGGCCGCGGCGAGCGGGTGCTGCTGGTGTCCGACGACGCCGAGGGGCTCCAGCGCCGCCACGACCTGGACGGCTTCCTCGACCCCCGCAAGCTGCCGGGCCGGGTCGCAGCGACCGGCGCCGCGGTGCACGTGCTCCTGGTCGCCGACGCCGAAGCCTGGCGGGCCGCCAGCCGCCAGAAGCCTCGCTGGCTCCAGGCCTCGGAGGTCGTGGTGCACCGATCCCTGCACGCGCTCGGGCTCGGAGAGGCACGGCGCTTCGTGCTGGCCGCCGAGGCGGTGGATCAGGCCGGCGCCCTGGGCGGGCTGCCGGATCTCGAGGCCCGCGCCGCCCACCTGGTGGCGCTCTCGCAGGCCCGGGACCACAGCCAGCTGCTCGGTGCCCTGGTCCAGGGCCGCACGGGCCAGGACCTCGAGCAGCACGTGTCCGCCTGGCTCCTGGACCAGCGGGGCAAGCGGTCCACCCGCTTCCCCAAGCCCCTGCGCGCCTGGCTGCACGCCGCCGCCCTGTCCGTCGCCGGGCTGGGGGCGCTGGACCGGCGCATCCTCCAGGCGGCCCTGGACACCGACGAGGCCGGGGTCGATGCGGCGCTGGCGGCGCTGCCCGGGTGGTTGACAGCCGAGCAGCACGGGCGGGCTCGACGGGTCCGGGTCGGCAGTGAGGCGGTGGCGAGGGTGACCCTGGACGTGCTCGACGGGCTGCGCCTGGGTCTGGACCGTGCAGGGCTCTACGCGAGCCTGGCCACCGCGGCGCTCACGGGGGTGCGCGGGTGGGCCAAGGACCGACGGGTGCAGGCGGTGCCGCGGCTGGCGGAGCGACTCTGGCGCACGGGCCAGAAGGCCGAGGGACTGGCGATGGCCGCAGCGGCGCACGCCGCGGCCCCGAGCGACCCGGGCTTCGCCCGGACCCACGCCCGGCTCCAGCGGGAGTCCGGGCAGCCGGCGGTCGGCGCCGAGGCCCTGGGCGCCTGGGTCGCTGCGCTGCGGACCGAGGACCCGCAGGCGCCGCTGGCCCGGGCGACCCTCCAGGAGTGGACGGCCTGTGTCCGTGGGGCGGATGCCCCCGACGCGGTGGCATGGTCCGCCTGGCTCGCCCTGTTCGCCCTCTCGGACCAGCCCGGCACACCCCTGAAGGAGCACGCCCTGCGCGGGCTGATCGGGGTCGCCGACCGGCTGAGGGACCTGGACCCCGAAGCCGCCGAGCCCCGGGCGGTGCAGGGCCGAGCCGCGGCGGTGGCGGCGCTCCAGCACGCCCCCCAGGGCGCCCTGGGACCCCGGGAGCGCGAGGCCCTCGAGGCCCACGGCGCGGCGGTCGACGGCCTGTGGCGCCACCTGTCACCAGGAGCCGTCGGGGCCTGCCTCTCCGGGGTGGCGGTGCTCGCCTGGCAGCGGGTGGAAGCGACCCGCCACAGCGCTGGACTGCCAGCAGACGGCCGCCTCACCTTCCAGGGCCTGGGCGCAGCGGTCCAGGGCCAGGGACCGCCCCCTCGGCCAGCGCGAGGCCCCCGCCAGGGCGGCCAGGGCCAGCGCCAGGGTGGACGGCGCCGCGGGCGCAGACGCAAGCGGTGACGCCCCGGGACGCCCTCGCGGCGAGCGAAGCCCTCGGCGGTCTGCCCGAGGCGACCCTCGACGCCCTGTCCGCGGCGGCCGTGCTGCACCGGCTGCGCCCGGCGCAGGCGCTCGGCGGGCGGACCGGAGTGGGCTGGGTTGTGCAGGGGCTGGTGCACCTGGAGCACCGGCCCCGCCCGGGTGCCTCGCCCTGGGTCAGCACCTTGGGGCCCGGCCGGGTCTTCGGGCCCTTCGCCGAAGCGCCCTCCCTCCGGGGTGTCCGGGCCAGCAGCGTCGCCGTGGTCGATGGTTCCTCGCTCACTCGGGTCGAGCGGGATCATCCGGCCCTGACCCAGCGACTGTCGGAGCGACGACGGATCCACGACCACCTCCCCCAGGTCCTTGCGGCCCTGGGGCGCTCCCCCGTGCTGGGACGGGCGGACCCAGGCACGCTGATGGCCCTGCTCGGCGCGGCGCGACTGCACCGAGCGGAGCCGGTGTCCTTCCTCGCCCAGCGTGGCGCCCTGCCCGACCACCTCGGGATCCTGCTCTCCGGCGAGGCCATGCTGCGCACCGAGGCGGGCACGGTGCGCGTGCTGGGGCCGGGCGAGGTGTGGGGGGACCTGGACCTGGTGACCGGTCGCCCGCTGCTCTGCGATGTGGTGAGCGGTCCCCGCCCTGTCGAGGCCCTGCTGCTGCCGTTCCGCACCGTGCTGACCCACCTCGCATCCTCCCCCCGCCTGAGACGGGCCGTGCTCGCCGGCAGCTACGGCGGTCCCGAGCAGCGCCGGGACCTGGTGACAAGGGCCCGGGCCCAGGCCCCCGCTTCCCTTCGCGTGTGCACTGTCTCGGGGCTGGCGCCACCGGCCCGATCGCGCCTGCTGCGCTGGCTCGCCAGCAGCTGTGCCCGGGCCTGGGCGGACCGCACGGTGCTGGTACGCCTCGACCCCGCTGCCTCCGCCCCCGTGGTGCGTCGGGACTCGATGGGCCGAGGCACCCTGATCACGGTGGACCTGCCCGGGGACCGACCGCCCCAGGCCTGGCCGGGACTCGCCGAGCGGCTGGCCGACGCGCACACGATCTGGCTCGACCCGGGTGCAGCACCGCTCCCGGAGGTCTGGCGCCCCGCCGTGGTCCGGAGCCTGACCTTCGACCACCCGGGAGGGCCGGAAGACCCCGGAGAGCCCCTGCCGGTCTTTCACCTGGGCGCGCGGGGTCCGGT
Source organism: uncultured Enterobacterales bacterium (assembly GCA_964344945.1). GTDB lineage: Bacteria > Myxococcota_A > UBA796 > UBA796 > CAJQPC01 > CAYFPX01. The sequence goes on from CAYFPX010000151.1 coordinate 8,887, forward strand.
GCCACCAGGGGCCCTGCGCGTCCCCGCCGACCTCGCCGAAGCCGAGGGCAGCCCGGACACGCCCCGCCTCCCGGATCTGCAGGCCAGCGTCGACCGGTTGGCCCGCGCCGCGACGGACCGCCTGATCGGCCTCGCCCTGGGTGGTGGCGGTGCGCTGGCCCTGGCCCACGTCCCCCTCATCCAGGCCCTGGACCGAGCGGGCGTCCCCATCGACCTGATCTCCGGCACCAGCGGCGGGTCCCTGGTGGCGGCCTTCTACGCGGCACGCGGAGCTCGGGCGGGTGGCAGCCCGTTGCCTGCACAGCTCCGCGCCCTTGGAGCAAGCGGTCGACGAGCTGCTGCGCGGCGCCCGCCTCGGCGACCAGCTGGTCCGCTTCCTGCCCGTGGTCGTCGACATCGACGCGGCCCGACTCGAAGTGCTCCGGGAGGGCAGCCTGGGGTTGGGCGTGCGGGCCAGCGGCGCCCTGCCGGGGCCTTTCGCGCCGGTCCTGGTGCGCCAGACAGGCCCCGAGGGCCAGGTGGCCCGGCGCCTGGTCGACGGCGGGGTGATGGACCTGGTGCCGGTGGACACGCTCTACGCCGAAGGCGCGGCGGTGGGCATCGCCAGCCAGGTGCTGTCGCCGCCCCTGCCCCGTCCGCCCGAGGGACTCACCGGTCGCCAGGGCCTGCGGGGCGGCGCCGAGCGGGCGCTGAAGGCCCTGGACCCTGCGAGGCGGCTGGATGACGCCCTGCGGGCCGCCTTCTTGATGATGGGGCGACCGGTGGCGGCCCGAGCAGCGGCGCGGTTCACGGTGCCGTCCCTGGGCTTCAACCCCCTGGACTGGTCCCGCCCACAGGCAATCCTGGACGCACTGGCGACCAGCAGCGAGGTCCAGGCGCAGCTGGGGACGGTGGTGCGCGAGGCCGAGGAGGCGATGCGGGCGCTGCAGTGGCGGAAGGGCCGGGCCGTGCAGGGGGGGTGGAGCGTGGTGGCGGAGGTGTCGCGGGACGAGGAGTAGCGGTCACCGATCAGAAGGCTCGCCAGGTGCGGGTGACGCTCGGCATGCGACCGATCGGGTCGACGCCAGTGGACGGACGCCCCTTGTCGTAGAGCCTGAAGCGCAGGTCGCGAGGGGAGAGGTGGGTCAGCGGCGGGGGCCGCTGGTGCATCCACAAGGCCTGGACCAGGGCCGCCGCACCGGCGACCAGCGCCGTCGCCGCAGAGGTGTTGCTGTAGGTGGAGCGGTAGGCCGTCTGCGTGAAGGTCGTGACGCAGGCCCCCCAGGCATAGGCCGACACGCCGCGGCCGTAGTTGCTGCTGCGGAGCCTCTTGCGCGTCGTGGGGTCCGCCGCCGCCACGCGGATGCTGAGGTTGTCCCCGGGGGCCTTGAGCGGGTCATTGTGCTGGTTCGTCCACCCGAAGGTGCCGTCCAGATCGTGCTTGCCATTGCCCCAGGCCGCCACCACCGTGATGCAGTTGTGCGCGGCGAGGCGGTAGAGCCGCTGGTAGTTGACGTCCGCCTCCAGGGGCATGTTCGCGACCTTGTCCTCCCTCGCCAGCACGATCACGCCACCGGGTGAGGTGCGCTTGATGGCCCGGGCGAGGGCTCTGGGCGTGCTGGTGACGCCGTCCTTGCCGAGGGGGGTCAGGGCCTGGAAGTTCGCCCGGGGCACGATTCCCCGCAGGCCGCGCCCGTTCTCCGGCTCGGCGGCCAGCACGCCGAGGGTGGACATGCCGTGCAGCACCTCCCGCGGGTCCTTGACCGAGACACTCTCGACGAGGGGCACCCGCACGGCCAGGTCCGGGTGGGTCACCACCGGATCCCCCGAGCTGGGCTGCCGGGTGACGAAGCCCCCCTCGATCACGGTGACGTCGACGCCCTGCCCGAGTCCCCCCGGGCGATCCCAGACCCCCGCGACGTCCAGCCCCTTGGCGTGCTTGCTCACGTAGGAGGCCTTCCAGTGTTCGTTGAGGTAGCCCTGGGTCTTGGACCACTTGTCGCCCAGGCCCAGCAGGCCGTGGGCCGGCTTCATCGGCACGGTCTTCGGGGGGTCCGGCTCGCCCCGGAGCTCATGCACCACGCTCGTGTAGACCCGCTCCCCCGAACGCGCGAGCTCACGGGCTGCCTCGGGCGCCTCGAGCCGCTCCTGCCGCAGCGGCACGCGCAGCGTCCGATGCATCACGTCGACGTCCGGCGCCAGGCTGCACCCACCACCCCCGACCAGCAGGGCCTGCCAGGCCCCGCGCTCCTGGATTCCGAAGAGCCGCTCGCCCACGGCGTCATCGGGCACCAGCCCGTCCAAGGCCGGGGCCACCCGAAGCAGGTCCCGGACGGGGATGGGGCCGTCCTCGGGCAGCCCGGCGCTCACCGGCAGCTCCAGCGTCACGAACCAGTCGAGTTCCTCAGGATTCAGCTGGCCGGGCGAGCGCCAGCCACGCCTCACCGCTCGGTCCAGTCGAACTGCACCTGGGCGTAGCGACAGGCCTGCCCCTTGGACGCGTCGCAGAGGTTCTTCTCGGTGAATTCCAGGAATTTCACCAAGGTGGTCTCGGCACCCGCGGCCTCCTTCATGACCAGGTCGACCTGCGGGCCGGTCTGGTCGCCCGGTGGCAGACAGCCGGACTGGAGCACCCAGTGCTCCACCCAGCGGTCCTGGCCGTACAGCACGGAGACCTCGCGGAAGAGGCGCCCGCAGTCGGTCTGGTCCGCCAGCTGGTGGGGGGTCGGTGGCGTGGTCTTCTGGGAGGCGCTGTGGTTCTCGACCGTGAACACGCGCACCGCGCCGGCTGGCGGCAGCTTCAACTTGGCCAACGTCTTGCTGTCCGGGACGGCCTGGTAGTTGTAGGTGTCGTCGGCCTTGCACTTGCCCTGCCCGGCCCCACAGTAGTCGCCGTTGGCCTGGGCGCCCGGCATGTTGAAGCTGGGCGACAGCTTGACCAGGGTGTAGCTCTCGGCCTTGCGGAAGTCGTCGTGTTCGTCGAGCCAGTAGGCCTCTCGCCACGTGGAGACCCCGCCGAGCTGCTCCGCGTCCAGGGTCCCGACCTTCGTCAGCTTGCCCGGGTTCTGGCCGTCCGGGATGAAGATGCCGTCGGAGCCCTCGTGGATCTGGGCGCCGCCCGTCTCCTCCTTGGCCACGCAGCCGTTCTTGCAGTCCTTGTCGAAGTTGTCGGCCGCGTCGTCCGAAGAGCAGGGCTCGCACTTGAACGCGCAGTCCTTCGGGGGCCCCTCGAGGAGATCGACCCGCGTGTGGAAGTAGGGCCCCCATTCCTTCTTGGTGACCGCGTCGGTGCCACAGCCCAGGAGACCCGCCAGGGCGAAGGTGACCCCGAACCACGGGATGAAGCGCGCTGGATACATCGTCTCTGCCTCCGGTGGATGCCCCCCGCAGGCGAGTCTACGACGAATCGGGAGGTCGCGGGGCCTCGCACTCCAACAGGGTGAGCACCTCCAGGCGGTGCTCCCGCAGGCCAGTCGGCACCTCGGCCACCCGGGCACCGGCCTCGGCGAGCAGGTCCGGGCGGCGCCCAGCCCAGCCCAGCAGGGCCAGGGCCTGGGCGGCCAGTCCGGGGTCGTCGCAGTCCCTGCCCCGCGCGATGCGTTGGGGCGTGACCCCGCCGGAGCCACAGAGCGCGGCGAGCCCCCCAGCGACGGCGGCACCGGCCGCGCCTCCGGAGCGCGAGAGCCAGTCCTCCGCACTGACAGCCAGCTCCCCGGCTTCGGACCCGCTGCCGCCACGCCAGGCCACCGCACCCTCGTTGAGGGCCAGAGCACCGGCGACCCAGGTGGAGACCGCCCGCGCCGCGTCGACGAGCTCGGGGCGCGGGGGTCCGCTCAGGCCCTGGCGATAGCCGAGGCTGCGCTGGATCCACACCAGGCTGGCCTCGAGTCGCGGTGCACCGGCGCGTGCGGCGAGCTCGGCCGAGGCCTGCGAGGCGACCAGGGCCCGGTCGAGATCGGGCACCTCCATCCAAGCCCCAGCCGCGTTGCAGAGGGCCCTGGCCTGGCCCAGCGCGGTGCCTCTCAGAGCAGCCGAGGCTTCGTGGTGCAGGGCCGCATCGTGGAAGCGGCTCTGCTGGTATCGCAGCTTGCCCCACCAGTTCTCCCAGCGGGCCCTGCGGTGGGGGTTCGCGTCGGCCCAGCTCCCCAGCGAGCTCAACAGCGCCTCCTGGGCCGCGGTGCCGTGCTCCCGGGCCGCTCGGAGACGAGCGGCTTGACGCCAGATCTCGAGGTCCTCGTCTCCCAGCGGTCCCAGACCCTCGAGCAGATCCCCGCAGCGGGCCCACTGCCCCTCCCGTGCCGCCTTCCAGGCCCGCACCAGGATCTCTTCGTCGACCAGCACGGCGGGTGCCTCCCCGCGGGTCCGGCCGAGCTCGTACAGCGCCTCCTCGAGCGGCAGGCTGCGCTCCTGGGCCAGAGCCTCGGCGCACAGCCGACGCGCCTCCTGGACCTCCCGGGCCGAGGACGAAGACACCCGGGCCTCCTGGAGCCCGCGCAGGGCCGAAGCCCAGCCGGAGCCCTTGGGCTCGAGGCGCCCCAGCTCCGCCGCCGACAAGCGCAGGGCGCCCTCTGCCCAGGTCCCTCGGCCCTCCCTGACCCAGCGGGCCAGGGTCTCCCGGACGCGACCCGGCTCGCCCCCGGTCCCCGCGTGCAGGACAGCCGCCCCGCGGCTCTGGAGGCGCAGGAAGCGCTCGGGCCCGTGGAAGAGCCGGAGCAGCTCCTCCTCGCGGGCCGCCCGCTCGCCGGGAAGGCCGAGGTCCGCCCCGCCGAGCGGGCCGGGCAGGTGGCCCCCCAGGGCCTCGATCACCTCCTCGGCGGAGTCGGGTCGCAGGTCGCGGTCCAGCCTCAGCAGGGACCGCACCACCTCGACGACCGCGTCGGGGACATCGTGCGCGACGGCGGCCAGGCTGCGCGGCCGGCGGGTGAGCTTCAGGGCGAGCAGGGACTTCACGTCCGGGGCCTGGTGAGGCAGCTGACCGCTGAGGGCGACGTAGAGCATCACCCCGATGGCGTACAGGTCGCTGCGCGGGTCCGGCGGCTTCCTCGCGATCTGCTCGGGGGCCGCATAGAGCGGGGTGCCTTCGAAGACACAGCGCTCCCGAGGGCCGCGCACAGGCTCCCGCGCGAGCCCGAAGTCGAGCACCACGATGCGCCCGGTGTCGCGCTCCACCAGGACATTGCCCGGCTTCAGGTCGCGGTGGACCAGGCCGGCGTAGTGGATCGAGGCGACGATCTCGAGCAGGCGGAGGGCCAGGGGTCGCAGGGTCTCCCAGGACAGGGGGGCTTGCACGCCGGGGAACGGCTGGCCTCGGACCCGGTCCATGACCAGGAACCAGCAACCCCCCTCGACGCCGTCGTCCCGCAGGCGGACCACCCCGGGCAGGCGAGCCCAGCGCAGGGCCGTCGCCTCACGCCGCGCGCTGGTCAGGGCGTCTGGCGAGAGCGCTGCGACGCGCTTCACCGCCACCTCGTCCCCGGTCAGCAGGTCGCGGGCGGCGTGGACCTCGCCGCCGCCACCCTGCCCCAGCAGGCCGATCAGCTCGTAGCGCCCTGCGGTCCGCGGCGGCGGAGCAGGGGGCCGGGGCGACTCACCGCTGCCGCTCCACCAGGTGGACAGGACTTCGTGATCAGAGGCCACGACCCGAGGGTACGCCCGGATCGGACCCGCGCCGATGACCGATCGGCTTCAGGGCCGGTGCGGTGATCGAGCGATCACTCCGGCCAGGGCAGGTCCTGGGGCCCGGTCCAGGACACCAGGCCGGCGGCGACGTAGCTGGCGTGGACATCGAAGAGCCAGTCCTGGAGCAGGGCGGCCTGGCAGCCCTCGCCGGACCAGCGGCGCTCCTCCACCTGGCAGCCGGCGGTGTAGTCCCACGAGCCGGCGTCCGGCAGGTGGAAGTTCCAGGCCTCACCGACCCCGCGCTGGCCCAGGCCGCGGAAGAGCAGGACCCGCAGGACCTCGAAGTCCTCGGGGCGCAACAGGGGCTCGACCTCGTTGGTGGAGATGGCGTTGCACTCCCAGAGCATCAGGTTCGGGCAGCGGGACAGCCGGAACGCCGCCAGGGAGTTGCCAGCGAGCAGCCGCAGGGGGCCACCGGTCGGCTCGAACAGCTCCGCCAGGGTGCTGCCGGTCAGGGTCGCGGTCATGCCGCTGACGGTGTCCGGGTAGGGCTGCTTGGCCCGGGGGTCGGCACCCTGATCGATGTCCGGGAGGATGGCCAGGCCGTAGTGGAGGTACGTGTCGACGACGCCGAGGGCGGCGAGGGTCCCGACCCAGTCGGCACCGCCGTCCTCGTGGCTGACGAGGCCACTGAACCAGACCGGGTCGAGGCCCACCACTGCCGTGTCTTCGTATTGGCCGCCGAGGAAGTTCGCGTGGCAGTCCGGTTCCTGCAGACACGTGTCGTCCGGGCGTTCGTGGTTGAGCACCCCGAACGCGATGCGCTCCCCTGCGATGCGGGCGTGCAGGTCGTGGATCCGGCCGCAGTTCAGCGACCGGCGGGCGAGGTGGGGGCTGACCCCGAGGGCGATGGGCGCCGGCAGGTCGTCGAGCATCGCTCGGTTGGCGGCGGCGGTGGCCAGGTGGGAGTCGATGGAGTCCTCGCCGGTACAGGGCAGGTCCGACTCCGGCGAGCGGGGTTGCTCCAGGAAGGCACCGACCATGAGCGCGAGGGGGTCACCTTCGCCGAGGGCGGTCTCGTCGCCGAAGACGTGCAGGGCGTCGCCGGTGAGCACCACCACCTCGTGGTGGGCGTTCACCGCGACGTCGCGCACACCCTCGAGAGCGACCCGGGCCAGCTCCCGGCCGTCCTCGACCAGGGCGAGGCCATCGCCGGTGCCGACCGCGAGGCGGCCGGTGACGGGGTCCCGGGCGATCAGCCCGTCGACGCCGGGAAAGTCGAGGGCGGCGCGTGTGCCGCTGGCGTCCAGGTGGACGAGCTCGCCGGCGGCGGCCAGCCAGACCCCACCGGCGCCGTCCGGGGCGAGGCGGGCGGCGTCCACGGGGTCGACCAGGTCCAGGGCGACCTCCCAGACCCCACCGGCCGTGGCCGCCCAGAGGCTGCCCTCGCTGAAGACGAGGTCCTGGACCAGCTCCGGCAGGACCCAGCTCACCGAGGCGGTGCCGTCGCCGTCGACCAGGCCCACCCAGCGGTCGGCGGCCAGGGCGAGGGTGCCGTCGGGTGCGACGGCCATGGCGCTGTGGGAGACCGGGACCGGGGCGGCCAGGGCGACGCCCTCGTCGGGCCGGAGCCAGTCCCAGGGGGAGCCGCTGAGCAGGTCGGCGCTGGCGCTGTGCAGGGACTCGCCGGCCCAGACCAGGACCTCGGTGTCCCGGACCGCGACCCCGTGCACCACCCCGCCGGGGGCCAGGGTGTTGCGGGAGAGCTGGACCTCGCCCTCGACGCAGTCGCCCTGCTGGCGCTCGCTGACCTCGAACTCGGGCCAGTTGCCGGTGTCGACGCACCAGGTCTCCCCGTCGTGGCGATAGCGGTCGTCGAAGACCCGCACGGCCTCGCCGTCTCGGACCAGGGCGAGGGGGCGCTCGCTCATCAGCACCAGGTCGGTGGGCGCGCTGGCGTCGACCAGGGGAGCCTCGAGCAGCGGGTGTAGCGGCTCCAGTGCGCGGACCGGCAGCTCGGCCCAGGGCTCGGGCTCCTCTCCCGAGTCCACCGGCGCCCCCGGGCAGCCCAGCAGAAGCGTCCACCAGAGCATCGGCGGCACCTTACCCGCTCCAACCCCCGGTGATTACCCTGTTGCCCGTGGTGCCCCTGACCCCCGGCAGCGTGCTCGGCGAGCGCTTCGAGATCGTCGGTGTGCTGGGCCGCGGAGGCATGGCCACGGTGCTGCTGGCCCGGGACCGGCTGCGGGGGGAGCGTGTGGCCCTGAAGGTCCTGCACCCGCACCTGGCCGACGACCCGAGCATGGCGGCGCGGCTGCGGCGGGAGGTCCAAGCCGCGGCGCGGGTCCGACACCCGGCCGCCCTGGTGGCCCACGAGCTGCACGAGCTCGACGGCCACACCCTGCTCACCCTGCCCTACCACCCGGGCCAGACCCTGGCGGAGCACGTGGCGGGCGCGGGGCCGCTGTCGGCAGAGGCCGTGCGGGCGATGGGCGTGCAGCTCGCCGAGGCGCTGGCCCAGGCCCACCGGGGGGGCGTGCTGCACCGCGACGTGAACCCCAACAACGTCATGGTGGCGGTCGACGGCGACGCCGTGCTGATGGACTTCGGGCTGGCCCGTCTCCAGTCCGGGGCGACGGGTCACACGACCGGGGTGCTGGGCACCACGGGGTACGCGGCGCCGGAGTCCCTGGACGGGCGCCGGGGGGACCCGCGGAGCGATCTGTACGGGCTGGGGGCGACCCTGTACCTGGCCCTGACCGGCCGGCCGCCCTTCGAGGCCGCCACCCCCCTGGGGGTGGTGCAGCGCCAGCTGGAGGACGATCCGATCCGGCCCTCCGAGGTGGGGATCCAGGTGCCCGGTGACCTGGAAGAGGTGCTGCTGGCGCTGCTGGCGCGGGATCCGGACGCGCGGCCCCAGGCGGCGACCGAGGTGGTCGGCCTGCTGCGGGACCAGCGGGCGCCGGAGTCCTTCGTGCCGGTGCCGGAGCCCCAGCTGCCTGCGGGACCGTGGACGGTCCTGGTGGGCGAGCGGGGCGAGGACAAGGGCCGCCGGGAGGGCCTGCGGGTCGAGCGGGGCATGCGGCCGTCGACGGCCGGGGTGGAGATCGAGCGCTTCCTGCGCACCCAGGTCTGGGGCGGGGTGAAGCAGGCCTTCGGCATCCCGG
>CAYFPX010000151.1:17661-20860 GCA_964344945.1 uncultured Enterobacterales bacterium
CCCGGGGGGCCTGAGCTCCGAGGAGCTGCTGACCCGTGGCCTGGCGCGCACCGCGGGGCTGCCCGACGACGCGCTGAGCGCGCCGGACGGCCTGCTGGAGCCGCGCTTCCGACTGGTGGAGGGCGTGGACCAGGACACCGCGCAGCAGCTGCAGCAGCTGGCGTCCCAGGCGGGGTTCAAGGCCCAGGTGTTCCGGATCGCCGAGCCGGCGGAGCGGGGGTCGCTGGTGGCGAGTCCCTGGGCGTGGATCCTGGCGCTGCTCGCAGCGGTCGGTGGCTGGGGGGTGTGGTCCGGGACCTCGGTGGTGGCCCTGGCGGCGGTGCTGGTCGCGATCCTGACCGTGGTGGTCTGGGGTCTGGCAGCGCGACCGGCGGGCAGCACCCGGGGCCAGGACTGGGCGGACCAGCTGCCACTGGCCTTCGGCGGCCTGGGCGGGCACCTGGCGGCGGGGCACCGGGTCGAGGCCACGCTGATCCAGCGGGTCCGTCGCCGGCTGGCGCGACTGGAGCAGGCGCTGGAGGACGGCTCGGAGCACTTCACCCGGCCGGCGCTGGACAGCGGGCGCAGCACCCTCCGGGGGCTGCGGGCGGAGTGCGACGGGCTGGCCGAGGACCTGGGGCGGCTGGACGGGCAGCTGCAGGGCGCCTTGGAGAGCCTGCGGCCCGACGCAGAGCTGGCCTGGCTGGCCAGTCGGCGAGACCGCCTGGAGACCCGTCAGCGGGCGGGCGAGGCGGTGGACCTGGGGGAGCTGGGCCGGCTGACGGCCGAGCTGGAGGACCAGGCCGACGTGGCCGCGGTGGTGGAGGCCCTGCAGGCTCGCCAGACCTCTGCGACCACCCGCCTGTTGGAGCTGGGCGCCTCGGCCCAGCGGGCCTGCCGGGACCTGGAGCGGGCCCGGGCCGAGGAGGCGCCGGCGGCGCCGGTGATCGAGCGGCTGCGTCAGGCGAGCGAGTCCCTGGACACCGAGCGCCGGGCCCCGGTGCCCCAGGCGGGCTCGACCCGGACCTGAGCCAGCGCCGCCGGTCGGTGTGGCGGTAGAGTCAGCGGCGGTGGCGCACTCCCCCCTCGTGCTCTGGGGCCCTCCGGGCATCGGCAAGACCCACGCCGCGCGCGAGCGGGCCCAGGCCCACGGCGGCACGGTGGTGTGGTGGACGCCGGAGGACCGGGCGGAGGCGCCGAGTGGGGCGCTCGTGGTGGCCGACGGCTTCGGCGAGGTGCCGGCGGTGCCCGAGGGGGTGGCGCTGGTGGTCACGAGCCGGCGGCGGCTGCGGGGCCCCGGGGTGCTGGACGAGGAGGTGCTGCCCCTGGGGCTGGCGCGGGCGTCGGCGCTGCTGCGGGCCCGGACGGGCGGCTGGCCGGAGAGCCAGGACGTGGCGGTGCGCCGCCTGCTCGAGGAGCTGGACGGGCTGCCCCTGGCGCTGGAGCTGGCGGCGGGAGCCTGGGACGTGCTGGGGCCCGAGGGGCTGGTGGCGCGGCTGGATCGGCTGAGCACGGTGCTGGTGGACCCGGGTCGGGAGCGGGCCGAGCACCGGAGCCTCGCCGGGGCGCTGGACGCCGGGCTGGCGGAGCTCGGAGCCGAGGAGCAGCAAGCGCTGGCGGAGCTGGCGGTGTTCCGGGGGTTGTTCTCGGTGGACGACGCGGCGCGGGTGCTGGGGCGCGAGGTGGTGGCCGAGGTCGAGGCCCTGCGGGACCGGGGGCTGATCCGGTCTCAGGGTCCGGGGCGTCTCCAGGTGCTGCGTCCCATCCAGCGGCACGTGTGGGCCCAGCGGGGAGTGCGAGACACGGTCACGGCACACCGCCGCTGGGTCCTGGACACAGCGAGCGGGCGGGACCCGGAAGACGTACGGCCGGCGTTGGAGGCCACCCTGGAGGCTGGGGACCGCGCCGGGACCCTGGTGCTGCTCGATGCCCTGCGGTCCCACAGTCCGCCGACCGCGGAGCTGCTCGGCTGGACGGAGCGGGCGCTGGCGGCCCAGGGGGCGACCGTGTCGTTGCTGGCACGAGTAGGGCGACTGCGCATGCTGTCCGGGCGGCTGGACACCGCCCGAGATGCCCTGGAGCTGGCCAGGGCACAGGCCTCCGACCCCGCCGAGCAGGCCGACGTGCTGCACGACCTCGGGGCGCTCGGCACGGAGCTGGCGGATCGGGCGCTGGCCGTGTCGTCGTTCGAGGGGGCCGTGAAGCTCCTGGAGAAGCAGCGGCAGCGGGTCAAGGCCGCGACGGCCCGGGGGGAGCTGGCGATGGTGCACCTGCACTTCGGCGACGTGGACGCCGCCGAGCGGGAGGTGGAGCGGGCGCTGACCGTCCTGGAGGCCGGCAGGAGTCCCTACCTGCACGCCCACATGCTGGCGAACCGTTCGATGATCTGGCTCACACGAGGGAACGCAGCGAACGCACGACTGGACCTGGCGGATGCCCAGGAGCGCCTGGGGACCCGGGCCCACGCCTATGGACAGGGGTACGTGGCGGCCTGTCGCGGGCTGGTGGAGCTGGTGTCCGGTCGACCCGAGGCCGCCGGGCGGGCCTTGCGTTCGGCGCTGGGGCACGTAGAGGGGCACGGGTTCGGCTTGCTGGAGCTGCGGATTCGCGTTCGGCTCGTGGGGGTGCTGGGGTGGCTCGGAGAGGAGCGCGAGCACCGAACGCAGCTACGTGCGGCCAGGCGACTGCTGGCCCAGGGTGGGGACAGCACCGTGGCGGGCGTGCTGGCGCTGTACGAGGCGCTGGCGTGCCTGGAGTGCGGGGATGCGAACGCGGCATCCGAACGGATGCGCGGAGCGGCGGGAGAGCTCGCGCGGCCCGAGCTGCTGGGGCTGGACGAAGAGGCTCGGATGGTGCGGGCCCTGATCGAGCGCAGGCTGCCTGCACTGGAGGTGGCGGTGCTGCGGGTGTCCGATGACGCCGGGAGTGTTCGGGTTCCGGGCGAGGTGACGGTGGACCTGGGGCGACACGAGGCAGCCCGGCGCATGGTGCTGGCACTGGTCGAGGGGTGGGAGGCCGGTGAGGGCTGGGTGTCGCGGGAGGCGCTGTTCGCCGCGGGCTGGCCCGGGGTGGACATCGCGCCGGACTCGGCCGGTGCTCGGGTGCGGACGGAGCTGAGTCGGCTGCGGCGGCTGGGGCTGCGGGAGGTGATCGAGTCTGGGAGGGAGGGGGTGCGGTTGGTGGGGGTGGTGGTGCGGGGGTGAGGGTCAAGAGTCATGAA
>CAYFPX010000152.1:0-8117 GCA_964344945.1 uncultured Enterobacterales bacterium
ACCGACGGCCACGAGAGGGAACAAGAACTTGAAGGTCTTCATGGTCGCGCTCCCTACTTGCGGCTCGTGGTGGCCCAGGTCTGCATCGTGCCGTCGCTGCCCAGCAGCAGCGTGGCGTCGACCTCGAGGGCGATGGTGGTGACGTTGGCCCCGGCGAGGGAGTCGCGGGTGTTGACGAAGGAGACCGCGCCCGTCGCGAGCGTGTCCTGGTAGCCCTCGAGATCGAAGAAGAAGGGGTCGTCGGACAGTCCCGCCCACAGCTGGGCGCCGCCGTCGTTGCCGACCTCGGCCTCCACCGGACCGTCGAAGCGGTCGGCGCCGGGCACGCCGCTGGCCTGGACGCCCCAGTCGCCGGCGCTGTTCTGGCCGAAGCGGATCCAGATGTCGTGGTCCGCGACGTCGTCGCCGTCGTTGTCCACGTGGATGCCGTAGAGCACGTCGGCGTCGTAGGTGGCGGCGCCACCGTCGGCGACCTGGCCGGTGAGCGGGGCCACCGTGACGATGAACACCATGCGGCCCGTCGCCTGCTTGTACCAGGCGAAGTAGTCGGCGATGTCCGCCGCGGGGTCGGCCGCGGCGAGCGGCGCCTCGATGTGGTCCGCCGCGAGTGCAGCGGTGGGCAAGGCCAAGATCAGGCCGGCCCCAGCCATCAGGCCAGAACGAAGAAACATGGACGTCTCCTGAGGAGTCAGGCGGGAGGATTCCCGGCCCTGGCACCCGCCTCGGCGAGTGCAGGGTCAGGTCTACGCCGGCCCCAGGAGAACGGATCACACGCCGCGTTCGACAGCTCGATCAGTCGAGGGAGACGCCCCCGGACACCGTCGTGGCGATGCCCACGAGCTCGCCGTCCTCGAAGCGGATCGAGGCCGGGTAGCCGGTCATGGTGACCCCGCCGGCGTACCCGATCCGGATGCCGTCGTTCTGCCGCGGCGTCCAGGTCTCGATCTTCTTGCCGTCGTCTTCACGCACCTCGGCGCCGGTGGGCTCGCCGACCACGAGGTAGGCCTGGCGCTTGCTCATGCCGTTGATCAGCACCCGCCGACGGATCGCGGTCTTCACCTCGGGGGACCAGTCGTCGTAGGTGACCAGCGGATCGGTGGTGGAGACCAGCTCGTCGAGCACGGGCTTGAGCTGGGCGAAGGTGAGCTGCTCGGTCACCTTGATCTTGGTGTCCCGGCCGTCGCTGTCGCCGACGCCCTCGAACACGATCACCCACTCGCCGTCGTCGAACTCGGCCTCCTTGAGCTGGAGGGTCTCGTAGGGGCGGACCGAGAACCAGACCCCGCTGGCGCCAGCCATGTAGGTGTCCATGCCGCCGGTGGCCTCGATCTTGTACCCACTGCTGGTGACCTCGGCGATGGGGCCGATCCAGGGCACGCCCATGGTGAGGCCGGACTTGACCGGCAGGTCCCTCAGGGCCCAGACCTGGCCGCTGTAGGTGGCCTCGAGCTCGGTCATGAAGGCCTTCACGTAGGCCTTCTGCTCGGCCTTCTTGCCCGCGTGGGCGACCGGGGTGAGGACCGTGAAGAGCAAGGCGGAGGCGAGCAGGGCACGCATGGGGCGGTCTCCGAAGCGGGGACCGCTTCACTACCCTGCCCAGGACCCCCGCGCAGCCAGCAGCGTAGCCTCTTCCCGCAGCATCAGTACGGCGGCGGAGGCCCGGGTCACCGAGTCGAACAGCCGGGGGCTCGACGTGTGGGCCCGGGCGGCCTTGTGGAAGGCGACCAGGTCGTCGTGGGCCCGGCTGGTCGTGCGGCGGATGGTGTCGACCATCGGCAGCCAGTCCCCCTGGGTGAACTCCGGGCCCAGGCCGCGGACCAGGCCCGACAGTGCGGTGGCGCCGTCGACCAGGCCCAGCAAGGTGCTGCGGGCGTCGAGCAGGGCGCCGAGCGACTCGGTCTCCAAGGAGCGGGTCGACCGGAGCAGGTCGTCGAGGCCGGTGAGGATGATGGACTCACGGCTGAGCGTGAGCGAGTCGCGCTGAGTCGCGCGTGCGGGAACAGCTTCAGCGGGGAGGACAGCTTCCATGGTCGCCCTGGTCGGCGTGGATCCAGCGGACTTGAGTGTCGAACGTCAGACTTGACATGTCAACCACCACTCCGGGAATCCCCCGTCCGAAGCAGGAAGGCCCGGATCCGCTGTGCTCGGATCCGGGCCTTCGGGCTGCGGGGGATCTCAGTCGAAGATCCACCAGATGGACCAGCCGCTGGAGCCTTCGGACCAGTCACCGTCCCAGTCGCTGGGCTGGCGCCGCTCGAGGTTCTGGATGAACAGGTCGACGTAGACCAGGTCGTCCTCGATGTCCGCGTCGGGGTTCTCCGCGACCCAGGCGGTCACGCCCTGGCAGAGACGGTACAGCGTCGAGAGCGCGGCCTCGTCGTCGCCTTCCAGCGCGTGGGCCGCGGCCATCTCGAAGCCCACGTAGAGGTTGAGCATCACGAAGGCCTTCTCCACGCTCGGGTCCAGGAACTCGCCGCCGTCGGCCACGTCGATCGGGTCGATGGGCGAGGTCACGGTCACGGCCTGCTCCTTGAGCTCGGCGGTGCTGCTCTCGGTGAAGGCGAAGTCCAGCTGGCCGACCTCGCCCGCCTCGGCGCCCTCGTTGGGGATCATCTCTGCGATGACGGTCATGCCGCCGCCGCGCCGGCCGGCCTCGTTGTCGTCGTCGGAGGTGCGCAGGGCCGCCTGGAGCACCGGAATGTCGATGCTGGCGTGGTTGCCCTCGATGACGTGGTCGGTCGTGCCGAACACGTTCCGCAGGGTGTACTGGTCGGAGACGTCCAGGGCGATGGTGGCGTCCTCTCCCAGGGGCACCAGGAAGGTCTCGACCTCGTCGACGAAGACCTCTTCCACGGCCGAGGGATCCTCGAGGAAGTAGAAGGCGCCGGCGCCGGCTTCGGCCAGGTCGCGCATCAGGTCCACGTCGAACTCGGTGCCCATGCCGATGGTGGTCACGCCGATGCCGAGCTCGGAGGCGTCCTCGGCGAGGGCCAGGATGTCGTTGGCGCTGGTGTTGCCGCTGGTGGCCAGGCCGTCGCTGAGCAGGACCACGCGGTTGGACATGCCTTCCACGGCGATCTCGGAGACCGCGTCGATGGCTTCGGCGAGGCCGTCGTGGATGTTGGTGCCGCCTTCGGCGCGGAGCTGGTTGATCGCAGCGAGCAGCGCTTCGTCGTCGTCGCCGGCGACGGCGTGCTCGATCACGACCTCGGCGGTGGTGTCGAAGTCGACCAGGGTGACCAGGTCGCCGGGCTCCAGCGCGTCGACCATCGAGCGCAGGCCGGCGATGGTCCACTCCATGGCGTCGCCGCTCATGGAGCCGCTGGTGTCCACGGCCAGGGCGATGTTGAGCGGGGGCCGGACCAGCTCGTCGAAGTCGACGGTGGAGTTCAGGCCCATCAGCACCACGGTGCAGTCGGAGCCGTCGATCATGTTGCCCATCATGCCGAGCACGCCGTGCACGCAGACGTCGTCGGCACACTCGGGGTCGGGGAGCTCGATCACGTGCTCCGCGAAGAACCCGACGTCGTCGATGGTGCTGGGTCCGGGGATGCCGCCTTCTTCGAGGATCTGTCGGAAGGCGCCGAAGTCCTGGGAGCCACCCTGGCCGACGCCCATGGCGGCGTCCATGGTGCCGTATTCGGAGCAGCCGGTGGCGAGTGCGGCGATGCCGAGGACGAGGAGGGGGATACGGGCGGTCATGGGGTCGGGACTCCTTGAGGGTGGGTCGGCGGCCTGGGGAGCACGGTCCGTGCCAGTCCTGCCGATGACCACGTCAGGCCGATCCAGCGGAGCGCGAGTTCGCAGAGCACGACATCGGCGTCGCGATCGAGGGGCCGACCCGAGCGATCCGGAGAACGACCGACTAGAATGCGCGGCGCTTTGAGGGAGGACCCAGATGCGCCTCATCGTCCTGCTGACCGCTTCGCTTGCCTTGATCACCGGCTGCGGGGACGACACCACGAGTCCCTCGGACTCAGGGTCCACCGACACCGGCTCCGTCGCCGGCTGCACCGATCCCGCGAGCTGGTTCGGCGACAGCGACGGGGACGGCTTCGGCGCCCCCGACGTGACCGAGGAGGCCTGCGAGCAGCCCCAGGGCTTCGTCGACAACGACCTGGACTGCGACGACGACGCGGGCGCGGTGAATCCCGACGCCGACGAGGTCTGCGACGACCTCGACAACGACTGCGACGGCACCACCGACGTGGGCGCCATCGACGAGGTCTCCAGCTACGCCGACCTGGACAGCGATGGCTACGGCGACCCGGAGACCGAGGTGCTCGGCTGCGACGTGCCCAGCGGCATGGTGGGCAACGACCGGGACTGCGACGACGAGGACCCGAGCGCCTTCCCCGGCGCCACCGAGGCCTGTGACTTCGTCGACCAGGACTGCGACGACCGGATCGACGAGGGGGCCGACGGTGCGACCGAGTACCACGCCGACGCCGACGAAGACGGCTGGGGGGACGCCAGCAGCAGCACCTGGGCCTGCGACGAGGCGCCCGAGGGCACCACCCTCGACGGCAGCGACTGCGACGACACCGACCCGCTCATCTCGCCGGACGGCCAGGAGAGCTGCGACGGCGAGCTCGACGAGGACTGCGACGGCACCGTCGACGAGGCGAACGCCCTGAACACCACGACCTTCTACGCAGACAGCGACCTGGACGGCTTCGGGGACGCGGCGATCTCCACCGACGCCTGCACCGCGCCCAGCGGCTACAGCGCTGACGACACGGACTGCGACGACCTGGACGCCACCGAGTACCCCGGGGTGAATTGGTACGCGGACGTCGACGGCGACACCTATGGGGACCCCGACGCGGGCAGCGCCTGCGAGCGCGCGAACCCCAGCGACGTGCTGACCAACGACGACTGCAACGACACCGACGACACCGTGTACCCCTCGGCGGCCGAGCTCTGCGACGGCCAGCTCAACGACTGCCTGTCCTCGGGGCTGCCCTCCGACGAGTCCGATGCCGACGGCGACGGCTGGGTCAGCTGCACCGTCGACGCCGGAGGCTGGGACGGCGCGGGCATCTCCGGGGGCGAGGACTGCGACGACGGCGACAGCAGCGAGTACCCGGGCGTGACCTGGTACGCCGACGGCGACGGGGACGGCTGGGGGGACGCGAGCTCGTCGAACAGCTGCGAGCGGGCGAGCTCGAGCGATGTGGGCAACGGCGACGACTGTGACGACGGGGATGCCGGCGTGAGTCCTTCTGCCACCGAGAGCTGCGACGGCAGCACCGACGAGGACTGCGACGGCAGCATCGACGAAGGCCTGACCAGCACCTACTACCGAGACGCCGACGTCGACGGCTACGGCACCGCCTCGACCACCACCGAGGCCTGCAGCGAGCCCAGCGGGTACGTCTCCGACAGCACGGACTGCAACGACAGCGACGCGGGCGTGAACCCTGGGTCCACCGAGGTCTGCGATGGCAGCACCGACGAGGACTGCGACAGCAGCGTCGACGAGGGCGTGACCAGCACGTACTACAACGACTTCGACGGTGACGGGTACGGCTCCGCGGCGAGCACCACGACCGCCTGCAGTGCGCCGAGTGGCTACGTCTCGGACAGCACGGACTGCGACGACACCAACGCCAGCGCGAATCCCGGCGCCACCGAGGTCTGCGACGGCAGCACCGACGAAGACTGTGACAGCGGCATCGACGAGGGCGTGGAGACCACCTACTACCGGGACGCCGACCGGGACACCTACGGCGATGCCAGCGACACCACCGACGCCTGCTCGGCGCCGACCGGGTACGTGAGCGACGCGACGGACTGCGACGACGGGGACGACGAGGTGAGCCCCGGGGCGTCGGAGCGGTGTGATGGGGTGGACACGGACTGTGATGGGTCGACGAGTGAGGACGGGTATGCGTCGTTCGTGCATGGGACGACGGGGAGCATCACGGACATCACGAGTGACCTGACGCCGGCGGGGGCGAGCCTGGCGTCTTACCAGAACACGAGCTCCGGAGAGCTGTGGTTCTGCGACGGCACGTGGAACGTGGAACTGGACGTCCGCCAGGACCTCGCGGTGCGCGGACTCAGCGGAGATCGCGACAAGGTGGTGCTGGACGGGTTGAGCACCGGCCGACCCGTCACGGTCGACAAGAACGGACTGACCGTGTCCGTGGCGGACCTGACCATCACCGCTGGCTACGCCACCGACGATCTGATCGGGTTCGGGTACGACTCCGGCGGTGCCGTGGCCTGCCAGGGCGTCGGGACGTCCCTGACCCTCGACAACGTGGTGCTGACGGCCAACTACGCGCCCATGGCCGGTGCCGTCTCGGGGTCGAGCTGCGACCTCGCCATCGACGGGAGCGAGATCTCCAGCAACGGCAGCTACTACGGCGGCGCCGGCTTCCTGGACGGCGTCGATCTCGTGATGACCGACTCGCAGGTCTTGAGCAACTCGGCCGACTACGGCGCTGGCGCGTTCTACCTGTACACCGATGCCGGCCCCACGAGCTTCGACATGACGGACTCACTGATGGACGGCAACCAGAGCCCCTACGGGTATGGCGGCGCCATCTACGGCTACAGCTACGCCAACACCCTGGACATCCGCTGCGCGGGCAGCGCGGGGGCGACCAGCGGCTTCGTCTCCAACACGTCCTCCACCGGCCAGGGCGGGGGACTGTACCTGAGCGGGACCTACACCACCTTCGACGCCAGCACTTGCGACTTCGGCACGACCGCGGGTGGGGACACCAACAGTCCCCAGGCCATCTACACGTCCTATGGCTACGACTACGAACCCGGCGACGACGCCTCCTTCGGCTGCGACGGGTACGAGTGCGGCGACTCAGGGGGCTGGACTGTCGGCGGCGACGACTACAGCTTCGGCACCTCCCCCGTCGCCTTCTGGAACATCTTCCAGGCCGATCACAACGGGAACCTGGAAGACTACGGCATGTCGCTGCGTTCGCAGAGCGGCAACTGCTACGCCGAGCTCTACGTGATGGAGACCGACGACTACACCGACGGTGAGTGGGTCCTGGTCGACTACGACTTCCAGACCATCAGCAAGAGCACCAGCTTCAGCCACATCACGAGCAACACACTCAACTACGACATCGACGCCGGCCAGTACTACGCCCTCGTGACCGCCACGGACTGCGGATACACCACCGAGGTGGAGTATGGGTACAGCACGCCCCTCGGCTCGGACGTCGGCTGGGGCACCCTGCTCGGGGGCTGGTACACCACCGGGTACAGCCTCTACGACTACTACTACAGCTCGGGTGCTTCAGGCGTCGGGTCGCCCCAGACCTACTCGTGGGCGATGCAGGTGGACTCCTACGGGTTGCGGTGACTTCCAGCTGAGCTACCCCCCCAGCTCCTCCCGCATCCGCGCCGCCAGCGCCGCCGACCGCACCGTCACCTCGTCGAAGGCCACATCCGCACGGGCCCGGTAGGCCGCCGAGAGCTCCGCGTCCCGCAGCCCCTTCAGGTTGATGCAGACGTTGTACCAGGCGCCCTCGGCGCAGGCCTGGGCGACCAGGCCGGCCACCCCTGCGTCGGACCGGGCGTTCGGGTTGCCCGTCGCGGCGGTCTCCGCCAGACCGATGACCTCGACCGTGCGCTCCAGGACCCGCAGAGGGACCTCGGTGGCCAGCTGGGTCGCGGCCTGGACCGCCGCCCGGCGGGCGAGCTTCTCGTCGCGGGTGCTCTTGGGCAGCCCGAACGCATCCATGATCGCGGAGAAGGCCGCGGTGTCGGCATCGACGTCGGCCAGGTAGGCGTCCTTGAGCTGCTGGGCCCGGACCGCCAGGGGGTAGTGGACCTCCGAGCCCGGCTGCTTGGGACCCTTGCCCGTGGTCACCTGGGCGACCATCGCCGACAGACCCGCGGACATCGCACCGCACAGGGCCGCCACGGACCCCCCACCGGGCGCCGGTGCATCGCTGGCCAGGGTGTCCACGAACTCGCGGCCAGTCATGGCCACCAGCGGGCCGTCCTGCTGGATCCGCCGCTCGATGATCGCCTGGTCCGGGTCGAAGTCCCCGAGCTCCCGCAGCCCCCAGGATCGCGCGGCCACCTCGATGAGCTCCGCCTCGGAGCAGCTGGGCGGCCTGCCGCTCACCCAGTGG
>CAYFPX010000152.1:8127-20463 GCA_964344945.1 uncultured Enterobacterales bacterium
CCGGGTTCATGCGCTGCCTCGCCAGGTAGTGGCGACCGGCCTGGAGCATCGCCTCCAGGGGAATGAGCCCCACCAGCTCGCACCCGGTGACGACCAGGCCCTCGGCGGCGGCGACCTCGCGGATCTTGTCGACCACCACGTGAGGCGGGCTCACCCGGTAGTCGGTGAAGTTGATGGAGATCTGGCAGCGGTCGTACTCGTCCAGGTACCAGCCGACCGCCTTGACGTGCTCGAACAGACCCGGATCCCGGACCTTGTTGCCGTCGGCGTCGGTCCACATCGAGCCGTCGGGGTTGCGGCGGTAGATGCCCTTCTCGCGCACCAGCGCCGCGATCTTCATCGCCCGGTTCGTGTTCCTGGTGTTCAGGTTCACGTTGAAGGCGATCAGGAAGGGCCGGGCACCGATGACGGTCGCTCCGGACCGGGCCACGGCCTCGGAGAACTCGGCGGGCCCGTGGTCCGGCACCCAGGCAGCATCCGCCAGCTTGGCCTCCAGCCCCTCGACCTCGCCCTCCCGCACGACCGCCAGGTTGCGCCGCTCGGGCCGGGTGGCGGCCTCCTCGTAGTGGTAGACCGGGATGCCCAGCTCGCGACCGACCCGCTCGCCGAGCCGGTGAGCCAGAGCCGCACACTCGCCCATGCTGATGTCCCGGACCGGCACGAAGGGCACCACGTCGGTGGCCCCGATGCGGGAGTGCTCACCCCTGTGCTGGCGCATGTCGATGAGCGCCTGCGCCTTGGCGATCCCCGCGAAGGCCCCCTCGACCACGGCGTCGGGGGAGCCGACGAAGGTGACCACCGTGCGGTGGGTGGCCTTGCCCGGATCCACGTCGAGCAGGGACACGCCGTCGACGGCAGCGATGGCGTCGGTGATGGCCTGGATGACCACCGGATCCCGGCCCTCGGAGAAGTTGGGAACGCACTCGACCAGGGGGTTCATGAAGCCTCCACGCTCCAGCCCCGCCTAACGGAACGGAAGTCCCCGGGCCGAGGTGCAGCGAGGCAGGAAGCCACAGCCCGGTCCCGGGGACCAGCCGTACCGTTGTCCCGCAACCACGTGGGCGAGAGGCCGGTCTCGGCCGTCCATCATCATAACCGGGAAAAACCTGGGGATCCTCCCGGAGATCAACCGTCGCTCAGGCGGCCCGCCTCGCCGGCGCCGACACGCACTCGGGACGGCGATGTGCGACGGCCCAGTCCACGTCCAGGCTGCGCGGCCAGGCCACGATCACCTGGCCGTCTTCGGTGCAGGACTGCACGGTGGTGAAACACTCGATGCTGCTGTCCCAGCTCCGGGCCACCAGCAGGACCTTCTGACCCGGCGCCAGGCCGGCGTCCCAGGACTCGAGCGCGAGGTGGAGATCCCCACCGGTCGGGCCCAGCACCAGCCGACCCGGCCCGCACCAGCCCTGGCCCGTGGCCAGGTGCACCGGCCAGCGCTCGGCCTCGACCTGGATGAGGCGGACGTGGGCGGCGGTCGGGTCGGTGAAGGTGGTCATGTGGCAGCCCCTGGGCGGTGTGTCGCGTTGCCCTGAGGATCGGCTGACTCACGCCTCCGCGTGAGGGGGACCTGCACACCAGCACGCCGGCTCCCGAAGGACGCCGAACCACACTCAGGGCACCCGAGTTGGGGGGTGACTGCACTCAGGGACCCTGGGTTGAGGGAGGGCCGGGAGAATGCCTGGACTCGCGGGCTCAACCCCTCACTCAGCTCCTCTGAGTGTCTGGATCGGCGGCCTCGGTCCGCTCGTCCCCCGACTCAGGCCCTCTGAGTGCAGCAGGCCCCCAACTCGGCCCGTCTGAGTGTCACCTGACCGATGCGGGCGCGCAGGGCGCCATCACCTCGGCGTCGATGCGGTGGCGCACGGCGAACGGGTCCGGCGCCAGTCCCGCCAGCAGGGCCGCGTGCTCCCGATCGAAGGCGGCCACCTCGTCGGGGCTCAGGCTGGCGCCGATGCCCCGACTGGCGCGGATCCGGCCGCGCCACCCCTCGTGGGAGAAGGTCAGCTCCTGGTCGTAGCAGAAGCCCCCGGCCCGGGTGAAGTGCCCGACCGCCCAGCCCGGAAGCTCCGGCACCTCGCCGGACCAGTCCGCCGCGGACCAGTCCGGGTTGTGCTGGAGGATCAACGCCTCGGACGCCCGAGCCACGGCATCCAACCGCGGCAACCAGGAGAGGTGACAGGTCACCAGGACCCCACCCGGCGCCAGCAGCCGGTGCACCTCGGGGATGATCCGGGCCTTGTCGAAGTACAGGAAGCACTGGCTGGCGGTGATGACGTCGAAGGCCCCGTCGGCCAGTCCCGACTCCTCCGCCGGGCAGACGTCCCAGGTGATCGCGAGCCCTTCGGCCTCGGCCCGCCGCCGCGCCTCCGCCACCGACGCCCCTGCGATGTCGCTGGCGTGCACCTCGCACCCCTGCCGCGCCAGCTGCCGGGCGATGAAGCCCACCCCCGTGCCCAGGTCCAGGACCCGCTGGCCCGCCAGGCCGACCCCCCCGCCCTGGAGCCGCTCGTAGAAGCTCGGCGGGTAGTCCGGGCGCCAGGTGGCGTAGTCCGCGGCGGTCCTGCCCCAGTCGATGACCCGGTCGCCATCCTTGGAGCCGATGCCGTGCATCAGTCCCCCAGCACCGGCAGGGTCACCCGACTGGCGCGGTCCTCCTCGCAGTAGAGCCGACAGCGCCAGGGGCGGTACTCGGGCACGACGTACGCCGCGTCGTGGTTCTGGACCTCCACCCGCAGCCGGTGGCCGGCGGCGACCCGATAGGCGATGGCCCGACCCTCGACCACCTCGCGCAGGTGCCGGCCCGGCGTGGCCGAGCGGCTGCCGATGTGACCCCGGGTGATCAGCTCGGTGGTGCCATCGGGGGCGACGTCGAGCAGCCTGGCGTGCACCTGGAAGTACGCCCGCTGGGGCAGCAGGTGCAGGTCGAAGCGCACGATGCCGCGCAGGTCCAGCTCGCCGGCCAGGACTTCGGTCTCGAAGGCGGCGACCTCCAGCGGCAGGCGCTCCTCGGTGCCCTCGACGTCGTCGGCCAGGGCCTCGGCCAGGCCGTAGGGGCGCCGGGGCCCGACGTTCTCCACGTTCCGGTTCGGGTGGGGGCCCACCGGGGCCTCGGCCAGCAGCTGCCCGGGCTCGTGCAGGTACAGCGCCACCCGCCGGTCCTCACGCAGCCGGGCCGCGCCCACGTGGGCCCAGGACGGTCGCCGGGCGTAGAGGATCGCCGGGCCGTCCATGACCTGGTTGTCGGCGCCCTGGAGCCAGTGGTCCAGCCAGCGGTCGACCAGGGCCGTGCGGGCCCGCTCCGCGGTCTCGGCGTCCTGACCATCGTGGCCGCCACCACCCAGGTAGAGGCGCTTGGGCACCGCCAGGCGCTCGAACATCGCCAGCAGGTCGTTGGCCGGCATGCCCACGTCGTGCCAGCCGTGCACGACCAGGACCGGGCAGTGGACCCGGTCGGTGAAGAGGTTGGGGCTCAGGGGGCGCTGCCACTCCCGCAGCCGGTCCCAGGCGCCCTCGACCGCCCACTGACGAGCCAGGTCCTGCAGGCCGGCGCTCATCACCCGACGACGCATGGTGCGGGTGTAGAACCAGGTCGACAGGGCGCCATTGGGCACGGCGAAGTCGGCGAAGTCCACGAAGATGTTCTGGGGCACCGCCGTCGCCACCTGGGGGCAGTGGGCCGCCGCCATCCAGGCGTGCCAGCCGCCCTGGGAGCTGCCGACCACGCCGAGCCGCTCGGGGTGGATGGGCAGGTTCGCCAGCGCCCAGGCGACCACGTCCTGGAGGTCGAAGAGCTCCCGGGCGCCCAGGTGGAAGGACAGCCCTTCGGACCCCCCCTGGCCCCGCACGCTGTAGAGCAGCACGGCGTAGCCCCGCTCCGCGAGCTCGCGACCGCGCTCCAGGTGAGTGGCCTTGGAGCCGTTCTCCCCGTGGCCGTGCACGAGCAGCACCCCGGGCCAGCCCCCGGGCGGCTGCTCGCCGTCGGGCACCAGGGTCAGGGCATCCAGGCGGACGCCGTCGTTCATCGGCAGCCAGCAGGCGGTCTCAGAGGGCATCGGGACGGACCAGGTAGGTGGGGGAGGACCAGGCCACGTGGCCGTCCTCGAGGGTGATCCTCACCCAGATCGGGGTGTCGCCGGTGGCGGCCACGGGCACGGTGCAGGACGCAGACCAGGACCGCGGGCCGGGCTGGTCGGGCAGCCGGAAGACCCGGACCCGGCGGCCCAGACCGCCGAAGTCGAAGACCCGGTCCTCGACGCCGACCCCGGCCAACTCCAGCGCGACGTCGCCGTGAGGGGTGGTCAGCGCGAGGCGGCCGCCGTCGCCGTCGAGCCAGGCGTCGAAGCCGGTGAAGTTGCCCGTGGTGATCGACGACCAGCGCAGCTGACCGGGCGCCACCTCGTCGAAGGGCCGGTCCCGGTTGAAGTGGTTGAAGGGCCGCCAGCGCACCAGGCCCACGCCGGTGAAGGTGGCGCCGCCGTCCCAGCGGGTCTGGCGCCCACGACCGCGGTACTCGGCGCCCTCCCAGACCACCCGGAGCCGACGGCCAGGCACCGCGTGGGGCCGCAGGGTGTGCACCGACTCGGGACCCACGAGCACATCGACGCGCTCGATGGGCGCCTCGGCGGCGACGGCGACAGCCACCCCCGCCTCGGTCGCCGCGGTCCCGACGATCTCGCCCATCCCGCAGGCCCGCCCGTCCACCGACACCGTCACGTCCAGGTCCAGCCGGCAGCCCGTGGTGCCGTAGTGCCGGCGCGCCCGCAACGCATCGAACAGCGCGTCCCGGGTCAGCTCCGACATCAGGAAGCAGGTCAGGCCCCCGTAGGCGCCGAAGGTGCTGGCGCCGGGGTGGCTGGCGCCCGGCCGGCCCTTGTGGCCGTCGGAGTTGGCCACCACGCCGACCCGGTACCCGAGCCGGAAGGCGTCGTGCAGCAGCCACTCGAAGGTGCCCCAGGCGCTGTGGAGCTCCACGCTGCGCTCCGTGCGGCCGTCGTGGGCGAAGTCCAGGTCCGCGTACCGGCCGCCCACGTGGGCGTAGGCGACGGCGTCCTCGCTGGCCAGGGCCTCGAAGAGCTGGCGGGCGTCGGTGCAGTCGGTGTCGATGTCGCTGCGGTCGTGGAGCAGGGCGTGGCTGGACCGCCGGACCGCGCGGCCTTCGTGGCGGAAGTAGACGTTGCGATCCCCGCCCACCGCGGTGTTCCCGGACCACTCGTACCCGGGCAGGGTGAGGAAGCGGCCGGGGTCGTTGAACCGCGCGGTGAGCGCGTTCAGGTGGTCCCAGAAGGCCTGGTTGATCTGGAAGGCATTGCCCTGGTGGGAGCAGGCATCGACAAAGGCCTTGTCCCGGGCGAAGGCGAAGTAGGCCTCGGCGGAGTTGATGCCGACGGTCTCGCCGGACTGACCGTGCAGGTCCGCCCAGTAGCCGCCGGGACCGCTGGCCACGGCGACCAGGGGGCAGCTCTCGGTGAGCAGGGCACCCGCGGCGTCCCGGACCCGGACCCGGATCTCACCGGGTTCCGTCGCCACCAGGTCCGGCACCTGGGCGGCGAAGTCACCGGGCGCGAGGGTCACGGTCTCCGGCAGCCCCGCCAGCGGCCCCGTCGCCGACAGGTGGAGCACCCCCGCGACCTGGTCCGAAGGGTTGCCCCAGGCGTCGTCGGCCCGGACCCGGAGGGAGAAGGACCCGCCCACCGGCCTGCGGGTCGGCAGCACCGCCCGCCAGGTCTCGGGCGGCCCCGGCACGATGCGCACCGCCAGCGAGTCCGGCAGCTCCACGAAGTGCCCTGTCGCGCAGGCATCGACCAGGAAGCGCAGCTCCCAGGCGTCCTCGCAGAAGGTCTGCAGGCGCAGGCCCGGGCCGCCGCCCGAGGTGTCGCCGAGGGTCAGGGTGACGGTGTCACCGGGGGCCAGGCAGCCGCCGCGGACCTGGACGTGGAGGACCTTGAACCAGGGCCGCGCGTCGCCGAAGGCGGCGAAGGTGCCGTGCAGGCGGCAGGGCGCCGAGGCCTCGAGCCGGACGAAGTTCCGGGCCGACGGGTCGGTCAGCTGCCAGTCCCCGCCGTCGGTGGGGAAGCGCATCACGATCTTGAACGCGCCACGGTCGTCGAGCCCGTGCTGGCCGACCGTGTAGACCAGCTTCAGGGTGACGTGCTCCCGGACCGGGAAGGGACCGGTGGGAGACAAGCGGACCGAGCCGAGCTGGTCCGGGCGCTCGCTGGGGCTGGCGGTCGTGTCGACGTAGCCGACGAGGTGGCGGGGGACGATGGGGTACAGGGGGCGCCTCCTGTGGAGGGGTAGCCCGTGGTGTGGGAGCGGTCAGGGCTCGGGGAGGTCGATGCGGTTCGGTGGCCGCCCGAACTGGAAGACCATGCCGGGCCGCGCGAGCTCCGCCTCGTCTTGCACGACCGGGACCGGTTCGCCCCAAGACTCTCGCAGGACAGCGAAGAGGGCCTGAGCGTTGTCCGGGAACTCCTGGATGTCCGGAGAGACGACCTGATCGGTCACTTCTCCAGGGCCCGCTGGCTCTCGCGTACGTCCGGTGCGTCGGCCCCATAGACCCTCAACTCACCGCGGCGCCCGCACCACGATCGTGTCCGCGATGTGATCGTGCAGGCACTTCCGGTCCTCCCGGAAGATCAGCAGCGGGTTCAGCAGGCTGATCAGCGTGCCCACGCCGGGGATGTAGCTGATGAGCGTCATCACGAACCAGCGCAGGCCCAACAGCCGGCCCAGGGTCGCCTGGGTCCCGTCGCTGCGCACGATGGCGATGCCGAGCAGGCGCTTGCCCGCGGTCTGCCCGTACTCCTTGAGCCAGAGGACGTTCAGCACGAGCAGGGCGAAGGCCCCGAAGGCACCGGCCACCCCCGCCGCCAGGCCGAGGGCGCTCAGGCCGCCCTCCGAGGTGCTGGTCATGAAGCCCCCCGCGACCAGTCCGCCGACCACCACGTAGATCACCCCGTCCACCAGCCGGGCCGCGAGCCGGGTCCCGCGCTCGGCGGGGATCCGACCGAGCTCGTCCACCTGCTCGAGACTCGCGCTGGTCTCCGGCGCCCGGTAGGGGTCGAAGGTCGCGCCGTCGGGCGTCAGGGGGCGCTTCTCGTTGGCCACAGGGCCTCCTACCAGATGCTCACACGAGCGCTCTCGTCCCGCACCATGGGCGAGCCCACCTCGCAGGAGAAGGCCTCAGCGTACTGCGTCAGGTTCGACGGGGCGCCGATGGTTCGGAACTCCGCGGGCGCGTGGGAGTCCGTGGTGACCCGCAGGCGCAGGGCCTCCTCGGTGAAGGACATGCGCCAGACCGTCGCCCAGCTGAGGAAGAGCCGCTGGTCCTGGGTGTAGCCGTCGATCATCGGGTCGGTGAAGGCGTCGCCCTGGGCCAGCTTCATGGCGTCGTAGGTGACCGCCAGCCCCCCCAGGTCCGCGATGTTCTCCCCCAGGGTGAGGTTGCCGTTCACGAACAGCTCCGGCAGGACCTCGTAGGCGTCGAACTGCTCCACGAGACCGGCGGTGCGGGCCTGGAAGCCGGCGAGGTCCTCCTCGGTCCACCAGTTGCGGAAGTTCCCGCTGGCGTCGAAGCGGCTGCCCTGGTCGTCGTAGCCGTGCAGCATCTCGTGGCCGATGACCGCGCCGATGCCGCCGTAGTTCATGGCGTCGTCGCCCTGGGCGTCGAAGAAGGGCGGCTGCAGGATGGCCGCCGGAAAGACGATCTCGTTCTGCAGCGGGTTGTAGTAGGCGTTGACCACCTGGGGCGGCATCAGCCACTCGGTCTTGTCGACGGGCTGGCCGATCTTGGCGACCTCGAAGGCGTGGTTGTAGGCCCAGGCCGCCAGCAGGTTCGACACGTAGGCGTCCCGGGTGGTCTCCAGGCCCGACCAGTCCCGCCACTTGTCGGGGTAGCCGATCTTGGGCGTGAAGCTGGCGTGCTTCTCCATGGCCTGGGCCTTGGTCTCGTCGCCCATCCAGTCCAGGGCCTCGAGGCGCACCTTCAGCGCCGCGGAGAGGTTGTCCACCAGGGTCTCCATGCGCTGCTTCGACTCGGGCGGGAAGGCCTCGGCGACGTAGATCTCGCCCAGAGCCATGCCCACGGTGTCGTTCACCGTGGCGAGCACGCGCTTCCACCGGGGCTTCTGCTCCTGCTGGCCCTGCAGGGTCCGGCCGTAGAACCGGAATTGGGACGACGACGCGGCGTCGTGCAGGTACGGCGCGGTGTCGTTGAGCAGGTGGAAGGTGAGGTAGGCCTGCCACTGGGCGAGGGTGGCCGAGGTGAGCAGGCCGTCGACCGCCTGGAAGAACGCCGGCTGGCCGAGGGAGAAGCGCTCGGGCGCCAGGCCGTTGGCCTCGAACAGCGAAGTCCAGCCCAGGCCCGGGGTCAGCGCGTCCGCGTCGGCCATCGACGAGGGGTTGTAGTAGAGCGAGACGTCCCGGGAGAGCTCCTCCCGGGTGTTGGCGGCCTCGGCCAGGGCCAGCTCGTGGGCCCAGACCAGGGCGGCCTGCTCCCCGGCCGCCTCGGTCGACACCCCGCCCACCTGGAGCAGCTCGGCGATGTACGCCAGGTACTGCGCCCGGATCGGCTCGTGCTGCTCGTCGAAGTAGTAGGTCTTGTCCGGCAGGCCCATGCCGCCCTGGCCCACGTAGGCGATGACCATCGTGGAGTCCTGGAAGTCGGCGAAGCCGCCGAAGGCCAGGATCCCGCCCAGGCCGGCGGTGGCGGTGTCCCGCAGGTGTGCGGCGATGGCCTCGGGGGTGTCCAGGGCGGCGATGGCGTCGAGCATCGGCTGGATCGGCGCCAGGCCCGCGGCCTCGATCGCGGCCTCGTCCATTCCGGTGGCCCAGATGTCGCCGATGAGCTTCTCGGTGCCGGTGGCGTCGGTCGCGGCGGCGGCGGCGCTCACCAGCTGCTTCTGCACGGCCTGGGACCGCTCCGAGAGCATCTGGAACGAGCCCCAGCTGGTCCGATCGGCGGGCACCGGGTTGGCGGCGGTCCAGGCGCTGTTGACCCAGTGGTTCAGGTCCTGGCAGGGGTCACCGTCTTCGGCGAGGTCGTCGACGGAGAAGCGGGCGTGGGGCGGGAGAGGCGCCACCGGCTCGGTGGCTGTGACAGCAGGCACGGGCTCGGCCGCGGGCTCGGGGCTGGTGTCCTGCTTGGCGCAGGAGACGAAGGCGAGGGAGACGAGCAGGGGGGACGGGCGCATCGGGGGGTCCTCCGGGGCGGGCCCGGGAGGTATCCCGGAGGGGTCATGGGCTCACCCCTCCGTCCACGCCCCCACGTCCCGAGCCAACTCCGAGGCAGCCCCGATCCCGCCGTACCGCTGTGCCGCGTACCGCCGCAAGAGCGCCCCCGCGTCGGCCCGGCCGGCCTCTTCCACCCGGTCGGCGAAGACCTCGACCGCCTCCTCCGGACGTCGCACCAGGTCGGCCTCGCCGAGCCCTTCGAGCAGCCCCAGCAGGTAGTCCGGCGGCCCTTCCACCCAGGCCTCGACCGCCTCCTCCACCGGGGTGCGGTCCCGCAGGAGCGTCCGGATCTGCAGGCCCACGAAGACCACCAGCAACACCCCGGCCAGGGACTGGAGGCCGTAGCGCTCCCACCAGACCGCGAGGTCGTCGGCGGCACTGCGCAGGAAGCTGGCGTTCACGGCGTTCTGGGGGGAGGGGTCCGCCGTGACCCAGGCCCCGTCGACCCAGGCCTCGACCCAGGCGTGGGCGTCCCGGCCCCTCACGATGCGGTGGCCCCCGAAGGGGCTGAGCTCGGTGCCCCGGTACCCGGTCACCACCCGGGCGGGAATGCCCGCGATCCGGGCGGTCAGCGCCAGCCCGGAGGCGAAGTACTCGCAGTGGCCCAGCCGTGACTCCAGCAGGAACTGCACGACCGGGTCCCGCTCGGCGTCGCGCTCGTAGGCCAGGGAGTAGGTGTAGTCCTCCTCCAGGCGGGTCTGGAGGCGGGCCAGGCGCTGGGCGTCCGAGGTCGCCCCGGCCGTCCACTGCGCCACCAGGCCGCCGAGGGCCGCGGCGACATCGTCGGGCACGACGAGATCCGCGGCGGACGGAGGTGGGCTGGGGAAGCGCTCAGCACCCGCGGCGGCGGCCCGGACGCGGACCAGGCCCGAGCCGTCGTCGGGCTGGGGGATGCCCAGCGCGTCCACGACCACGCCGGCCGGCTCGGTCGCGACCGCACCGACCCCCGGCGGCAGGAAGAGACGGTCCTGGTCCGGCTGGACGAAGTCGATGACCACGGCGTCGGGACCGGGCGCTTCCCCCAAGGGCACCGGCGTGACCTCGCCCTCCGGCGGCACCCAGAAGCCCCGGCCGTAGTCCGCATAGGCCTGACCCCGCAGGTGGGGGTCCGTGGAGCCGTGGACCCGCAACAAGACGGTGTCGTCGTCCCGCAGGCCGTCCATCGACCCCAGCCGGAAGGCGCCGGCGCCGAAGCCCACGGTGCCGCCGTCGCCCCCCACGAACACCACGCCCTCGATGGCGGCGTAGGCCTGGCGCAGGCCTGCGGTGGTCGTGGACGCGGTGAGGGCGGTGGCCACGATCAGGGCGACCGCGCCCACCAGGTGCCGTCGGCCCAGAGGCCCGACCCGCTCCGGCCGCCAGACCCGGTGGAGCCAGGCCAGCCCCAGGTAGCCGACGACCAGGGGCAGGAAGAGGGGCGAGGCCACGCGACCGCAGCAGGTGAAGACCACCAGGCCCAGGACCCAGGTGGCCGGGTCCCCGCGCTCCGGCTCCTCCAGCCAGAGCCGCGCGGCGACCGCGAGCAGGGCGGTGCCGGAGAAGATCGCGTACTGGAGCTTGATCCCGCCGGCCTGCCAGTCCAGGGGCGGGTCGACAGCAGCAACGCCGAAGACCAGGCCCGCGAGCGCCACCACCAACAGCGCCTCGGCGGCCTGGACCAGCTGCCACCGGGGCCCGGCCCCCAGCGCCCCCAGGGCCACGGCCACGGCGAGCCCGGGCGCGACGACCTGGTCCGTCACGGCGACGTGCAGCACCGCCCCCAGGGCCAGCCCGACCACGAGCAGCAGCCGCGACCTCACAGGTGGAGCCCCCCGTCGCCCGCGATCCGGTCCACGGTCACGTGGGTCAGGTCCCGGGTCGACGGGCCTGCGCCGATCACGACGGTCTTCACCGCCACCCCCCGGGACCGGAGCACCCGCGCCAGCTCCTGGCGCTCCGGATCCCACTGCTGCACGATCAGCACCACGCTGGAGAGCCGGTCCAGGTAGGGCGCCAGCAGCCCGACCGTGCGGGCGCAGTCGAAGACCGGCCCCGCCTGGGTGCAGGCCAGGTGGTCCAGGGCCTGCTCGAAGGTCCCCAGGGCCCGCCCCACGGTCAGGGCGTGCAGGGTGTCGCCGGTGACGAGCAGGTCGATCAAGGCCTCGCCCCGGGACAGGCGCAGCACCACGCCGGCGGCGAGCTCGATCGCCGCCTCCGACGCCCGCTCGCTGACCCCCTCGAAGTCCGTGTCCAGGAAGACGCCGACCCGGGTGAAGTACTCCTGCTGGTACTCCCGCACGACGGGCTTGCCGGTGCGGGCCCAGGAGCGGGCGTGCAGGTCCCGAAGCCGGTCCCCGCGCTGGTAGGGCCGCAGGCCGTAGAGCTCTGTCGACTCGCCGGTCTTCGACGCCAGGGCCACCCCGCCCGGCTGGAAGCGCGGCGCCATGCCGAGCTGCAGGGAGAGCACCGGGGCGACCCGCGGCACCACGAGCAAGGGCGTGCCGACCGAGCGCACGCCGGGGCCGAGGGCCAGGCCCATGGGCACCGGCTCGGCGGCGAAGAAGGGCTCCAGGTAGTGCCGTCCCCTCGCCCCGAACCTGGCGCGGGTCTGCACGGTGACCGCGCTGCCGGCCGGCAGGTGGTCGACCGTCAGCGGGGGCTCCACCCACTGCCCGTCCCAGGACAGGAAGGGCCGCTCCAGCTGCAGGCCGACGTAGTCCCGGTCGTCGCGGTTGCGCAGGGTCAGCCGCACGATCACGTCCTGGTCCACCGCCACCCGGGCCGGGGTGTCGACGGCGATGCTCACGTCGCCCAGGGCGAACCAGCGCCGGGCGATCAGGCTGCTGACCAGGGCCCCGAAGAGCAGGGCGGCCAGCACGTGGTTGCTACTGCTCCCCACGTCGAGCCCGCCCATGCCGATGAAGAGCATCAGCAGCGCGACCACCCGACCCTGGCGGGTCTGGGCGAAGTACAGCCACAGCGCCGGACGGCCCAGGTTGCGCCCCGCCCAGGACTCCCGGGCCCGCTCCAGGTCCTCGGGGGTGTCGGGGATGAGGATGTAGTTGAGCCGGGCGAAATTCACCTCGGCCAGGCGCGCCCGGAGCTCGGCGAAGCGGCTCAACC
>CAYFPX010000153.1:0-20452 GCA_964344945.1 uncultured Enterobacterales bacterium
CCCCGCCGCCCGTGCGCGCCCGTGCGCACCCTGGTGCTGGTGCCGGAGCATGGTCCTGCGGGGACCTGGACGCCGGAGGACGTGGAGCGCTGAGGCGGCGTTAGGAGCGGGCCGATGAAGCGCCCTCCCGAAGCCGTCCTCGAGCTGGTCCAGTTCGTGCCCATCCTGACCTTCGCGGTGCCGTTCATGACCGCGGGTGCGGTGGACCTGTCCGCGGCAGGTGGTGGCTTCCTGCGGGCGACCGTGCTCGCGGTCGTGGTGACGGTGGCGCTGCATCGCTGGCAGCACCCTCGGAATCCGATCCACGCCGCGACCGACGCCTGGCTGCTGGTGGGCGCCGTGGCCTTCAGCGTGCCGCTGGAGGGGGTCGCCGGGCTCTACAGCACCTGGGGTGCGCTCTCGCTCTTCGCGGTGGTGGCGCTCTGGGGGGCGCTGCAGCTGGCGACGGGCCGGGGGGGCTTCCTGCTGGGGTCCGCGGCCACCCCGACCCAGCTGCGCAAGCTGACCCCGGTGATGATCGCCCTGACCCTGGCGGCCATCGGCTGGGCGTGGTGGTGGTTGGGGGACATCCGGATCGGCGGAGGGTTGCCGTTCATCGGGCTGAACGTGGTGCGACGGGTGCTGTTGAAGCGGGTGGGGTGAGCTACTCGCCGTAGAAGACATAGGCGCCGCCGTACCCGGCGAAGCCCAGTGGTGCGCCGACGGCCAGGTCGTGAAGCCCATCGCCGTCCAGGTCCTGCCCGGCGGCAACCGCCGTGCCGAAGGCCTCGCCCGTGGCGTCCGCACCCACCTGCAGATCGACGGTGCCGGAGAGACCGGAGGGATCACCGAGCCAGACGTAGGCCCGGTCTTCGCCAGGTGCGCCGACCAGGAGGTCGTCCAGACCATCGCCATCGAGGTCCCCGGCCGCCGAGAGGCTGGCGCCGAGCTCGCTGCCCGGGTCGCCCGCCGCGCTGGCCGCGGAGGCGGTGTCCAGACCGGCCGCCGAGCCGAGGTGCACCGCGACCGCGTCGGCGCCCGGGGCCCCGATCGCCACGTCGTCGTAGCCGTCGCCGTCCAGGTCGCCGGGACCGACCACCGAGTTGCCGAAGGCCGCGTCACCGGTGAGCCGGAGGCCCGTCGGGGAGACCCCTGCGAGGCCGCCCGCGAAGAGCAAGGCGGCGTCCCCAGACGGGGCCCCGGCGATCAGGTCCTCGAACCCGTCCCCGTCCACGTCGCCCGCGTTGGCGAGGGACTCGCCGAGCCACTCGGCGTCCGCCTCGGCCGCCAGGATCGTGCCGCTGACCTCGGCCGGCCCGGAGGGGGAGCCGGAGAACAGCAGCACCGCGCCGTCGAAGCCGGCGGTGTAGGGCGCCCCCAACGCCACCTCTGGCGCTCCGTCGCCGTCCAGGTCGACCGTGGTCACGCCGCGGCCGGTGTAGCTGCTGGCGCCGAGCCCCTGGAGCGTCAGGCTTGCGCCGCTGCTCAGGTCGATCCGCGCACCGCCGCTGTACCCGTCCGCACCGGGGGTACCCAGCACCGGATCGGCGAGGCCGTCACCGTCCAGGTCCGGCAGGTCGACGGCCCAGCCCAGCCAGTCGCCGCTCCCGCCCCAGCTCGCCGCGGCGGTCGCCTCCACGCCGCCGGTGGCGCCCAGGAACAGGGCCGCGCTGCCGTTGCTGGCCTCCGCGCCCAGCAGCACGTCTCCCAGGCCGTCGCCATCGGTGTCCCCGGTGGCCATGGCGAAGCCCAGGCCGGAGCCCGGCGAGAGGCCTTCGAGGTGGTCCGCCGAGCGCTCGCTGGTCTCGCAGCGGAGCCCGTCGGGCGAGACCTCGCCCTCGTCGCAGTCCCGGCAGGGGGTCGCGGCGTCGCCGTCGTGATCGGCGGTGTCACCGCCACACGCCTCGGGGGCGGCGTCGCCGCCCGCACAGAAGGTGCCCGGGTCGCAGTCCACACACGCCGTGGCGTCGTCGCCGTCGTCGTCCCAGGTGCCCACCTCGCAAGAGCAGCTGGCCGGGCCCTCGGGGCACTCGTCGCAGGCGTCGCCGAGGCCGTCGCCGTCTGCGTCCTCCTGGCCGGGGTTGTAGGTGTCGGGGCAGTTGTCGTCCTCGGCGAGCACGAAGTCGTTGTCGTCGTTCAGGCCGGAGCACTCCGCGGGGTCCTGGCAGTCGTCGGCCTCGATCACCTCGTCCACCGTGCCGTCGCCGTCTTCGTCCACCTCGACGGTCATCGGGTGGCCCTCGCCCTCCCAGCCCTCGACGTCGAAGTCCAGCTGCCCTGTGCCAGGCACGCCCTCGAGGATCGTGACGAAGGCCTCGGTGCCCTTCCGGATCTCGATCCAGACGTCCTGGGCGCTGGGGTTGTCGAAGCCGACCTGGAGCTCGCCTCCGGAGACCTCGAGGGCCGCCCGCTGGCCGCCGAGCAGGCCGCTGGTCTCGACCCGGGAGAAGACCTGGTCGCCACTCAGCAGGCTGGAGAAGAGCAGCGGACCGCCGTTGGCGGTGTCGGTCTCGTAGGTGAAGCCCGTGCCGCCGGCGGGGGCGTCCACCACGTGGTCTCCGCCCCCGGACCGACCCTGCACGCCGGCGAGCCCGCCACCCCAGCGCCACGCCGCGAGCAGGAAGTCGTCGGAGACGAGGGCCGGGTCGTCGGTGTCCTCGGCCGTGAGCACCACGTCCAGGTCCGGGTCCATGAAGAAGGCGGTCGGCGCCGTGTCCTCCCAGGTGGCGGAGAACATGTGGGCGATGGTGATGCCCAGGGCCTCGGCGTCGGCGAGGGAGGTCGCCGAGGACACGGTGGCGCCGTCGACGGTCACGCTCACCCGGACCGGACCCGAGCTGCGCACGACGTCCCAGCGCTCGCGCTCCCGGCGGCCGTCGGTGCAGAAGGCGCAGTCCTGCTGGCCCAGGCGCGGGCTCAGGGGCGTCAGGTAGAGCCGGTTCTTGTTGCTCTCGGAGCCTTCGTAGAGGAAGGACTCGCTGTCGGGGTTCAGGGAGGCCTCGTAGGACCAGCTGTTGGCGTCGGTGTCGACGGCCATGCGCCGGACCTCGCCCGGCACGTTGTTGTCGTAGAGCAGGATGTCGACGCCGTCGCTGGTCTCCTCGAGGCCGTAGGGCGTGACCGCGTGGCCGCCGACTGGGGTGCCGGTCTCGTCGATGCGCACGAAGCCCAGGCGGTAGGAGAGCAGGCCATCGGCGAAGTCACCGGACAGGACGTCGAGGGCGTCGTCGGCGTGGTGGGCGGTGGTCTCGGCGGCGACGCTCTCCAGGTACTGGGTGGCGAACCAGTGGGCGATCTCGCCGCCCACGAGCTCGTCGACCTCGAGCTGGCTGATGGCCGACCCCCCCAGGTCCTGCAGGCTGGTCTCGCCACTGAACAGCGCCTGCACGGCCACGGCGAAGCCCTCGCAGCGACCGCCGTTCATGGCGTTGTTGACGTCCAGCATCCAGGTCTCGGCGGAGCCGGAGAGCTCGCAGGCCTCGCCGGTCGTGCCGGACAGGCAGACCTCGTCGCCGAACAGGCGCTGCATGGCCTCGGTGTCGAGCAACGCGGGGTTCACGATGCCGCCGAAGTTGGCGAAGGCAAAGGCGTCGTCCACGACCGCGAAGTCCGCGGTCACGTCGTAGCTGGTGCAGCCGGTGGCCAGGGCGAACGAGAGCAGGGGGATCACGGCGCCACCTCCGTGGGGGTGCGGGTTCGTCGGCGCAGGGCGGTCAGGGCCATCAGCAGGACCCAGGCCTGGCTCGGGTGTGAGGAGACGGTGCTGCAGCCGCGCCCGTCCTCCTCGTCCTCGCCGGTGTCGCCGTCGAAGGAGGTCGGGTCGCTGTCCTCGCCGTCGGGCACGCCGTCGCCGTCGCTGTCGGCGTTGCTGGGATCCGAGCCGGCGGCCAGCTCGTCGGCGTCGGAGATGCCGTCGCCGTCGGAGTCTTCACTGTTCGGGTCCGAGCCGGCTGCGGCCTCCTCGCCGTCGCTGACGCCGTCGCCGTCGGAGTCTCCGTCGGCGGGGTCGGTGCCGGCCTCGACCTCCTCGCCGTCGGTGAGGCCGTCGCCGTCCGCGTCGCCGTCGCCGGGGTCGGTGCCCGCGGAGAGCTCTTCGGAGTCCGTCAGGCCGTCACCGTCCGAGTCGCCTTCGGTCGGATCGGTGCCCGCGTCGAGCTCCTCGCTGTCGGTGAGGCCATCGCCGTCGGAGTCCGCCTGGGTCGGGTCGGTGCCCAGGTCGAGCTCCTCGGCGTCGTCGAGGCCGTCACCGTCGGAGTCTGTGGCGGTCGGGTCGGTGCCCAGGTGCACCTCGTAGCCATCGGCCAGGCTGTCGCCGTCGGTGTCGGGACTCAGGGGGTCGGTGCCGAAGACATCGACCTCGTCGCCGTCGCCGAGGCCGTCGCCGTCGCTGTCCCAGTCATTGGGCAGGGTGCCGTACACCGTGACCTCGTCGCCGTCACTGAGGCCGTCGTCGTCGGAGTCGGCGTCGCCCGGGTCGGTGCCCCAGGTGAGGGACTCCTCGCCGTCGTCGAGGCCGTCGCCGTCGCTGTCGGCGCTGGTGGGATCGGTCCCGGTGCTGCCGTTCAAGTCGGCCTCCTCGCCGTCGTCGAGGCCGTCGCCGTCGGTGTCTGCGGCGGTCGGATCAGTGCCGTCGGCGAGCTCCTGGTCGTCGGTCAGGCCGTCGCCGTCGGAGTCGTCCGAGGTCGGGTCGGTGCCCAGGGCGGCTTCTTCGGCGTCGGTGAGCCCGTCGCCGTCGGAGTCGTCTGCGTTCGGGTCGCTGCCGTGCTCGGTGACCTCGGTGCCGTCGTCGAGGCCGTCGCCGTCGGAGTCCGCGTCGAGGGGGTCGGTGCCGTGGGTGAGGACCTCGTCCCCGTCGGACAGGCCGTCGCCGTCGGAGTCGCTGTCGCTCGGATCGCTGCCGTGGGTGAGGACCTCGTCCCCGTCGGACAGGCCGTCGTCGTCGGAGTCGGCGTCCAGGGGATCGGTGCCGTGGGTCAGGACTTCGTCGCCGTCGGACAGGTTGTCGTCGTCGGAGTCGGCGTCGAGGGGATCGGTGCCGGCGGTGAGCTCGTCGCCGTCGTCCAGGCCGTCGCCGTCGGTGTCGGTGTCGTCCGGATCGGTGCCGAGTGCCGCCTCCTCGGCGTCCGTCAGGCCGTCGCCGTCGCTGTCGTCGATGCAGCCGTCGCCGTTGTCGTCGCTGGCGCTGGCGTCCTCGGCGGGGCAGAGGTCGTCGCAGTCGGTGACACTGTCGCCGTCGGCGTCGTCCAGGCAGCCGTCGGCGTCGAGGTCGCAGGCACCGCCGTCGTCGTCGGGGCAGCTGTCGCTGCAGTCGTCGAGGCCGTCGCCGTCGGCGTCGTCGAGGCAGCCGTCGCTGTCGGGGTCGCAGGCGCTGGCGTCGTCGGTGGGGCAGGTATCGCAGCCATTGGGCAGGCCGTCGCCGTCGAAGTCGGAACCGTCGTCGGCCCCGGGGCAGGCGTCGTCGCTGTCGCAGACGCCGTCGCCGTCGGAGTCGTCCGGGTCGTCGAGGGGGCAGGTGTCGTCGGAGTCACAGACCCCGTCCCCGTCGGAGTCGTCGGGATCGTCGAGGGGACAGGGGTCGCAGGTGTCCGTGACGCCGTCGCCGTCGGTGTCGGTGGCGCCGCCGGTGGTGGGGTTGTTGACGGCCGTGTTCGTGCCGGAGTCGTCCACATCGGTGCCGTTGCCGCCCCAGACCGGGTCGTTGATCACCGTGTCCGTCGCGCTGCTGGTGACCTTGACGGCGGTGGTGCTGTCCTGGATCGCCGGGGCCTCGAGGGTCACGCCGGTGGCCGAGGTGATCTGGACGCCGGTGGCGAAGTCGCAGCCGGAGAACCCCTCGATCGTGATGTCGGCTCCGGTGAGGAGGAGCGGGTTGGTGGTCCCGGTCATCGACGAGGTGCTGGCGTCGTAGGTCCAGGGCCCGGTGAGGCCGAGCCTCAAGCCGGTCTGGGTGTCCTCCAGGTTGTTGCGCTCGAGCACCAGGGTGCCGTCCAGCCCCTCCAGGTAGAGGCCGTAGGAGCTGGCGCCCGACAGGTCGTTGTCGGTGATGGTCAGGCCGGTGCCGCCGTGTGGCACATAGAGGCCGTAGCCGGCGCCGCTCGCGTCGTTGTTCGTGATGGTGGTGTCGGTGACGGTGCCGTACAGGTAGAGCGCGATGTAGGCGGCGCCGGTCAGGTCGAGGCCGTCGACCGTGACGTCGGTGGGGTCGACCAGCTGCAGGCCGAACGAGGTGCTGTCGGTCAGCACGTTGGTGGGGCTGACCGTGAAGGGGCCGGTCACGCCCAGGGAGAGGCCGATGGCGGAGCCGGAGAGGTCGTTGTCCTCGAGGACCAGGGTGTCGTCCTGGCCTTGCAGGGACATCGCGTACGAGGTGCAGCCGGTGGCCACGTTGCCGGTGACGGTGAAGCCCGTGCCGCCGTAGGGCGCGTAGAGGCCGTAGGCCAGGTCGCTCAGGATGTTGTCGCTGACCGTCAGGTCCGAGATCTCGGCCGCGACCAGGACCCCGTAGGAGGTGGACCCCGACAGGTCGAGGCCGGTCACGGTGACTCCGGCCCAGGCGCCGACGTAGACGGCCGTGGACGCGCCGGAGACCCCGTAGCCGTCGCCGTCGAGGGTGATGTCGTCGGCCCCGATGATCAGGCCGGTGCCGCCGCTGCAGACCAGGTCCTCGGTGAGGGTGGTGTCCACGGTGAGGGTGTCGCCACAGGCGAGGGCCCAGGCGGTGTCGGGGGCGACGAGGGCCAGGGCGCTGGCGGCGAGGCGCGCGAAGGGGCGGCGGTGGGACATGGGGACGGTCCGGCGGCGGCGAGGAGCGGGGAGGGCTGAGGTGCCGGGCCCCGGTGGGGCCCGGCTTGACCGTTCGGGTCAGCAGCCGTCGTTGTTGTAGAGGGACGACTCCCCGAGGTAGCTCCAGGTGTCTTCGAACACGGCGTCCACGTAGGACTGACAGAGGTTGCCGTTGCCATGAATGGAGAACTCGCCGTCCACCGTGGCGAGGCCGAGGAGGGCGGTGATGTCGGTCAGGCTGTCGTTGCTCCAGACCGCGGCGTCTCCGCCGACCGTGCTGAGGGACTCCAGTCCGGTCAGGCTGCCGAGACCGTCGTTGTCGTCGATCTTGACCTCACCATAGACGTTGTAGAGCCAGTCCAGACCGTCGAGGTCCGTCAGCGACGCGTTCTCGGTCAGCTTGAGATCGGCGATGGTCTTGGCCCATGCGAGGCGACCGAGCTTCGTCATGCTGGTGCTGTGCAGGCTCAGTGAACCGGAGAACGACGACAGGCTGCTGAGGTCATCGAGGTCGGCCAGGGCCATCTCGGAGAGCGCCAGGTCCCCGGTGATGCGTGTCACGCTCCCGAGCGGCGTCAGGTCCTGGACCTGCGGGAGGTCGGAGAGCGACACCGAGGCCAGCGTCGTGATGCTCTCGAGGCCACTGAGGCTCGTGAGGTCCTGCAGATCGTCGAGCTGCAGGTCACCCAGCGAAGTCAGCCCAGCGAGATCCGCCAGGTCGGAGAGCCCGGCGATGCCGGACAGGGACAGGCCGCTCATCGCACTGATGCCGCTGAGACTGCTCAGATCCGCCAAGGAGGAGCT
The DNA here is from genome assembly GCA_964344945.1 of uncultured Enterobacterales bacterium. Lineage (GTDB taxonomy): Bacteria > Myxococcota_A > UBA796 > UBA796 > CAJQPC01 > CAYFPX01. The sequence continues at coordinate 7,567 of CAYFPX010000153.1, forward strand.
CCCCTCGATGCTCAGGCCCCCGAGCGAGGTCAGGCTCCCGAGCCCCGCGAGGCTCTTGACGGCGCCGCTGTCCTTCACCTGGAGAGTGCCCGAGACGGTGGTGAGGCTGTCGAGTCCCTCGAAGTCGACGAAATTCGGGCTCCTCTCCACCGTGAGGTCGCCTCCCACGGAACTCAGGGACGCCAGGCCCGACATGTCCGCGAGGTCGCTGTCCTGGACCAGCACGGCTCCAGTCACCCCGCTCACGCACCACAGAGAACTCGCGTCGCCAGAATCGCCTGTGATGACGAGCTTGCTGGCCGCGTAGTAGGTGTCGGGGTCGGCGCAGGGAGAGCCAGACGTTCCGCTAAGCGTGATCTCACCGTAGGAGGTGCTGACCTCGTCTGCTCCCGTGCAGTTGTCGTCTACGCCGTCGCCGAGGACCACCGCGGCGGCCGGGTGCAGCGTCGCGTCGGCGTCATCACAGTCCCCCTCCAGGACCGAGTATTCGTCCCCGTCGTGGTCCTGCCCCTGGCATCGGTTCTCGCCACTGACACACCAGAAGTCGATGGCCTGATCCACCAGCACCTCGACCGACGTCGTCTCGGACCGGGCCAGGTCGCTCGGCTCCCAGGAGCCGGCGAGCTCGTTCGTGCCAAAGGTGACGACGGTGCCGTTGAGGGTGGATTCCGGTGCGACCCAGAGCGCACCTGCCGTGCCAGTGCCCGAGTGCGCGGCCACGCCGCCGGTGAACGAGACCGTGTCCAGCTCGATGTTCGCCTGGCTCCCGGAGACGGACAGCCCGCCGCCCGAGGTGTCCGCGTTGTTGTCGCTGAAGTTCGTGGTCCGCACCAGGCCGGTGGTGTCGACGAGGGCGAGACCGGCTCCGTCCCCGGTCGAATGGTTCTGCTTCACCTCCACCTCGTCCAGGTCCACGTGGCAGTTGGCGGCGTACAGGCCGCCGCCCGAGCGAGCACTGGAACCGTCGATCGTGGCGTTCCGGACATTGACGTTCCCCCCGGAGCAGGCGATGGCCCCGCCGTCTTCGCTGGACCAGCCGCCGGTCAGCGTCAGGTCGCGGACGGTGACCGTGCCCCCCGCGACGTCGAGGTGCCGCCCGGCGCCCCTGGCATCCAGGACCACGTCGGCCGGATCATCGGTCAGCCCGACCAGGTCGAGCCAGAGGTCCCCGGTGACCTGGATGTACTTGTAGTCGTGGGTGCCGGCGCAGAAGTAGAGGGTGCCTGACTCGGACCAGTCCACCACGCCGTCGTCGAACCACCAGGTCGCGTCGGTGAAGCCCCCGCGCTCCGGCTCGAACCAGATCTGGCCGAGGTCGCAGTCCACCTGGGCCTCGTTGGCGGCGTTGAAGTCGGGGACCCCCGTGTCGCCGGTGTCGCCCGAGCAGCCGATGAGGGGAAGGAGGAGGAGGAGTGTGACGGAGTGCATGGAGTGCTCCAGTTGGGGTTCTCCCCCGGTCCTGGAGCAAGCCCCATGCCCGCCGCAACCCGCTGGAATCACTGACCGCGAGTCCTCCTGCGCCGGTCATGGACCGGTGAGCGGACCGGTCACCCCTTCGGGTCAGACCGGTGGACCGGCGCTCAGCCCCAGTCGTCCTCGTGGATCCCCAGCTCCCCACAGCGCAGGCGCAGGCCGGGCTTGGAGACGTGCAGGTCCAAGGCGGCCCGCTCCAGGGATCCGCCGGCCTCCGACAGAGCGGCTCGGATCTGGTCCTCGGTGAGCTCCTTGGGCCTGGGCATGCCCAGGGCATGCATGCGGCGCCGCACGGTGTTGCGGGAGAGCCCCAACTCCCGGGCGGCCGCGTCGATGCGGTAGGCGTGGCGACGTAGAGCCAGCGCCAGATCATCTCCCGCTCCGACCGGGTCGATCGGGGCTTCCCTGGGGGCTGCTGCCACGCCGGGCTCGAGCAGCGGCGGGCCTTCCGCCGGGTCCGGCACCGGGCCACAGCGCCGCTGGTGCCCGTGCAGGATCACCAGCTGCTCCGCCACGTTGCGCAGCTCCCGGCTGTTGCCGGGCCAGCGTCGGACGAGCAGCTGCAGGATGACGTTGCGGTGGAGCCAGCTGCCGGTCAGGTCCTGCTTGCCCGGGTGGCTCGAGCGCCCGAAGGCCTCGTCGATGAAGTGCACGGCCTGGGCCGCGACGTCGGCGGGCCGGCCTGCCAGGGGCGGCAGCCGAATCATGCCGTGGCACAGCCGGTGGTAGAGCGCCCGCCGGAAGGCGCCGCTGGCGACGGCCTGGTCCAGGTCCTCGTCGGTGGCGGCCAGGACCCGCACGTCGACCTTGCGCGGCTCCCCACCGACCGGCTGGACTTCGCCTGACTCCAAGGCCCGCAGCAACAGTGCCTGGATGTCCTGGGGACAAGCGCCGATCTCATCCAGGAACAGGGTGCCTCCGTCGGCCCGGCCGAACAGCCCCCGGCCCGTGCGGTCTGCCCCGGTGAAGGAGCCCCTCTGGTGGCCGAAGAGCTGGCTCTGAATGGTGCCTTCGCTCAGTCCCGCCATGTTGACCGCGAGGAAGGGGCGACGGGCTCGTCTGCTGCCGCGGTGCAGCGCCTCGGCCACAAGCTCCTTGCCCGATCCGGTGGGGCCGGTGATCAAGACCGAGCAGTCGTGGGGCGCCAGGCGCTCGATGGTCTCGCGGACCTGACACAGGGCGGGGCTCGAGCCGACCAGTCCGTGGCCCTCGTGGGCTGCGCTCACCAGCCCGGTGCGCACCAGCACCAGCGGCCCGTGGCGGCCCAAGCCCAAGACCAGGCCCCGGTCCAGATCTCCCACCGAGAGTGAGTCGCCGCCCACCCCTGGGACGCCGTCCAGGGTGTAGTGCAGGTCCGCGCGCCCCGGCCAGACGCGCACGCCGCCGGCCGGCTCCGGGACCAGCTGCAGCGGGGTGCGGCTCACGCCAGCGTCGTCGAGGGGCAGGCCGTCGCGGAAGAGCGGACTGCGACGGGAGAGGTCTACCGCCGCTCCGCGGGCGGTGTTCGGCGTGGAGATCGCGCCGATGCGGGCGGGATCCGGGTGCCAGAGGATCGTGAGGGTGAGTCCTCGCCGCGGGTCGGTGCCGGCGACGCCGTTCGATGAGGGGTGCCGGTCCTGGGTCGTGGTGTCGTCGTCGGGGTCTGGGGGGCGGGTCACGGATCCATCTCCTGGGAGATCAGGCGCGCAGGAGAGGCATGGTGGCAAGCGCCGTGCCGGATCTGCAGCGCCCAAGGCCTTGGAATCAGGCGCTCAGGGGCCGGGCTGACCGGTCGCCTGACCGGTCGCCTGACCGGTCTCGGGGGGCGCCAGACCCGGGTAGGCCCGCAGGACGGCGAGGCCCAGCGCCCGATCCGGGGAGAGGGAGAGGGTCCGAGCCGTGCCCGCGGCGGCCTCGTCCCGGTCCCCGCGCACCAGGGCCAGCTGGGCGGCGAAGGCCTCCAGCTCCGCACGGGCCTGCCAGCCGCCCAGCACCGCCGCGTCCCGCCGGGCCGCGTCCAGGGCGACCTGGGCCTGGTCGAGCAGGCCCAGGCTCCAGAGAGCGCGAGCCTGGGCTCGCCGCAGCGTGAGGCGCGTCCCGGTCTCCAGCCCGGACAGGTCCGGCAGGGCGCGCAGGGCCTGAGCGGCCAACGGGTCGGTGGGCCAGATGCGCACCAGCTGACCCCAGGCCCGCTGCCACTCGGACAAGGCCAGCCCCGGCTCGCCGACGCGGTCGTGGAGCGCGAGCCGGGTCCACGCGGCCCCGTCGGGGCCATCGAGATCCGGCGAAGGCGGGCGCCAGTCCTCGAGGACGGGCTCCAGCCCCGTCAGCGCCAGGCGATCGAGGGCCAGCACCGCCTGGAGTCCACCGGCTGGCGTGACCGGCACCACGAGCAGCTCCCAGGCCTCGCCGGCCACTGCACCGCGGGGCTGAGGTGCATGGACCGGTTGCCCGGCGACGTCCCCCACGGTCAGGTCGCAGAGCTCCAGGCCGGTGGCGTCGACCCCGACCAGGACCTGGAAGTCCGTGCGGATCTCCGGCCCTTCGGAAGGCAGCAGCACCCGCTCGGTGCAGAAGTAGTCCTGCTGCCTGCGGGTGGCCCAGTAGCGGCTGTTGAAGGCCACATCCAGAGCCCGCTCGGGGCTGCCGACCGGCCGCAGCACCACGCTCCAGTTGCCGCCTTCGTTGCGCAGGATCTCGCCCGACAGGCGCAGGCTCACCGGGTCGCCCGTGGCCCGCAGCGGGAGGCGCAGGCTGGCCTCGATGCCGGTCAGCGTGACCCGGGCCCGGCCCGCCACGAGGTCCTGGGACAGCAGCGCCGGGCTGGCGAGCTGCCAGGCCGGGTGCAGCGGGCGCTCGAAGGTCTCCTCGTGGCTCGGCGTCCGCCAGCCCTGGAGCCAGAGCGCTCGCGGATCGGTGTCGGGCAGCTCGGCCAGCAGGCGTGCGGCCTCGTCCTCCAACCGGCCGGCGAGGGCGTAGTCGACGGCCAGGGAGAGGTCCTCGGTGTTCGGCGGGGAGGTCGTCCGGGCGATGCCCTCCTGGAGGGAGACGGCCAGGACGTGTTCGCCCGACCGTGCCCAGGCCGCCGCGGCGCGGGCCTTGTCCTCGGTGCGGCCGGAAGCCGCGGCGGCCAGTTGCCACTCCTCGGCGGCGGCGGTGTCGAGACCGAGGGCATCGAGCAGGGCCGGTCCGAGGTTCGGCACGGGCACGGCGGGGTCGCGCAGGGGGTCCAGGGGCTGGTCCCCCGTGCCGAGCACGGCGTGCCGTCTCTGGGCACCGTGGCGCACCCAGGCCAGGACCTCGTCCGCCACATCCGTGTCCGCCTGGAGCACTCCGAGCGCCGCCACGCCGTGGATCATCGGCAGGGGCGTCAGTCGCCCCGCGCCGTCGTGGGTCAGCACCAGGGTGCCCAGCTGCCGCCCGTTCAAGCGCTCGGTGCCCGCCAGCAGCTCGGCGTGTCCGTCCCCGTCCAGGTCTGCCGAGAAGAGTCGGACGCGGGCGGTGGACCGGTCTCCGCGGGGCTGGGGGTCGATCGGCACGACCTGCTCGGTCACGAGCTGGTCGCCGTCGAGACGCAGCACCTCCAGCCGCGCGGCGCCGCCCCAGGGATCGTCCGGGAAGAGTTGCGGGGCGGGCTCCTCGGGGGCCACCGCGACGACCAGCCGCGGCCCCGACGAGGTCTGAAGCACGACCGCACTGCTGCAGGTGCCCAGGCGCCGCGTCGCCAGGGTCCGCAGGCCCGCGCCTGTCGGGGTGAGCACCTCGATCGAGTAGCCGTGGGGTGGCCCCATGAGCACGACCACTTCGGGCGAGCCGTCGCCGGTCAGATCGCCGCGGACCAGGTCCAGGGGGTAGTTGCCGACGTACGGGCGATCGATCGGCAGCGGCCGGGCCTCGCCGGCCTCGAGGACCCACAGGTCGGTCCCGATGGACTGCAGGATCAGCCGATCCGCCAGCTCGACTGCCTGGAAGCGGCGGTTGGCCGGGAGCTGCGCAGCGAGGACCTGGACGCCAGCTCGCACGCCGGTGAGGTGGCCGTCTGGTCGGAGCGTGTAGTCGATGGCGGTGTCGTGGGAGAGCTCGAAGCGGACCTCGTCGGCGCCCACCACCTCCACCCGGTCGGGCCGGCCGTCGCCGTCGGAGTCCACGGCTTCGAGCCGCTCCCCTTCGTCCTCCACCGGGGCGTAGTGGGCCAAGGGGGAGAGGAGCGCCTGGGACGCGGGGGAGAGCCAGGCCTTCGCCCTGGCCAGGTCCCGCCGGGCGAGGGCCAGCCGGGCCAGCAGGTCCGGGTCCTGGGGCCAGGGCCCGGCACGCTCGCCCAGGGAGGACACCAGCAACTCCGCCGCTGGCAGATCGCCGTTGTCCAGGTACAGGGCCAGCAACCGGGCCGCAGCCGTCTCCACCAGTGTCGGCTCGTCGCTGGCCAGCAGCGCCCGGCCGAAGGCCGCCCGGGCGCCGTCGGCGTCGTCGCTGTCGATGCGACGCTCGGCCAGCCAGAGGAACGCCTCCGTGGCGGCGCGGGTGCCCACGTGGGCCGGGTCCTGCGCGAAGCGGTCGAACAGCGCCGCGACCCGGCCCGGCTCCAGGCGCCCGGTTGACGCCTCCAGCTGTGCGCGGGTCTCGGTCCAGGCCACCTGGGCGCCCCGTTCCCGGGCGCGGTCGCGCAGCCCATCGACGGCCTGCACCCCGGTCAGCATGGCGACCGTACCGACCCCCAGTCCCAGGGCCACCGCGACCCCCAGCCGGTGTCTGCGGAGCCAGGACCGGCCGCGGAGCCGGAGCATGAGTGGCAGGAGTGCACGGGTGCGCTGGTCCCGCCAGCGCACGAGGTCTCGGAGGAAGGCCGCCAGGCTGGGGTAGCGATCCCCGGGGTCCGCGGCCGCGGCTCGCTCCAGCATCCAGCGGAGCTCCCGGGGGGCGGTCGGCAAGACCGGCAGGGACCCGGTCGTCCACCCGGATCGCACGTCGCCACCCAGGCTCTCGTGCAGCACCACGGCCAGTGCGTACTGGTCGACCCTCTCCCAGTCGTCGACCAGGCCGACCCGCTGCTCCGGGGCCATGTAGCGGGGGGTGCCGACCAGCTGGCGGGTTCGGGTGAGCCGCTCGTCCTCGCCGAGGTCCAGGGCCAGCCCGAAGTCCGCCAGCACCGGTGCTCCGTCGGGGTGGAAGAGGATGTTCGAGGGCTTCAGGTCCCGGTGCACGACGCCCTGGGCGTGCAGCCGGACCAGGGTCTCGGCGAGGGTCACGCACACGGCGACGGCCAGGTCCGGGGACAGGGAGCCCGCGTCGTCCAGGACCTGACGGAGCGACGGACCCTCGACCAGCGGCATGGTGAACCAGGGCACGCCGTCCGGCGTGGTGCCAGCATCGAGCACCGGGAGCACGTGGGGTTCGGTGAGCCCGGAGAGGGCCGCGATCTCGCGCTGGAAGCGCAGTCGCTGCCGGGGTTCAGCCCACGCCCCGGCGCCGAGCACCTTGAGGGCCACGCGGGCTCCCGCGCCGTCCCGTGCTTCGTAGACCTGGCCGCCCCCGCCCGAGCCGATCAGCCCCTCCACCCGGTAGCCGGGGAACCGCAGCGAGCCGAGGCCGTCGGTCTGCGGGGTCGGTTCGCCATCCACTGTGGGCCCGTCATGGCTCTCCTCCCGGGCGCCGCACCAGTAGGGGCGCTCCGGACCGTGGTGGCCAGGAAAGGTCACGTGGCAGCGAACGCAGCGGCGAGGAGGGCCCGGAGCGAAGGCGAGCAATGCGCCGGACTTCGGGCAATTCGGGGGCACCATCGCGATGCTATCAAGACCTCAAGCAGCGCTCAGCTGCCAGAACGCCATGTGGGCCCGCCCCAACGCGAGAGATGACCGCTCACCGGCCACAACGCCAGAGGATAGGAAGAACGAAGGCACTCCTCGAAGCCACCACCCAGTCCGAGCATCTCCGTCCTGCCTCTTGGAGCCGCAGTCTCGTGGGTCAGCGAGGGCCGGGAGAGCGGTCGACGGCCAGTCCGCGTCTCGGCTTGCATGGCCCTCCTGGCGCCAGTCAGAGTCCTACATCCCTGCCCCTGTGGATGCGGCTCCATGCTTCTTGCCTGTCCTGCGCTGCCGTGCCTACGCCACCCCTCGGCCGGCCCGCGGAGGCGCCCGAGCCGCAGCTTGCAAGGCCTCGGTGATGTCAATGGCACTGACCCCCGGGAGGACGACCGCTCGCAAGGTCATGCGGCCCGAGCAGGACGGACAGGCAAAGAGCCCTACCACCAGGTGTCGTCGTCCCAGGGAATGTCCCAACCCATGTAGAGGTGGATGCCACCCTCTCCGGAGATGACGAAGGTGAATTCGTCGAAGCCGTTGCCGTCGAGGTCGCCGGATGCTGATGCCCAGCCGCCTGGAGCCTGGTCTTGCTGGAGTTGGTAGGTGCGGAGGTCGGAGAGTTCGCTGCGGTAGGGTGGTAGGCCTTGTGAGCGGGGGATCAGGAACGAGGAAGAGTCCACGTCGGTCACCCAGAGGTCGTCCGTGGTGGGGCTGGGGAAGAGGTAGCGCCCGAACTCCTGATCCTCCCGATCGCCGACGATGGAACTGTCGGCATTCGAGGTGGATTCCTCCCCGACGTATCCGTCCACGAACAGGAGGACTTCCCCGCGATCGTGCCCAAGTGACTCGGAGTGCTGCCATCCCACAGCCAGCTCTGGAAGTCCGCTGCCGTCCCAGTCGCCGATGCATCTTACCTGGACATAACGGACAGAGAGCGGAGCACCGTCGGGATCACTGTTGTCCAAGGATCCTTCAATCAGGTCGTCAAACGAAGCACCGTCTGATTCGGCCAGGGTGGCGCCGGAGATCCATCCGATTCGGGGGAGGCCGCCCACCAGATCACCGATGCCGTCCCCGTCGAGATCAGAGCACGTGTCGAGCTGATAGCCGGTGAGGTCATGCTGCGAAATCTGCACGCTCGGGTCGATGCTCTCCTGACCGCCGAACCACAGGTCTAGACCGTTGTCCGAGATCACGCCGAGGTCTTCGCGGCCGTCGCCGTCGAAGTCGGCCCCCGAGAAGAATGGATACCCCCATGCGGTGTGCCAGCCAGACGCATACCGGGCGTCCGCCATGGCGAGCCACTCCGTCTCCTGGGTGGAGTCGATGGGCCCATAGTGGGGGTAGAGGCCCCAATAGCAGCTGCTGATTGGTGCAACGATGTCCGCGATGCCGTCCCCGTTGAGATCCCCGGCGTCGAGCACCTGTTGCGCTGTGTAGCAGAGCCCCGGATCCGTGGCCCATCGGTGGTCGGCCTCAACCACCAGGTCTTGGGTGTTGAGCGCTTCGGAGTCGCTCGAGCCTGCCAAGAGCCAGATGCCGTCCTCGACTGAGCCTCCGTCGGGGTCCAGCATGCAGTCGCCGTGACAGGTCCCCATCAGGTCAGACAAGCCGTCGCCGGTGACGTCACCGATGATCTTGTGCGGCCCGGAGGACTCGGTTTGTCCAGCCAGTCGCAGCGGCGCGATGACCTGGTCGGGTTGAGGCTGGCCACACACACCGGGGCTCAGACTTTCTCCATCGCAGTCGTGGTCTACGGGGTCACACCATTCCTCAGCCCCTGGACTGGTGTGGGGGTCGCCATCGTCGCAGTCTGTGCCTCCATGCTCCTGGGCGCCGTAGCCGTCTCCGTCTTCGTCGGGGACGTCTCGGGTCCAGACCTGCGCCAGCGGCGGTTGCGTTCGCTGGAGGGGATCGTCCCTCGTATCGCCGGTCTCAGTTGACGCGAACCCGGAGTCCGACCCCGTTTCTCCCGCCGAGGTGGTGCACCCGAAACCGAGCAGCACAAACACCAATAGCCAAGCGGGCTTCACCAGCTGATCGCCATGTCCCAGACACCGCTTCCATCGGTGCCCACAAAGGCCCTCGCAGCTGGACCGCTGTCGGGGTCTGGTCCATAGCCCCAGTCCACGGTGGTGATGCGGGGGTTCTCCAGGTCGTCCCCGGAGATCAGACGGGCGGCCCAACGGTAGGTCCCTGTTGTCGGCCTGAAGCGACGTTGGAGCGCGTAGAGGCCTTCGTCGCTGCACGTGCCGCAGGTGTGATCCGCGACCCCACCCATCAGGAACAGGTCTTCTACATGCGGGTGGGGAACCAGGGCATAGAGCTCCAGGGCCACCTTTGCGGGATCGACAGCCAGCTCGAAGGACGGGGTGCTCTGCGAGAGGTCGAGCGCGCATGCACCGCCAGAGGCCGCGCTCCCGTCTGGCCGCCCGCCAAACACCACGGCCCAACGACCCGAAGGCGTCGTGGCCACGCCTCGGACCTGGTTCGTGTCGAGTTGGCAGGTGCCGGGGGCCGAATGGTGATCAAGCCAAGTTGCGCTTCCCTCGCTTCCCACCGTGAAGTTGACTTCTCTCAGGCCACAGGAACTCGATGCGGCGGTTGAGCGGCCAGCCACGAACAGCCGGACCGAGCCGCTGCCTGTCGGATCCGAGTCAGGATGGACCGCGATGTCTGCCAGGCTGGTGAAGAAGGTCTGTTCGTTGCAAGTGCCCCCGGATCCGTCCACGTAGTTCGCGATCTTGTCGTAGGTGAGGCCCGTACCGGCCGAGCCGGAGACCAGGAAGAGCCCTTCGCCTCCAGAGCTGGTGCAGTTGTCATCGAGGCAGGCAGGACCAGCCGCCACCAAGGCCATATTCTCCGACAAGGCGCGGACCCGACCAATGTGGCCGATCGACTGGTTGTCGGCGTCCATCTGAAATGGATCTGTCGTGTTGCAGGCCATCCAGAGGTCGGTGGCGTCCTCGTCCGGGCACATCAGCTCGCTCGCCGGTGTCCCGCCGAAGAAGGACGTGCGCCCCTTGTCGGACACCGAGTCCCAGCAATACGTCCCCGAGTTGTCGTCGTACAGCACGAGCGTCCGCTTCACCGCCTCGTCACTGTCGTCCGCCTGATTCCGCAGCGCATACCACGCCTGCCACTTCCCCCCACCATCCGGGTCCTGCCACACCTCCACGCTGGTCTTGCCGACCTGCAGCGACTCGAAGTGGCAGTCGCGCTCCCCGGCGTCTCGGATCCCGCTGTTGGTGTGTAGCTCTGCCGCCGCGACATCCCACAGACCTGCGATCACGCGGTCAGAGGTCCCGTCGCACCCCCAGCAGTTGGCCACTTCGCGGGCCACCGTCACCTGGTGGGTCTCCTCCCCGCCCCAGGAATAGACCCAGGGCATCTCGTCCATGTCCATGCCGGGCGCCCCGACCGCGGTGTTCCACCCGGGCTGGGAGCTCGCGGAGTCCTCCTGCGGGATCCACCACAGGTGGTCCGAGGCCACGAGCAGGTCGAAGCCATTCGCGGCATCGCCGTCGAAGACCGCGTCGTGGGCAGCACCTGGTGCCCAGACCTCAAGCAGCCGCTGGTCCCCAACCCAGCTGCCACTTCCGCTGACCTCCGCTCGGCGCTGCACGGCATCGGCCGTGTAGTCTCCGTACTCGTGCTCCTTGAGCGGCTCCCAGGCGGTCGCCTGCTCGGCCACCGAGCTGGCCGGCGCCCGGAACGACCGGGTGCAGCCGTACTGTCGGCTGTCCTGCGCCAGCGGGTAGAACGCCAACAGCCAGTCGCCGTCGGGGTCGATGACGACCGTGGAGAGCTCCGTACCACCGCCGCCATCCGTGGGCGGAACGAGCTCACCGAAGGTACCCGCAGGGGCCTGGTTGCACGCATTCGTGCTGCGGTATGGGAATGGCCCCCCTCCGCTGCTGAAGTCATTCCAGGTGGGATCGTCCGGGGCCGCGTAGTCGGCACGGTCCGAGTCGAAGAGATCGGTGGAGTCATCGACCGCGATGTCCAGCACGAACACCGAGGACTCCTCTCCGCGATTGATGGCCAGGGAGCACCCGCTGGCGGAGTCGCATCGTCTGCCGCCATCAACGGCGTAGACGCGCCCGTAGACCATCGGGTCCGGCTCGAGGTCGCGGACGTCGAGGGTCTCGTCGTCGTCCGGGTCGCCGTCGTCCACGACCGCGCACGAGAAGGTCTGCGCATCGGCGGAACAGTCAAAGCCGCTGGGCAGCACTTCGCAGAGGTAGAGGCCGCCGCTCTCCGAGAGCAGGTCCGCGTCGGGCATGACCTTGTAGCCCACCACCAGGCGCGGGTCGTTGGCGGCCACGTCGACCATCGCCATGGCGCTTGGGAGGGCGGCGTACGGGCTCGACCCCCCTGTCAGGGCGGTAGGCAGGGTCGAGTCGTCGTAGGGCCGACACACCTGGCCGAGGGTGTCGAGCACCCAGACTCCGCGGGCATTGGTCCCCAACGAAGCACCGGTCGAGTCGGTGGTGCGCTGGCTTGCAATGTAGAGCAGGTCGGTGTCCGTGTCCCGCAGGAGCACCTTCCCCGAGGCAAAGGACTTGCCGAGACCCGAGTCATCGTGGTGCAGCCCCCCACCGACCCGTGCATCGACCAATGACCAGCTCTCGCCCAGATCAGTGCTGGAGAAGAGCCCGCCACCGTTTCCGTCCTGGAAGGCTCCGGTGGTGATGTGCACCAGGGAGTCATCCGGGGAGGCGATCCCCCAGACGCCAAGGCCTCCTGTGTTGCTGAGCTGGTCGAACTCGCCATTCGCGGTGATCCAGTCGAATCCGTCTGCACTCCAGGCAAAGCCCCCGACGTCACTGCCGGCGAACAGCGTGCCGGCGGCGGAGCACGAGACGGCGGCGACGGCCTCTCTGCCACCCCCGGGAAAGGCCATCGTGTCGGCGTCGGTGGAGAGGTCCCATGCGGGCGCAAATTCGTAGGCGCTGTTCTGCAGAACGAACCAGTCGATGGACGCCACGCCGGTGCCCGCGCAGTGGATCTCCATCACCGAGACCTCGTCCCCGGGCTGCACGCCTGCGTGAGTGATCGTGTTGACACCGGCCGTGAGGGTGGTGGTCGTCGTGCTGGAGGCATCGCCCAGCTCGAGGGTGCAGGTCACGCCGGTGGACAGCGCGTCGAGCTTGACCAGGGTGGTCGGTAGACCCTCGTCCCAATCCAGCGTGTGATCGAAGGTCATCGTGCCGGACCCGCCCATGGGCATGGTCATGAGGACCGTTCCGACGCCGTGTGAGGCCATGCCGGACAGCACCCAGTCCTGGTCGATATTCAGGCCCATCGCAGCGACTTACTCGCGGCGGACGGACGGCGAGCCGTCGCAGTCCTCGTCTACGCCGTCTTTGCCGTCCTCGGCCTGACCCGGGTTGACCAGCGGACCCGTGACCGGATCGTCGTCGCAGTCCAGATAGTCCCCGACGCTCGCGTCCCAGCCGTCGCCGTCAGCATCCTGGGCAAGTGCCGAGATGGCCCCCCCCAGCAAGAGTAGTGCCAGTCCTGCCATCATCGCTCCTACGCCTGCCCGTACCGCGGGCGGGGCTCCAGCCTACCGTCCAGCGGGGGAGAAGCTGCGCGGAGAACGAGATCGGATGACAAGCCTCAGCCCAACG
>CAYFPX010000154.1:0-20270 GCA_964344945.1 uncultured Enterobacterales bacterium
CATCCAGAACTCCGGGGTAGTACCGAGGGCCTGGGAGAGCAGCCATGCGGTCTGGGGTGTCACGCCCCGCTTCCCGCGCACCAGCTCATTGACGCGCTGGACGGGGACGCCAACGTGCTTTGCCAGCGCGACCTGGGTGAGCTTCATGGGCTGGAGGAACTCGAAGAGCAGGATCTCGCCTGGATGGGTCGGGATTCGGTTGGCGGGAAGCATTGTGTCTCCGAGTCAGTGATAGTCGATGAACCGGACGTCGTAGGCCGCGTTGTTCTCCCAGCGGAAGATGACTCGCCACTGGTCGTTGACGCGGATGCTGTGGAATCCAGCAAGATCGCCACGCAGCGCCTCGAGCCGATTGCCCGGGGGTGAGCGGAGGTCCGAGAGCTGGTGTGCGGCGTTGATCATGTCGAGCTTGCGGAGGGTTGCGCAGCGCAGGTGGGGATGAATCTTGCGGACCTTGCGGGTGCTGTTGCCATGGAAGATGTCCTCGGTGAGCTTGTCGCCAAAGGTCTGAATCAACTTGGTCCCCAGGTCAGCCGAGACACCTTACCGGATTCACGGCATCCATGCAATCCCCCGGACGTCGGGAATCGGACGTCGGACGTCCGCAATCGAGCCGGCCTGCGGTGCCACGAATCCGCTCAACAGCCCGATCCACAGGAAGCCACTAACGGAGTCCCTATTGCGCATAACGCCTGCGTTCACGACAACTCAAGTCCGAGACCTGACATCAGAACCTCAGTCCCACACTCACCCCCGCCCGCTCCGGCGTCCACCAGGGCGTGACCACCACCGCCTCCGACTTGTGGTCCCACCAGGCGAGCTCGTTCAGCGCCAGCTGACCCGCCAGCAGCCCCAGGGTCGCGAGGATGCTCGCCGTGAAGCCCTGGTTCACCCAGATCTGGCCCTGCTCGGTCCAGGGCAGAGTGTTGCGGGTCGCCCCGAGGCCCACCGCGAGCACGCCCGTGGCGATCGACCCGGCGACACACCAGCGACGGGCGAAGGCGCCGTCCCGGCGCAGGCGGCTCGCCGCCAGGGCCGTCGACACCCAGCCCAGGCCGAGGCCGACCAGGCCGATGCCCCCGCCGACGGCCCCGATGCCCATGTACTGCAAGGAGGCGTTGCCCGAGTGCTGGGCCGCCTGGGTCACCCCCCAGGTGAAGAAGCCGGCGCCGACCGCCAGGGTGCCCACGCTCGTCAGCTGGAAGGTGCGGAGCTGGCGGTAGCGCACCGGGGCCGACGCCGGCGGCTCCGGCGCCTCTCCAGCCAGGACGACGCCCGTGGCGAGCAGCAGCACGCTCACCGAGCCCCCCGAACCACGGTCAAGGCCTGGCGCGTCGGCACGTCGGTGAAGGTGTCGACCGTGCCGTCGGGCCAGGTGACGCTCAGAGCGTCGAGGACCTCCACGTCGCCGAGCCCGAAGTGCACCTGGGGTGGGACGAAGCTGACGTACCCGGTGGACCCGGCCGTGAGCCAGCGGCGCCAGGTCTGGCCGCCAGCCTCGACGGTGACCACCGCGCCGTAGGCCCGGGGGTTGGGCACCCCCTGGTCCAGGGTCAGGGTGATCCAGGCGGCCTCGCCACAACGGGCGGTGAACAGCAGGGCCTTGCCCTCGATGGCGGTCTTCAGGATGTCGAGCCAGCCGTCTCCGTCGAAGTCCCAGGCGATCACCCCCCGGGTGTCCCGCTCCTGGCGCAGGCCCCAGCGCTGGCCCACCTCGACGAAGACCTCGTCCTCGCGCAGCCAGACCGCGTCGGGCTGGTCCTCGGGGTCCTCCTCGTCGGCGCCGCCATCCCCCAGCACGAGGGCGCCCGGGCGCTGCTCGACCGCTACGACTTCTCCCTCGCGACCACCCTCGCCGAGGTTGGCCGGGCCGTACCCGATCACGATGTCCAGGTCACCGTCGTTGTCCAGGTCGCCGAGGGCGTTGCCCCAGGCGACCTCCATGCGGTTCTCCCGGTCGGGGATGAGCTCCCGCACCTTCTCCGTCCGGGCCCAGATCCCGGTGCCCACCGACTCCATCAGGGACATCTCCCCCCAGCCGGAGATCAGCAGGTCCGGCAGGCCGTCGTCGTTCAGGTCGGCGATGCTGGTGCCCATGGACTCCACCGAGATGTCCAGCCCGGCGTCCGGGTCCTCGGACAGCTGGCCAGTGCCGTCGTTGAGCAGCAGGAAGTTCCGCCGGTAGGTGGACCGGTGGTTGGCGATGTACAGGTCCTGGTCGCCGTCGACATCCAGGTCCACGAAGGAGCACACCTGGGTGTAGCCATCCCGGTGGGCGGTGAGCAGCCGGTCGCTGATGTCGACGAAGGTGCCGTCGCCCTGGTTCTCGTAGAGGTAGTTGTCTTCGCCGGGCTCCGGCGGGACAGCGCCGAGGGCGTTGTGGCCCAGCATCAGGTCGAGATCGCCGTCGCCGTCCAGGTCCCCGAGGGGAATGGTGTCGGCCTCGTTGACCTCGGCGTGCAGTCCGGCGAGGTCCGTGACGTCGGTGAAGGTGGCGCCGTCGTTCCGCAGGACCACAGCCCCGCGGGCGACCGTGCCCATCACCAGGTCCGGGTCGCCGTCGCCATCGATGTCGGCGGCCGCCATCGCCCGGACCCGCAGGTTCCTGGCCTCCTCGGGCCGCACATCGGGGAGAGCCAGCGCGTCGTAGGTGAGCTGGCCGTCGGGGCCCCCCCGGAAGAGCATCGGGTAGGTGGTGTGACCGACCAAGACGTCCCAGTGCCCGTCGCCGTCGAAGTCCTCCACCGCCACCGAGGAGCCACGCATGTAGACCTCCTCGGGGTCCGGACGCTGGTAGTCCTGGCCGTGGTCGGCAAAGAGGTAGGGCTCACCCTCCCGCAGCGAGGGATCCGCGCAGGTCACCTGGCCGTGCTGGACGAGGGTGCTCGGGGTTGGGGAGGTGCCGCTGTCGCTGTCGGTGGGCCCGGTCGCGCCGGAGTCGGTCCCTGACGGGCTGCCCGAGTCCGGGCTCGTCGAGTCGGTCGGCGAACCGGTCTCGGTGACGGTCGTCGCCGGATCGGTCGAGGTCCCAGAGTCGGTGTCGGGCCCACCACAGGCGAGCCACAGCCAGGCCAGCATTGCGACAGCCTACGGCTCTTTGGCCGGCTCCGCCTCCCCGGTGGGGGCCGCTTCTTCGGGCGCGTCCTCGGGCGCACTGTGGAAGGTCAGGGTGTCCTTGGGATTCCGGTTCTTGCGCTCGATCTTCTCGGAGACGCCGCCGCCCTCGCCGGGGTCCTCGGTCTCCGGCTCGCTGGTCTCGGGCGCGGGGGTCTCGCCGTCGGTGGCTTCGGCGCCCTCGGCACCGGGGCTGCCCTGGCCCTTCTTGCCCTTCCTGCCCTTCTTGCCCTTCTTGCTCTTCTCTCCCAGGCCCTTGGGCCGGAAGGAGGCCTCGAGGCCGTTCAGCAGGCCGTCGCCGTCGACGTCGAGGGCGTCGAATTGCTGCTGGGAGCCCGGGTACTCGCTGGCGCTCAGGCGCTTGTCGTCGTCCTGGTCGTGCTTCTTCACGAACCCGCGACCGGGCTTCTTGGGCTTCTGGCCGTCTGCGGTCTGGCCACCCTTGGCCTCGGCCTTCATGTCCTGCTCGGTCAGCTGGCCGTCGCCACTGGTGTCCAGGACTCCGAAGCGCTTCTCGCTGCCCGGGAACTCGACCAGGCTGATGCCGCCGCTGCCGTCCAGGTCGTACTTCGCCACGAGCAGCGCCGGCAGGGTGCCGCGAGCGGCCCCCTTGCGCAGGATCTCGACGGCGTCTTTCTCCCCGTCGGTGCCGCTGCCGTAGACCAGCGCGCCGACCAGCGCCACCAGCGCCACCAACACGATCACCGCGCCCTTCAACCGCTCAGGGGTCATCCGCTCTCCGGGTGCCACATGATAGGACAGTCGGCGATGCCGCTGCTGCTGGACGTGCTCGCGACGACCTGGCGTGCCGACCTGGCCTTCCTGGCGAGCCTGGCGGTCTGGACCGCGGTGATCTGGGTCGCGGCGAGACGCCTGGCCCCCGCCTGGCGGGAGCCTCTGCTGCTGGGGGCCAGCCTGGCCTTCATGGTGGTGATGCTGCCGCCGGCGCTGGTGGTGTTCCTGGTCGCCTTCGTGGTGCTCTTGCGCGAGGTCTGCCTGGGCAGCCTGCGCCACGACCGCCTGTGGCGTGTCCTGGCGGCGGGTCTGCTGCTCGGGGTCTACGTGCCGGTCTGCTGGCAGGGCACCTTCCTGGCCTACAGCCAGGGACGGATCGCCGACGAGAGCCTGCTGCCCTACCTGCTGCTCTGGCTGTCCTTCCGCAAGTGTCTGTGGTTCGTCTACGAGGTGCACACCGAGCGCATCACAGAGGCGACCCACACCCGCGTCCTGCTGCACCAGTTCTTCCTGCCCTTCCTGGGGGGTCGCTCGCCGGTGGTGGCCTACACCACCCTGTGGAAGCACTGGGACCCGAGCCCATCCACGGAGCAGCTGCGCCACGGGGCGACCACCCTGGTGCTCGCGCTCAGCGCCCTGATGGGGCGCACCGCGCTCACGCTGATCGCCACGGGCCTCGCCCTGGACCTGGGCTTCGGCCGCAACCTGGAGGAGCGCACCGCCCTGGCGATCTGGGCGACCCTCGACCTGGCCTATGTGCGCAAGTACCTCTACCGGTACGGCTTCGAGCAGAGCAGCGTGGGGCTCTTGCGCCTGTTCGGCTTCCACCTGGCCGACAACTACGCCAACCCGCTCATGGCCCGCAGCTACGCCGAGCTGTGGCGCCGATGGAACCTGCACTTCCGCGACCTGGTGGTCGGGATCTTCTACTACCCCGTGCTGCTGCCCCTCGCGCGCCGATGGCCCGGGGGCAAGGAGTTCGCCGTGGCCCTGGCGGTGGCCGTGACCTTCGCCGGCCACGCCCTGCTGCTCTTCCAGTCCCTGTCGATGTCCCTGGACCCGGCGGACCCGGCCACCCGCTGGCAGATGTTCTCCAGCCTGGCCCTGTTCGACGTCTTCCAGGCCGCGCTGGTGCTCATCGCCCTGTACGGCGCCGCCCTGCTGCCGGGCTGGCTGACCGCCCGGCCGCGCCTGACCCGGGCCCTGGGGGTGTTCACCACCTTCCACCTGCGGGCGATGGTCTTCCTGTTCTTCCAGAAGGGCACGGTGGTGCCACCGCACCGCGCGATCCGGGTGGTGGCCCGGGCGTTCGGGCTCCGGCGGTAGCATCCCGGCGTGGCCCTGGAGAGCCGACGAAGGCGGGAGGAGCTGGCGCTCGGCGCCCTGGTGCTGCTGAGCGGGCTGCTGGCGCTCGCCCTCGCCCAGCGCCACGTCACCGTGCGCGATGCCGAGCGGGTGCATCAGCTGGCCCTGAGCGAGCACGCGCGGGTCGAGGCGGCCGCCGGCCAGCCCGTGCAGCACGCCCGGGCCCCGGCGGACCACCTGCCCCTCCGGGGCATGGCGGGCTTCACCGGCGACACCGCCAAGGCCTGCGAGCGGCTGGAGGGCTTCCTGATCGCCGCCCTGCGCCAGCTCCAGGGTGCGGGGCACGCCACGCCCTACCGGCCGCACCAGGTCCCGACCCGCCTGGCGGGGAGCGCCTGCGCCGTGGACGACCCGGCCCTGGGGCCGGTGCTCACGGACCTGGACGCCGCCTGGCGGGCCGCTCGGCTGCCCCCGGTGGGGCCCCTGGGGAGCGAGTGAGTGCCCGCCCACACCGTCTCGATCACCGTGCACGCCCCCAAGACACTCCAGGTGCGCACCCTGGAGGCCCGGGTCCACGCCATCGACCTGGACGTGAAGCTGCCGCTCACGGGCGAGCGCCTGGAGGACGCCCGGGTCTGGACCGGCACCACGAGCTTCCCCGAGACCCCGAGGCTGGTCCGGGTGCGCCTGTTCTGCGGCGACAGCTTCACCGAGGAGGTGTGCTTCGACGGGCTGCGCTTCCCCGACAGCCTGACCCACAGCCACCTGGCCGTGCAGCTGGTGCCCCGGCCCAACGGGGTCTGGGGGCGACTCGAGGACCCGGCCCCCGGGGTGCCTCTGAGCCTCCAGTTCGGCTTCGGACTGGCGGTGCTCTGGCTGGCGGCCTTCCTCTACCTCCGGCGGGTGCGGCGTGGCTGAGACCACCCACCGCGAGGTGCTGCTGGTGGTGGAGTCCGCCGGCGCCCCCCAGGTCCTGCTGCACGTGCCGGGGAACGACCAGACCCTCAGCGTGGACCTGAACCCGGTCGAGCACTTCCGCCACCACCGGGGCGCAGAGGTGCTCGTGGCCGACGTGCCGGCGCCCCCCGGCGCCTGGCTCGACGTGGGCGGTGCTCGCTTCCCCCTGTACCCGGACACCGAGGTGCTGGAGGTCGCCTGGACCGCCCACGGCTGGGAGCAGGGCGCGGTCGCCGCCGACCCCTCGCCCCTGAGCCCAGAGGCCGCCACGGTCTGGCAGGTGCCCGCGGTGGGCTGGCTGAGCTGGTGGCTGTTGGCCGGCGGGTTCGTCTGGCTGGCGAGGCGGGCCCGGTGAGCCGCCGGTCCCGGGAGCTGTGGGTGCTCGGCGCCTGCACCGCGCTCACCGTGGTGGGCACCTGGCCCCTGGCCTGCCCCGGCGCGGGGCTGGTGCAGCGCAACGCCGACGCCTACGGCAGCTCCTGGCTGGTCTGGTCCGCAGGCACCCAGGACGTGCTGGGCACCCTGAGGTGGGCCGACACCCTGCTGTTCGGGCTGCTGGCGCCGCTGGTCGCCCCCTTGGGTGCGGCAACGGGCTACCACCTGCTCACCTTCCTCGGCGTGCTGGCGTCGGTGGTGGTCACCGAGCAGGTCGCCCACCGGGTCTTCGAGGTGCGCCGTCCCGCGAGCCTGGTGGCGGCGGGGGCCTACGGCCTGAGCCCGCTGGTGGGCACCGGCCTGGTGGAAGGGCACGGCGGACTGCTGCTCGGACCGGGCCTGCCCCTGCTCTTCGCCGCCCTGGAGCTGCGACCCGGCAGCCGGCCCTGGCGCTGGGCCGCCGCCGTCACCGGCGCCGGGACCCTCTGCGCGCTCCAGTCCGGCTACTTCGCCGTGATGGCCGCCCTGGTGGTGGGGATCTACGGCGGTGCCCGCAGGCGCCCCATCCACCGGGTCCTGCCCGTGGCCGCCCTGCCCGCCCTCGCCTACTGGGCCGTGGTCTTCGGCGGCCTGGATCCCAGCGCCGCCTCGGAGCGCGTGTCGGGCCTGGTGTCGACCTTCACCGCCCTCGACACCCTGGCCGGCATCCCCCCGGGCTTCGACCTGAGCTGGTACCACGTGCGCTACCCGCTGCTGTGGTCGCTGCTGGCCTTCGGCGCCGTGCTGCCCCTGGCCCGGCGGGAGGGCGCCGACGCGGCCCTGGTGCTGGTGGGGCTCACCGCCGTGATCCTGAGCCTGGGGGAGCGGGTCTACGTGACCACGTTCCCGGGGGAGTTCGAGGACCTGCGCACCGGCTCGGCCTGGGGCTGGATCCGCCACTGGGCACCGCCGCTGAAGCTCTTCCGCTTCCCCAGCCGCTTCCTCTTCGTCTGGTACCTGGCCGGGGGGCTCGCGGCGGCCCGGGTGATCGCCTGGCTCCTGCCCGGGCGCAGCCACGCGCTGGTGGCCCTGGTGCTCGGCGAGACCCTGCTGATCGGCATGCGGCCCGGCGAGCCGCGCCAGACCCTGGCGGCCGTGCCCAGCGCCTACGACGCGCTGGCCGAGGACGACACGGTCCTGGACCTGTGGCCCTGGTACCCGAATTCGATCTCGCTCCATGTCCTGAACATCAGCTGCTACTACCAGACCCGCCACCACGCCCGGCTCCCGTTCTCCTGCCTCACGGTGAGCACACCCCAGTCGCCCCTGCGCACCCAGGTCGACGGTGTGATCGCAGCCGTCCTGGCGAACAACCCGGACCGGGCCCTGGAGGTCCTGGCCCAGGACGGCATCACCCACGTGGCCTGGCACAGCGACGCCTTCGAGCAGGACAGCCGCGAGGTGGTCGGGCGCACCCTCGAGGCCTGGTGGGGACCACCGGTCGCCCGCACCCGAGACGGCGGCGAGACCATCGTGCTCTACGTCGCGGGGCCCGCCGAGCCGGCGCCGGAGCGCGCGGTGACCCCGTCCTCCCTCGACGGCCCGCTCAGCGAGAACTGCCCGGACTACGCGATGTGTCGGGTGCGCCCCGCGGACACGATCGAGCCCCGGGATCCCACGCCCCTGGCGGCCCTGCCCCTGGCCGCAGGTGGCGGACTCCTGCTGCTGCCGCTCCTGACCCGGCGCAGGCGCGAGCACTAAGCTCTGGCCCATGGGCGCAGGACGCGTGGTGGCCATCGGCGACCTCAACGCCAGCTGGGCGTCGTGGCAGACGATCACCAGCGGCCTCGGCCTGATCGACGACGAGGGGCGCTGGACGGGGGGCGACGCCCACCTGATCCAGCTCGGCGACGTGTTCAACCGAGGACCCGGCGCCCGGCGCTACTTCCAGGCCCTGCCCGCGCTCCAGGCCCAGGCCGCCGACGCCGGCGGACGGGTGACCCAGCTGCTGGGCAACCACGAGGTCCTGACCGCCCTGGGGGTCGAGGCCTGGTGCACCACCGAGGAGTACCTGGCCTGGGCCACCGCGGGCGAGCGAGCGGCGTGGCCTCGCCGGGTCGCAGAGCAGTCCAGCTACTACCTGGCCGTGCCACCGCCAGGGCCCGTGGAGCCCCTGGGGCCGCGGCTGGAGCTGTGGAAGGCGCTGCACGCCCCGGGCCGCGCGGCCATGCGGGAGGACCTGCGGGAGGACGGCGAGGTGGGCGCACTGCTGCGCGAGCTGCCCCTGGCGGTCATCGACCGGGACACCCTGTTCTGCCACGCCCCCCTCACCCCGCGGTGGGCACGTATGGGCCTCGACGGGCTGAACGAGCGGTGCCAGCAGGCCTGGAAGGACGCCCCACCCTTCTACCGCTCCCTGGATCGCAAGGGCCTGTTCCGATCCCCGGCCGGTCCCCTCTGGAACCGTCGGCTCGTGCAGAAGGAGACCGCCCGGGAGCGCCAGCAGGTGGCCCGGACCCTGGCGCAGCTGGAGGTACGCCGCATGGCGACGGGGCACACCCAGACCGAGGCGATCGAAGGCGGCGTGCCTGGCGAGATCCTGCTGCGCCACGAGGGGCGGATCGTGTGCTGCGACGTCGGTCTGGGCCAGGCGAGCCCCGCAGCGCTGGTGATCGACGACAGCGGCGGCTGGGAGTGGTCCGAGGCCGGGCGCCGGGACCTGTGGTGATCAGAGGGCCGAGAACGGGTCCACCACGCTGACGATCCGGTCAGGGACCAGGCCCTCGTGCACCAGCGTGCGGCCGTCGAGCAGGCGAAGCTCCAGCCGGTCGATGTGGTCCGCCGCGCCCAGGCCCACGTGCACGTTGGCTGGCTGGCCCGCTGCGTAGCCGGACTCCCGGGTGATGTGGTCCACCCAGGTCCGATCGCCGGCGGTGACCGTGACCTTGGCCCCGGGCGGGCCCTCGATCCGCAGCCAGTGGTTGGCGGTGCAGCTGTCGCTCAGGTACAGCTTGGGCGGGGCGTAGATGTCGGTGGCGATGAAGTCCAGGACGCCGTCGCTGTTGAAGTCCTGGGCGACCAGGCTGCGGAAGGTGCCGGACTGCTCCAGCCCCAGCTCCGGGCCGATCTCCGCGAACACGCCGTCGGTGTTCCGCAGGAGGGACAGGGGCATCGGCCCCTCGTTCTCCGTCTCGTTCTCGCCGCCGTCGCGGCCATCGGTGTAGCCGCCGAGCGCCACCAGCATGTCCTGGTCGCCGTCGTTGTCCTGGTCGAAGAACACCGCGCCCCAGCCGGTGGGGTCGTCGGTGAGGTCGGAGTGGCTGTAGGCGTTCGCCACCTGGGTGACGTCGACGAAGGTGCGGTCGGCGTACTGCTTGAGCAGCACGTTGTTGGCCGCGGTGGTGATGATCACGTCGAACAGGCCGTCGCCGTCGTAGTCGGCGGCGTCGACGTTCATGCCGGTGTGGGTGGGACCGCAGATGCAGTCGTCCCGGGCGTCGAACAGCTGGCCGTCGTCGTTGCGCAGCATGAAGTCGGGGCCGTGCAGGGTGCCCTGGTCGTTGGAGACGTAGATGTCGAGATCGCCGTCGTCGTCCCAGTCGAACCAGGCGGCGTCGAAGCCCTGGCCGGTGGCGGTCTCCTGATCCAGGGCGTCGACGTCGAGGGTGAAGGACCGGTCCCCGTCGTTCCACAGGATCATGTCCCACAGGCTCTCCGTCATCGAGCCGGTCTTGACGGTCAGGGCGTACAGGTCGACGTCGCCGTCGCCGTCGATGTCCCCGGCCGAGAGCTCGCGGGTCCGGGCCAGCTCGCCGTCGAGGGTGAGCACCTCGTGGTCGGTGAGGTCGCCCCGCTCGTTCCAGACAATGCCCGGGAAGCCCTTGCCGCCAGTCAGGATCTCGACCCAGCCGTCGCCGTCGAGGTCGGCGAGGTTGATGTTGTTGGTGGTCATGGAGTCGGTGACCATCGTGCCGCGGTTGAACTGGGCACCGTCCCACCAGAAGATCGACATGCGCTCGTCGACGAAGCCGAGCACGATGTCCAGATCGCCGTCGCGATCCAGGTCCTCGACCGCCAGGGCCGAGCCCGAGCCGCCCTCGCCGGGGCTGGCCGTCGGGCCCAACAGTCCCAGAGCCTCGCCCTGCTCGGTGTAGGTGATCGACTCCGCCGGGTGCTCGCAGACCTGGACCGCGCCCAGCTGCAAGAAGGAGAGGGGCCGCTCGTGAGAAGCGAGGTGTGTGCCGGAGGTGACGGCCGAGTCCCCGAGGGCCCCGGAGTCGCTGTCGCCCCTCGTGGGGCCGCTGTCTCCGCCGGTGTCGCCCTGGCACCCCAGGGAGCTCCCCACGACGAGGAGCCCGGCCGCGAACCTGAGTCCACGCCAGCCAGACACGATTCAACCTCCAGACGACTTGAGCCCCGACCCCGACCGTCCGTCCGGGACTGTAGCCCGATCCGAATCGGACCGATCGTCGACTTTTGTAGCCAGAGCGCGCCACTCGCGGCTCAAGGCGTGTGAGCGGCGATCTCCGGAGGCGTGCTCCAGGCGGCCTGCCCGGCTGCGCTGCGCTCGATCCAGCGCAGCCAGCGGTCGAAGGCGGCGAGGCTCTCCGCAGACACCGGCTGGCTGCCGGAGGTGCCCGGCATGAACTCGTGGAGGTGGGAGACGAAGCCCCAGGAGGCGGTCCGGCCCGGCACCGTGGGGGTCGACAGGGCGGCCTGGAGCAGCGGCTTGAGCTTGGCGAATTCGGTGTCGCCAGCCAGGTCCACGCTGTCCCGACCGGAGCCGTAGGGGTCCAGCAGCCAGTCCCCGGGCGCGTGGTCCAGCAGGACCAGGCCGCGGCCGCCGTCGCCGCACACATCGCCCGCGGCGAGGTTCGGTCGCCAGGCGAAGGGCAGGGCGCCGCTGTTGGGGGTGCCGGGGTTGGCGCCGAAGCGGCGACTGCAGCTGCGGCTGATCGCCGGCTCCCGGGCCGCCGAAGGCGTCGCGTTGAGGGTCAGGACCCGCAGGCCCGCCCGCTCTGCGGCCTGGGCGCCGGACACGAAGACCCGGGGATCCAGACCACCGCCCTGTGGGGGAGGGCGCATGCCGCCGCCGGCCCGGGGGGGCCGGCCCATGCCACCGCCGCCGCGCACCACCGTGCCGGGGCCCACCAGGCCGGACCCCGTGGTCGCCCTCAGGCCGCACTTCGTGCGCAGGGCGGCGGCCGCCGCGACCATCTCGTCCGGGTCGTGGCCGTGCACGGCGACGTCGTGGCCCCTGTCCGCCAGGCCCTGCAACACCTGGGGTCCCGCCACCTGGCACACCGCGGTGAGGGCGGCTTCGGTCAGCTGGAAGGAGGCCCGGGCGCCGTGGCGCTCGAGCACATCGCCCAGGGCCACGAAGGCGTCGGCGATGTTCTTCGCCGCCTGACGATCCAGGCGCACGAGGGAGGTGTCGAAGGTCGAGCCCTCCATGGCCATCGCATGGGCATGCACCGCGTAGAACAGCTGCAGCTTCGGCGCCGGCCTGGCCTCGGGGGCCGCCGACCAGAGCCCGAGCGCCGCCAAGGCGGCGACCAACCAGGGCCTGAGGGTGCGCGTGGACATGGCCAGTGGGACGTCGGGTCTCGTGCCGGATTCGCACCCAGTGTAGCGGCGTGACGCCTCGTGACGTCACCACCACGTCCTGTGAAGGTCGAAGCCGTAGGATGGGCGGGCTCCTTCCTGCCTGGAGACAGACCATGGCCCGTGCCAGCTGGGTGCTGGACGCCACCTTCCTGCACCGCCTGCCGACGGCCCTCGGGCGCAAGGTGCTGGGCCTGGCCGAGCGCCGCACCCTCGCGCCTCGGGGTGCCGGGCCGCTGCCGCTGCTGGCGCCCGGAGAGCGGGCCGCGGTCATGATCCTGGCGGGCCAGGCCACGCGCAGCACCCCGGGAGAGCTCAATCCGGAGCGGGTCGACACCGGGCGGCTGCTGGGCGCCGGGTGGTGCCTGGGCCTCCGGGATGAACCGCCGGAGCTCCTCGCGGAGTCCGGGCTGACCTGCCTGGTCTTCGGCCAGAGCGTGCTGGACGGCCTGCAGGGCGGCGAGCTCGACGCGGTGCGCACCTTGTTCGAGGCCCTCGACGAGCTCGACTACGTGCTGCACGACCTGGAGCGGGTCCTGCGCCGGGAGCCCACCCTGCGGCGGCTCTACACCGAGCAGCGCTACCAGCTGCTCCAGTCCGCGGTCACCCAGGACGTCACGCCCCTCGACGACCTGGTCGTCAAGGGGCGCAAGGCCGCACGGCTGCCCCTGCTGCTGGCTGGCGCCGCCGAGGCCGAGGTCGGCCAGGCCGGCCAGCTCGCCTTCCCGACCGGCAGCCTGCTCGGTGTGTACAACGACTGGCTCGGCAGCCAGCCCCGACAGCCCTACCGCGTCGCATCCCTGGGCCGGGCTCGTGTGCTCTGGCTGCCCCTGTCGGCCCTGCGGACCCTCGCCGAGCGCAACCCCTGGTTCCGCCGGGCCAGCGTGCGCGACGCGGGCCCTCCCCGGGGCACCGCCACCCTCGTGCACGCCTGCCAGCCGGGGAGCGGCGCCACCACCCTCACGATGTCCCTCGCCGTGACCCTGGCCCTGGCGCCGGACAACGGCACCCAGCACGTAGCTGTGCTCGACTTCGACGGCGAGCGGACCTGCGCCTCTCTGGGGCGGACCCCGGTCGTCACCGAGCGCTTCGGCGGCCCCTGCCACGTCGTGGACCTGCAGATCGGCCACGACACCTGCCTGATCACGCCCCTGCCGGGCACGGATCCGCACGGGGTGCTCGACACGCTGCTCTCGGACTTCGAAGAGGTGCTGATCAGCCACGCCACCCGGCACCCGCCAGACGCCACCTTGCTGGAGCACGTGCACACCGCGGTGTTGGTCTCCGCCGGCGGCGACAACCACGAGGCCCTGCCCCTCGGAGAGCATCAGCGCCGGATCCACGCCATCCGTCAGCCCCGCGAGCCCTACCCGGCCCGCCGGGCGAGGGTCCGGGGCTACCGCGACCCTGAACCGTGGGTCGCGCGGCAGCCGATGAGTGCCTTCGTGCGCATCCCCTGGGATCCGAGCTGTGAAGGCCCGATGACCGGCCAGACACCCCTCGCGGTCCTGGCGTCGCCCAGCTGCCCGATGGCCCGCGCAGCCGCCCGTCTCGGCCGGATGATCCAGGGCAGGTCCCGGGGCGTCGCCCTGAGCGGCGGCGGGGCCTGGGGCTTCGTCCACCTGGGGCTGCTCCGGGCGCTGCACGAGGCCGGGCTGGCGCCGGACTTCGTCTCCGGCACCTCGATCGGGTCGGTGGTCGGCGCGGTCTACTGTGGCGGGCCGCAGCCCGAGGCCCTCGACCGGCTCCAGACCCTGGAGACCACCCGCCACGGGCTCTCCCGGACCGCCCTGGCCTGCACGGTCAACAGCGCCTTCGTCGGGGCCTACATCGAGTCCATCACCGGCGTGCAGCACATCTACCAGCCGGAGGTGCCCCTGCTGACCGTGAGCGCCGACGTCCTGACCAACTCCCGCTACGTGCCGTGGACCGGGAGCCTGTCCGACGCCGTCCGGGCCGCCAGCAGCTTCCCCGGCCTGTTCGCCCCGTTCAGCAAGGACGGTCACCGCCTGGTCGACGGCGGGGTGGTCGAGAACCTCCCGGCCTTGGCGCTGGGCGCCACCGCTGACTTCATCCTGGCGAGCAATTGCATCCCGGGCAGGCGGGACCCGGACAGCACGTCGATGGCTCGCCCACCGATCATCGGCCGCTTCATCGACGCCGCCTCGAGCCTCTTCCTGCTGATGGGCCAGGCCAGTCGCCAGGACGAGTCCAGTGCCGACTACGCGTTCGTGCCCACAGGCCACACCAAGCAGCTGCCGATGGACTTCGCCCGGGCCGACCAGACCGCGGCCCTCGGCTACCGCCTGGCGATGGAGCAGATGTGCGCCATCCAGGCCGCCTACGAGAGCGACCTCACCACGAGCCGCTCATGACCCGGAGCCCTGCCCACAGCCAGGGCTGCTGATCCCCCCCCGAACCCGGGTATGACGGCCCCATGGCCATCACCCCGTGTCCCGAGCCCGACCCCACCCGACACCTGTCCCTCGCTGAGCTGGAGGCCGCCTGGCCACCGCGAGAACCCGCGCCCCTGGACGAAGGCCGCGTGACCCACCTGCTCGCCCGACTGGCCGACGGCAGCCGCCACGAGCCCCAGCGAGTCCGACTCGAGATGCACGCCGGCATGCCTGGGGACCGGTGGTCGCAGAGCCTGGCACGGGTCGAAGACGCCCAGCTCGCCATCCAGGGTCACCGCATCGCCTCGCTCATCGCCAACGGGCAGCGCCTGAGCCTCTTCGGGGACAACCTCACCCTCGACCTGGACCTGAGCGAAGGCAACATTCCCATCGGATCGATCCTCCAGGTCGGTGCCGCGGAGCTGGTGGTCACCCCGAAGGCCCACAGCGGCTGCAAGAAGTACGTCGGACGCTTCGGCAGGGACGCGCTGCGCTTCATCAACGCCAAGGAGCGTCGCCACGAGCGCCTGCGGGGGCTCTACGCTCGGGTCGTGGCCCCGGGAGAGGTGGCGGTGGGGGACGTGGTGCGGGTGATCCGGCCGGTGTGGTCGGCGCCGCCGGAGGGCTAGCCCTTCACGCAGATCACCTGCTTGAGGGTGTGCCGGACCTGGACCAGGTCCGCCTGGGCGGCCATGACCTGGTCGATGTCCTTGTAGGCGCCCGGGGTCTCGTCGATGACGTGGATGTCCTTGCGGCACTCGACCCCTTCGGTGGCGGCGACGTGGTCGGCGACGGTGAAGCGCTTCTTCGCCTGGGTCCGGCTCATCTTGCGGCCGGCGCCGTGGCTGCAGGAGTGGTAGCTCTCGGGGTTGCCCCGGCCCTCGACGATGAAGCTCCTGGCGCCCATCGAGCCGGGGATGATGCCCAGCTCCCCCTCCCGGGCGCTGACGGCGCCCTTGCGTGTCAGCCAGACCTGGCGGCCGAAGTGCTCCTCGCGCTGCACGTAGTTGTGGTGGCAGTTCACGGCCTTCTTGTCGGTCTTGAACCGCGGGAGCTCCTTGCTCTTGCGCAGGGCCGCCAGGGTGGCTTCGAGCATCAGCGCCCGGTTCTTGCGGGCGAAGGACTGGGCCCAGCCCACCCCGCGCACGTAGTCGTCGAAGTGCTCCGTGCCTTCGGTCAGGTAGGCCAGGTCCTGGTCGGGCAGGTTGCTGATGTGCCGCCGCATGTCCTTCTTGGCCAGGGCGATGAACAGGCTGCCGATGCGGTTGCCCACCCCGCGGCTGCCGCTGTGGAGCATCACCCAGACCCGGTCCTCCTCGTCCAGGCAGACCTCGACGAAGTGGTTGCCGGTGCCCAGGGTGCCCAGGTGGACGCGGTTGTTGGTGCGCTCGAGCTGGGGGTACTTCTCGCAGAGGAGCTTGAACTCGTGGTTCAGGCCCCGCCAGACCCTGTCCACCCGGTTGGGCACGTCCCGCTGGTGCCAGGCGCCGTCGTCGCCCTTGCCCCCGTGCTTCGTGCGGCCGTGGGGCACGGCCCGCTCGATCAGGTGCCGGACGTGGCGCAGGCTGTCGGGCAGGTCGCTCGCGGTCAGGGTGGTCCGCATCGCGCACATGCCACAGCCGATGTCGACGCCGACCGCCGCGGGGATGATCGCGCCGTCGGTGGGGATGACCGAGCCCACCGTCGCGCCCTTGCCCAGGTGCACGTCGGGCATGACGGCCACGTGCTTGTAGACCACCGGCAGGCTGGCGATGTTCTCCAGCTGCGCCCGGGCCTGGTCCTCGACCGGGACGCCTTGGACCCAGGCCTTGATGGGGACGCCTGGGTGCTGGTCGTAGGTCTCGTGCGGCATGGCCAGACCCTACCCGACCCCTAGAAGATGTCGCCCGCCTCGTACTCGTCTTCGAGCTCGTCGCCGGTGTTGGCCCAGGCTTCGAGGGTCGCGTCGTCGATCGGAGGGGGGCCGTCGTCCAGGGGCGGGGGAGCACTCATGTCCGGCTGGGCACCACCGGGCGCCGAGTCGACGCGGCGGGCCTGGCGAGCGTCCAGCCACACGGCCTCGTCGTCGTCGGTCGGCCGCACCCCAAGGCGCTGGCCGCCCCGGCGGCTGTCGCCGATCCAGAAGGCCTCGCCCTCGCCCTCGCGGCCGCCGACCTCGAAGGCCACGCGGTCGCCCTTCTGGAAGAGCTCGCCGGAGTCCTCGACCGCCGGCGCGGCCTCGTCGGAGGCCTCGACCAGCTCCGCGTCGACCCAGTAGGTCTCGCCGTCGTCGCCGCGCACGCCGAAGCGCTTGCCCGGGCCGTACTTGTTGTCCCCGATCCAGAAGATCTCGCCGGCGACGCCGACGCCCTTCTGCCCCTTCACGATCTTGACGCGGGTGCCCTTGTTCATCCGGGGCTCCTAAGCGGGGCACGACCGCTCAGCACGCACCGCCGTGGCGGAGGTCCCCGCTGGCGCGGTGTCGACGGCGGGGCCCATGCCCGCGGGATCGGCACAGACGAGCCAGGCGAGAGCGAGCCAGGAAGCAGCCTTGTCGTTCCTTCAATGCACAGCCTGTATACCGTCAACCACCAGATAGCGGCGCGCTTTGAAGTCGGGGGCGAAGGGGCGAAGGGGTCTGAGATGCAGGATAGGGAATTGTGTGGGCCAAGGTGCGCGAAGATGAAGGCTGGTGCAGGTCGTGCGGCGACTTCGAGCCGGGGCCGTCGATCCGGGGAGGCTCGTGGCGAGGGAACACCCTTCGGCTCCGGGGCTGCTGCCGAAGGAGCGAGACCCCAAGCGACACTCACCCCTGGCGAGAAGGAGGCCCGATGGTGGGTTGGCTGATGTGGGCGTGCAGCGGCACGCCGGAGAGCGGGGACAGCGCCATCGACAGCGTGGTGAGCTCCTGCCCGACCTGGTTCCCCGACTTCGACGGCGACGGCTGGGGCTCCGGTCGTGACGGGGTCGTCTCCTGCGAGGCTGTGGCCGGCCACAGCGAGACCCCGGGGGACTGTGATGACCAGAGAGCCGACGTGCATCCGGAAGCCGTGGAGGTCTGCGACGACGCCGACCAGGACTGCGACAGCTCGGTCGACGAGAGCCTGGAGCTGACCTGGTTCGCCGACGCCGACGGCGACGGCCACGGGGACAGCGCTGCTGCGCTCCAGGACTGTGCCCAGCCAGAGGGCACCAGCGCCACGGGTGGAGACTGTGATGACGAAGACGCTGCGGTCCATCCGGACGCACCCGAGACCTGCAACGGCATGGACGACGACTGCGACCGGAGCGTCGACGAAGCAGGACGCACCATCTACCGGGACGCCGACTTCGACGGCTTCGGCGACCCCGACACCTCGAAGACCAGCTGCGCCGACCAGGACGGCTGGGTCAGCGACGACAGCGACTGCGACGATGGCTCAGCGGCCACGTACCCTGGAGCCGAGGACGGCTGTGACGGCCGCGACAACGACTGCGACAGCGCCGCGGACGAAGGCTACCGGGCGGACTGGACCCTCGTGACAGTCAACGGCGGTGGCGTCGTCTACGAAGTCGACCCAGCCACCGCAGCGCTCAACCAGGTCGGGGACCTCGACACGGATGGCTCACGGCCCACGACCACCGATGTCAGCGACGCCGGCTTGAGCATCCTCCAGGACTCCGACACCCTCGCCCTGGTGGCATTCGACGTCTGCACCGAGGAGACCACCGTGATCGGACCCCACGGCCGGGGCCAGATCAACGGCATCGCCTTCGACGGGGCGGGCCAGCTCTTCGGACTGGATGCCGAGACCGACGAGCTGGTCCAGCTCGACACCACCACGGGCGACGCCACCGTGATCGGGCCCCTCGGCATCGACCTGGGGCGCACCGGCATGGCCTACGACTGCGCCAACGACGTGATCTACGGCGTTGACGCCGACAGCGAGACCCTCTTCGAGGTCGACACCAGCTCCGGCCAGGCGGTGAACCTCCAGCCCCTGCCCCTGGAATTCGAGTACGTGGGCCTGGAGTACAACCCCCGAGATGGGACCTTGTGGGCCTCCACCGGACCAAGGCTCTTCGCCATCGATCCCTCGGGCGGCAGCATCACCTACGTCGGCGACTTCGGGAAGGACAACGTCAACGACCTGGCCTTGCACCCGGGGTGTCCCTGAGCACCCCGAGGCCTCCCGGCGCAGCTCGAAGGGCCTCTCGTCCCGACACTCATCGTGTGCGCGAACCCGCTCGAAGAGAACCGGCCCGCGCGATCCTTCGAGGTCGACGTCTCCGCCTGTCCATGCTGGGCAGGGCCCATGACCTCGAGAGCGGCCGACCTCCCTGGGGTCGGCGGTGCTCGGGGGCGCGGGGCAGTTCCAGGTCCAGCACTCCGGAGCGGCGCTCGCCCGTGCGCAGCTCGCGCTCTACCGAGGCGATCCCGACGCTGCTTGGGAGGACTGGCGGGGGTGCTGGAAGCCGCTGAGGCGTTCCCTGATGATGATGAACCGCTGGGTGCATCTGGAGGCCTGGCAGGCCACGGCACGGGTCGCGTTGGCCCGAGCCAACGCCCGGGCCGACGCGGCCGACGCGAGGACGGCCCGGAGGGCCTTGCGGCGGCTCAGGCGGGATCCGGCGCCGTGGGTGCTCCCCATCGCGCGGTCGGTGGAGGGGCTGCTGTCCGGAGGAGCGGACGCTGTCGCGGCGCTCCACGAGGCCGTGGAAGTGTTCGACGCACAAGGCATGGAGCTCTACGCCGCTGCCGCGCGGCGCTTGCTCGGTGAGCGCCTCGGAGGCGAGGGAGGGCGGCTGCTGGTCGAGGCATCGAATGCCTGGATGGAGGGTCAGGGCGTGGTCGATCCGGTGGCCATGACCCGCGCGGTGCTGCCCGGGTGAGCGCGGTACCGGGGGATGCTGCGGGCGTGGGTGCTGACGGAGGCCTATGGGGTGCCGTAGCCGGCGGGGGGGGCGACGGGAACGCGGACGTAGTAGGGGCCGCGTTGTTCGTAGGTAAAGCGGGGGGTGCCATCGAGTTCGTGGAGCAGGAGCTGCCGTGCACGGAAGCGGCGCTCTGCCGGTAGCCACTCGAAGTCATAGGCCACCATGACCGGCGTGAGGTCCGCCCGCATCAGCGCCGGCGCCAGCACGTCTCCCTCGGCAGGACCCATGCGGCGAACCGTGTAGACGGGAGGGTCCACCTCGGAGAGCGTGGGTGTCTGGATCTTCAGCGACGAGCCTGTCCATGGGTCTACGACAGAGTCCCGCTGCACACTGGTGTCGAGGGGGTTCGGCAGGTGCCAGCGCACTGCGGCAAGCAGGACGTGGTGGCCCACCTCCCACGGCAGTTCCGGAATCTCGAGTGGCGGCGCAGGCAGCTCTTCTACGTCCGAGCCGCATCCGACGGCGAACACCAGCAGCATCACTCGACACCTCCCTTCTTTTCGAGGAACTGGTCTCTCACGTCGCGCGCAGCAGCCCCGATGAGGTCGTCACGAATTCCAGTGACCGCCAGGATCTCTTCGACCGCAGCAAAGCCCTCGTCGCCACGTGCCTCGATGATCCGGTTGGACAGCGCTGGACCGAGGAATGGCACTGTCTGGAGCTCAGCCGCGCTCGCCTCGTTGAAGAAACTCAACGTGGCCTGCTGGTCGAGCTTCACCTCGCGCTCGATGGTCAGCCGAGTCCCTCCGACCGCGCGACACAGTCCGCACAGCAACGAGACGAGGTCTGTTGCGTCCGTCTCGGAGCCGCTGGCGATGGCCAGTGCAGCCGTGGTGAGCGTCACCGACACCAGGCCTCTGCGCAACGACAATTACTTCTCCCCCCTGACGACAACTACTTCTCCCCATC
>CAYFPX010000155.1:0-20244 GCA_964344945.1 uncultured Enterobacterales bacterium
GTCCAGCGGGTCGACCGCGGGGTAGATGCCGAGCTCGGCGATCTTGCGGCTCAGGACCGTGGTGGCGTCGAGGTGGGCGAACGCGGTGGCGGGCGCGGGGTCGGTCAGGTCGTCGGCGGGCACGTAGATGGCCTGGACCGAGGTGATCGAGCCCTTGGTGGTGGTGGTGATGCGCTCCTGCAGGTTGCCCATCTCGGTGCCCAGGGTGGGCTGGTAGCCGACCGCGGAGGGCATCCGGCCCAGCAGCGCGGAGACCTCGGAGCCGGCCTGGGTGAACCGGAAGATGTTGTCGACGAAGAGCAGGACGTCCTGGCCCTCGTTGTCCCGGAAGTGCTCGGCGACGGTCAGGGCGCTCAGGGCGACCCGGGCCCGGGCGCCGGGGGGCTCGTTCATCTGGCCGTAGATCAGCGCGGCCTTGGACTCCTGCCAGTTGCCCGGCTTGATGACGTTGGACTCCGCCATCTCGTGCCAGAGGTCGTTGCCCTCGCGGGTGCGCTCACCGACGCCGGCGAACACGGAGAAGCCACCGTGGGCCTTGGCGACGTTGTTGATGAGCTCCATGATCAGCACGGTCTTGCCGACGCCGGCGCCGCCGAACAGGCCGATCTTGCCGCCCCGGGAGTAGGGAGCCAGCAGGTCGACGACCTTGATGCCGGTCTCGAACATCTCGACCTCGACCGACTGGTCGACGAACCTGGGCGGGTCCCGGTGGATCGGGGACTTGTGCTCCTCGCCGATGGGGCCGAGCTGGTCGATGGGCTCACCGATGACGTTCATGATGCGGCCGAGGGTCTGGCGACCCACCGGCAAGGCGATGGCCTGGCCGGTGTCGCGGACCGTGTCGCCCCGCTTCAGGCCGTCGGTGGTGTCCATGGCGATGCAGCGCACGGTGTTCTCACCGAGGTGCTGGGCGACCTCGACGGTCAGGTTGTCGTCGCGGTCGTCGATGAACTTGTTGGTCACCGTCAGCGCGTTGAGGATGTTGGGCAGCTGGCCCGGGGGGAACTCCACGTCGAGGACGGGGCCGACGACCTGCTTGATGATGCCGGTGGCGCTCATTGGGACGGTCTCCTGGGGAGAAGAGAGGGGGAGAGGACTAGAGCGCCTCAGCGCCGGACACGACCTCGATGATCTCGGTCGTGATCGCGGCCTGACGGGCCCGGTTGTACTGGAGGGTGAGGGTGTCGATGAGCTCGGACGCGTTGCGGGTCGCGCTGTCCATGGCGGTCATGCGACTGGCGTGCTCGCCGGCCTCGGTCTCCAGGATTGCCTGGAGCAGGATGCCCTGGAGGTAGAGCGGCAGCAGCGTGTTGATGAGCTCCTGGCCGTTCGGCTCGAACTCGAAGTCCGCGTGGGCTCCATCGTCCTCGCCGGTGGCGTCCTCCAGGGACAGCGGCAGCACTCGGGGGTAGCTCGGCTGCTGGGTCATCACGCTCTTGAACTCGTTGAACGCCAGGTAGACCTCGTGGACCTCGCCGCCGGTGAAGTCGGCCACCAGGTGGTCGGCCAGGGCGTGGACCTGGTCCATGTAGGCGTGGGGATCGAGCTCGATCTCGCTGTGGGTGATCTCGTAGGACCGGGAGGTGAAGTAGCTCCGTGCCTTCTTGCCGAAGGTGCGCAGGCTGATCTCGACGCCCCGGTCCTGCTGGCCCTTGATGAACTTCTCCGCGTCGCGGAAGAGCGCGTTGTTGAAGGAGCCGCACAGGCCCTTGTCCGAGCCGAAGACCACGACCACGGCCTTGGTGACCGACTCGTGGGACTCGAGCAGGGGGTTGGACACATCGCCAGCGCGGCCACCCACCGACTGGAGCACGCTGGAGAGCGCGTCCTGGTAGGGGCGGGCCGCCAGCGCCTTCTCGGTGGCCTTGCGCAGCTTGGCGCCGGCCACCAGCTTCATGGCGCTGGTGATCTGCTTGGTGTTCTTGACCGACCCGATGCGGCGCCGGATGTCGCGGAGGTTCGCCATCTCAGTGGCTCCCGTGGAGAGTCAGCTCAGCCGTTCCAGGTGTCCTTGAAGGCCTTGCACGCCGCGATGACGCGGTCCTTGAGGTCGGACTTCTTGAAGGTGCCCTTCTCGAGGATCTCGTCGAGCAGGGCCCGCTCGTTGGCCTCGAGGTGGCTGGCGAGGGCCTGCATGAAGGGCACGACCCTGTTCAGCTCGATGTCGTCGCAGACCCCGGCGGTGCCGGCCACGACCTGCACGACCTGCATCTCGACCGCCATCGGCTCGTACTGGTCCTGCTTCAGGATCTCGACCAGCCGGG
This sequence comes from uncultured Enterobacterales bacterium, assembly GCA_964344945.1. Classification (GTDB taxonomy): domain Bacteria; phylum Myxococcota_A; class UBA796; order UBA796; family CAJQPC01; genus CAYFPX01. The sequence goes on from CAYFPX010000155.1 coordinate 2,265, forward strand.
CGCCACGGGTCAGCTGGCGCTGGGTCGCGGCGTCCAGGTCGGAGCCGAACTGCGCGAACGCGGCCAGCTCCCGGTACTGGGCCAGGTCCAGCCGCAGGGTGCCCGCGACCTCCTTCATGGCCTTGATCTGGGCGTTGCCGCCGACCCGGGAGACCGAGATGCCGACGTTCACCGCCGGGCGGACGCCCTGGTAGAACAGGTCCGTCTCCAGGAAGATCTGGCCGTCGGTGATGGAGATCACGTTGGTCGGGATGTACGCGGAGACGTCGCCGGCCTGGGTCTCGATGATGGGGAGCGCGGTCAGGGAGCCGCCGCCCTCGGCATCGCTCATCTTGGCCGCACGCTCCAGCAGCCGGCTGTGGAGGTAGAAGACGTCGCCGGGGTAGGCCTCGCGACCGGGTGGACGCCGCAGGAGCAGGGACATCTGCCGGTAGGCGACCGCCTGCTTGGACAGGTCGTCGTACACGCACAGGGCGTGCATGCCGTTGTCCCGGTAGTACTCGCCCAGGGTGGCGCCGGTGTAGGGGGCCAGGAACTGGAGCGGGGCCGCGGTGGCCGCCGGGGCGGAGACGACGGTGGTGTACTCCATCGCGCCGTGGCGCTTCAGCTTCTCGACCACCTGGGCGACCGTGGACTGCTTCTGGCCGATGGCCACGTAGATGCAGTGGAGCTTCTTGTTGGGGTCGTCGGCGAACTTCTTCTGGTTGATGATGCAGTCGATCGCCACGGCGGTCTTGCCGGTCTGGCGGTCGCCGATGATGAGCTCCCGCTGGCCACGGCCGACGGGGATCATCGTGTCGACGGCCTTCAGGCCGGTCTGCATGGGCTCGTGCACACCCTGGCGCTCGACGATGCCCGGGGCCTTGAGCTCGACCCGCCGCATCTCGTCGCGGGGGATGGGATCGCCGCCGTCGATGGCGTTGCCCAGCGCGTCGACCACGCGGCCGAGGGTCGCCGGACCGACGGGGATGGAGACGATCTGACCGGTCCGCTTGACCGTGTCGCCCTCGTTGATGTTGGTGTCCGACCCGAACAGGGCGCAGCCGACGTTGCCCTCCTCGAGGTTGAGGACCATGCCCATGACGCCGCCCGGGAACTCGAGCAGCTCGCCGGCCAGGGCGTTCTCGAGGCCGTAGACGCGGGCGATGCCGTCGCCGACGTTCAGGATGGTGCCGGTCTCGGCCACCGAGACCTTGGTCTCGTAGTTGGCGATCTGGCTCTTGAGGATCTGGGAGATCTCTTCGGCGCGGATGTCCATGTCAGGGGCTCCGAGTGGAGAAGGGTCTGGGACCGGCAGGCGCTGTGCCTGCTCAGGCCTCGGCAGTCGGGGTGAGAGGGGAGTTGAGGAGGTCCTGGCGCAGCTGGTCCAGCGTGTTGCGGACGCTGGCGTCGTAGACCACGCCGCCGACACCGATGACCATGCCGCCGATGAGGTCCGGGTCTACCCTGGACTCGACCAGCACGGTCTTGCCGGTGGCGGCCTCGAGGGTCTTGCCGACCTCGGCGACCAGGTCCTTGGAGAGCTCGGTGGCGGTGGTGACCGTGGCGCGGACCCGGCCGGCCTCGGCGTCGGCCAGCACGCTGAATTCGCGGATCAGGTCGGGGAGCAGGCTCACCCGGCCGTTGTCGAGCATCAGCCGCACGGTGTTGGCCACGTGGGCGTGCACCTCGATCTTGCCGAGCACCGCCTCCATCACGCCCCGGCGCTCGCTGGGCAGGAAGGCGGGGTGGTTCAGCGCGGTCTCGAGCTGGCCGTTCTCCGCCGCGAGGGCGGTGGCGAGCTTGTCGAGGTCTCCGGCGAGGGTGTCGCTGTTGCCGGCGTCCTTGCCCAGCGCCATCAGCGCACGGGCGTAGCGGCGAGCGATGGCGATCTCATCAGCCATGGCCGTTGGCCTCCTTGACGGTGCCCAGGAGGTCCTGGGCCATGCGGTCCTGGTCGGCGGCGCTGATGCGGCCCCGGAGCTGCTCCTCGGCGACCTGCAGCGCCAGCTCGACCGCCTGCTTGTGCAGGGCGGTGCGGGCCGCGGTCACCTCGTCGCGGATGGACTTCTCGGCGCTCGCCCGGATGGCCGCGGCCTCTTGCACGGCCCGGTCGTCGATCATCGCGACCTCGCGCTCGCTGGCGCGGGCGGCCTCGGCCCGCATCTCTTCGAACTCGCTCTCGAAGCGGTTGAGGCGGGCCTCGAGCTCGTCGTACCGGGCCTGGGCCTCGCGGCGCAGCCGGTTCGACTCGTCGAGCTCCTTCTCGATCCTCCCGGCGCGGTTCTTCAGGGCGTCGGGGACCATGTTGCGGGTGAGGTAGACGATCGCCCCGATGAACAGGGCCACGTTGATGGCGTGGAAGGCCACGGCCTTCAACCAGCCTTCGGGCTGGCCACCGGCCGCGAAGGCGGTGGCGGGCAGGGCCAGCAGGACAAGGAGGGTGAGTGCGCGGGTCACTTTGCGGCCACCTCGGAGCCCAGGATGCGGGTGGTGATGTCGCCGGCCAGGGTGCGGGCCAGCCGGTCGAGCTCCTCGCTCGCCAGGGCTCGCTCGCCCTCGATCACCGCCAGGGCCTCGGTGACCTGCTTGTCGGCCTCGGCGCGGGCCGCGGTCAGGGCGGCGTCGCGCTTCTCCAGCGCGGCGCTGCGAGCGGAGTTGCGCTCCGAGGCGACCTCGGCGCGGGCTTCCGCGACGCGGGCCTCGTAGGCGCCGAGCTTCTCGCCTGCGGTGTCCTGGAGCTTGAGCGCGTCTTCGCGGCTGCCGACGATCGCGACGTCACGATCGCGCAGGTAGGCGATCATCGGCCTGAAGATCAGCGCGTTCAGCACGACGAGCGTGATCGCAAACGGGACCGCCTGGATCAGCATCAGGATGGGGTCGGGAAGGATCTCCACGGCGCCTCCGTCCTCGGGGCTCGCCAGGGCCGTTTTGGCCCTGCCCCGGAGGGGGCGGCGAGGTATCACGAGGGCCACTAGGGGTCAACACGTTCAGACCGCTTGGAATCAGCCCCGACCGGCCCTGGACGGGGCCCGGCGTCGCCGGGCCCTTGGAACCCCCAGCGCCATCTCCCCTTCCGTGTGGGATCCTGGGCCGGTGCCCCCGTCCGACCCTGGCGCCTGACCCTGCGCTGCGATCGCTGTCGCGCCCTCCACCCTCTGCAGGGTCTGAAGGCCTGGCTGGGACAGCCGCCGATGAGCGATGGCGGGCGCGCACACTTCGTCTGCCGGGCCTGCGCCCCCCGGACCCACCGGCACGTCAAGGGCTGAGCGGTGGACCTCCGGGCGCAGATGGACGGCTCGCCGGCCTCAGATCCGCAGGGCCGCCCCCACCATGAGCCCTCGATCCAGGGGAACCAGCAAGGGCTGGAGCCACACCCGGGCCGCCTGCTCGGCGGGCGCCTGCTTGCCCTGGATGCGGTAGGCCAGGCCCTGGAGCTGGATACCCCCGATGCCCGCCACCTGGGTCACCGCCAGGATCGTGTACTGCAGCTCGCGGCTGCGCCCGCTCAGCCCCGCCCACAGGGCCAGGGGATAGCCCAGCACCATCGCTCCCACGCCCAGGCCGGCGATCCAGGGCCGGGCCGGTGCGCGGTCCAGGGCCTTCAGCGCCAGGGTGGCCTCGGCGGTGGACCAGAACACGCAGGCGGTGGAGATCGCCGGCAGGGCGTAGCCCCAGAATCCCTTCTCCAGCAGCGTCGGCTGCAGGTTGCGGTAGAGCAGGACCAGCCCGACCTCGCCGCCGATCAGGGCGACGCGGCCCATCCACGTGAAGGTGATGGACCGCCTCCGGTGGGCTTCGGCGAGGGCGGGAGCCTCGAGCGGGGACGGGCCCGAGGGGTCCTTCAGGGTCTCCGCCAGGGCCGCGGACGTGGACAGCGCGAGCGCCAGCAGGCTCACCCCAGCCCCCAGCGCTCGGCTCCGATCACGCCGTCGAAGGTCGCCCGCTCGAACTGGGCGCCCTCCAGCCGTGCGTCGGTCAGGTCCGCCAGGGAGAAGTCGGATCCAGCGAGCTCGCAGCCGCGGAGGTCGGCCCCTGCGAGCAGTGCCTCGGTGGCGTCCACGTTGCGCAGCCACCCGCCGCGCAGGCTCGTGTTCGAGAGGTTGGCGTGTGCCAGCCGGGTCACCGCGTCGGACCAGGCGTCTCCGGGGTCCGGCGCGTCGAAGGCGAGCCGCAGCCCCCGCAGGTCGGCCCCCCGCAGGTGGGCACCCCGAGGCCAGGGGCCGTGGGGGCGCCCCCCCACGGCGTTCAGGCGGCTCTGATCGCAACGGAACCAGCGCTCCCGGCCGCCTCCGGGCGAGAACAGCACCCAGTAGCGCTCGTCCCGGATCACCGGGGTCTGTCGCGCTGGGCGATCCGACGGAGGCCGGGCGCCCGCCCACAACAGGCCCGGCTCCTGGATCGGGGCGTCCTTCGGACCTGCCCAGCCGTCGCGCACCGCCTGGCGGTAGTGCAGCACGCTGGCGAGGAAGAACAGGGCGTCTCCCAGGTGAGCGTCCAGGTGCATCAGGCGCGGCACCGCGCGCTCGCTGTGGGGCCCGATGCCCAGGGTCGCCCAGGCCTGGGCCGGGGACTCGCACAGCCTGCGATCGGTCCGCACGGGCCGCAGGTGCACCCCGTCGGTCCACCAGTCCCAAGCCGCGGCCAGGTCGTCTCGCACCCGGCCCCAGGCCTCCCAGCGCAGGCGCCGCGTCGGGAGGCCTCGGGCGGTGGACCGGGGGGACTTCTGGGCGCGGCTGAGCTCCCAGTCCAGCAGTCGCTCCAGGTGCTTGCTGACCGCGGGAGTGAGCCACTGGGGCGCGAGCATCGGGCCCAGGGACCGGGTCAGGCGCCTGCGAGGATCCCGCTCGGCGAAGTCGCGACCGGGGTCCCGGGTGCCGCGCCGGGCACCCGAGCCGCAGCGCTTCAGCACGTCGACCACCGCCTCGGCGAACAGGTACTCCCGGAAGGACTTGTGCAGGAACTCGCAGCCCGCGTCCCGGCTCCCGCCCTTGAAGTAGAAGCTGACCATCATCGCGGCCAGGGGGTCTTCGCTGGCCGCTCGAGCGCGGTCGACCGTGTCCTCGGGCGCGTCCTGGACCACGCTCTGGAGCTCGCTCAGGGCCAGGTTCTCCCGGCCGCGCACCGTGAGGGCCGTGGCCGTGGCCCACAGCAGCTCCCGCAGCTGGTGCCCGGTGATCCGGTGCCCGGGACTGTCCTCGCCGTGGTCGTCGGCCCGGCCCGCGTGGCGGCAGGTCTGGTCGACCAGGTGCCGGTACAGGTTCGTGGGGTGGTTCAGCAGGTCCCGCAGGTCGCCCCGCCACTTCACCATCAGCCGCAGGGCGATGTGGGCCAGGAGCGGGAGGCCCAGCACCTCGAGGCTGGCGGCCCCGTCGCCGCCCTCGCCGAGACAGCGGGCTTCGAAGCCCGCGGCGTAGCGCTGGATCAGCGGGGCGAAGTCCCGCTTGACCCGACGGGGCCAGATGTCCGCGGCGTGCTCGAAGCGGGGCTGTCGGAGGGTGGTGCGGATGCCCTCGGTGAACCGCGAGAGCTGACGCGGCGTGAAGGGCCGCAGGGTCAGCACCACGGTGTCGTTGCGCAGGAAGCGGCTCTCGGCCACCAGCTGGCTCGGCCGGCCGGTGAGGATCACCCGGATCGGCACACTGGTGCCCACCAGGTACTCGGCTCGAACCTGCTCCAGCATCGCCTCGACCCGCTGCCGCAGATCCACCGTCGTCGCCAGATCCAGCTCGTCCCAGCCGTCGAGGATCAGGACATAGGGGCAGATCGAGGCCCGCCCGAAGCCGACCTCCTCCCGGAAGATGTCGCCGTCGCAGAACAGGTCCTTCGGGCGCCGGACCCGGGCCCGCTGGCCCGCGGGGGCCAGGGCCACGGCCCGGGGGATGGACTCGCTGACATGGCGGTCCAGGACCAGGTTGCGCAGGCGCACTCGGATCGGCCGCAGGCCCTGCTCCAGCAGCGCTTGGGCGAGGCGCAGGGTGAAGGCGGACTTGCCGGAGCCCGCCGCGCCCTGGATCACGATGGCGTCGTCATAGCCGGGGTCACCGAGCCAGCGGAAGACACGGCCGAGCAGCCCGTGGCGGCCCCCGTTGCGCTCGTCGAACGGATCCAGGGGCACCTTGCGCCGCTGGCCCTGGCGGTCGAGCACGATCTCGCCCCAGCGCAGCTCGCCGCAGTCCGGGTCCACGTAGACGTCGCCAAGGGCGAAGGGCTCGCGGCCGAGGGCCGGGGACTCCTCGAATTGCCGTCGCTGGAGGTCCGTGTGCTCCATGAGCGCGGCCTGGGCTTGTCGCTGCTCGCCGGTGCCCTGGACCAGCAGCCGGTGCACGCCTTCATAGCGGGCCCGGGTCTTGTCGTGGCTCAGGAGGGTCTTGAGGTGGATCGGGAAGCGGCTGTGGACCTCGCCGAGCAGGCGACGGATCTGAGGGCCGTCGTACCCCCAGGCCCGCGCGTAGGCGGAGAGGTAGGCGTCGGCCTCGACGACGAAGGGGTGCTCCAGCGCACCGGACAGGGAGAAGTCGTCGAACCGCACCGCGCCCTCCCCGTGTCGCAGGGCGCCCAGGGCCCGGTCCATCTCCCCGCGCAGCTCTCGGCGCTCGCCCTGGGCCGCGCCCAGACACGCGAGCGCCTGCTCGGTGGACCGCTGCCAGGCCAGGGTCGCGGCCAGGTACAGCAGGGCCTGGGGGTGCTTCTCCTGGAGCAGCGCCTTGAGCACCTCGGCCAGCAAGCGGATCGGCGCCGCGGCCTGGACCGCCGAGCGGCCGAGCACGCCGGCCCAGGGGGCGGCCTCGTCGAGCCGATCCAGCAGGTGCTTGCCGGCGACGCTCCTGTGCAGGGTCTCCAGGTAGCCGGGGACCGTGACCAGGGCGTTGATCAGCTTGCCCAGGCGCTTCTGTTCCCGGGGGGTGAGCTCCAGGGCCTCGACCAGGTCGTTGCGGGGCTTGCCGTCGCTCACGGCCACCAGACCTGGAGCCGCAGGCCCGCCTCGGCCCAGATCAGGGTGGACCAGGCCGCCTGGTCTTCGGTCAGGGACCAGCCGTTGTGGCCGACCAGGTGGGCGCGCAGGCCGAGCTCGACGCCCTCGATCACCGTCACGTCGGCTCCGCCTCCCAGGCGCAGGCCCGCTCCGGCGATCCGGAAGCGGGTGGCCGTGGCGCCCTCCTCGGCGTCCAGGGCCTCTTCGTCGGTGTCGGCGCTGTCGATGTCCCGGGCGATGGGCCAGGTGCCGTAGAGCCCGCCGCCGGCCCAGACGCCGACCCGCTCGCCGTCGCTGCGCAGGGTCCGCTGGACGTCGAGGCTCGGGCGGATGCCGCCAGCGCTCACGGTCGCGCGGGACTCCGCCGTCCAGGTCGTGGTGCGGGTGAGGGCGACGCCCAGGCCGAGCAGGAGCTTCGTCTTGCCCAGGGACAGGCCGCCGTAGGGGGTCAGCGCCGGTCGGAGCAGCCCGTCGAACTCCCCGACCCCGGTGCCGCTGGTCCACTCCTCGTCGACCGCGACCAGGTCGGCGCGACCGAAGGGGACCCAGTCGACGCCGACGAGGGGGTCGGCGGCCAGGGCAGCCGAGCTGAGCGCGAGCAGGAGCACGCGCGGATTCTATGTTGGCCAGTCCCCCCTGGGGATTGTGATGGGGGTCGCGCAGCGACCCGGAGGCCCGACAGGGCCGACCGGCGGCCGGAGGCGGAGGCCGCCGGACCGGGGCGACCGCGGAGCCCCGCAGGGGCGGAGCGGCCTTGCCCCGCAGAGAAGGCGCTAGTGCGCCGCTCGCTGCATGATCCGCTGCTGGTGCTTCCAAGCCGCCAGCGCACCGGCGATGGCCATGCGCTCGGGACGCGCCAGCTCCACGAAGCGCATGCCGGCGATGCGGAAGCCCTTCTGGGTCGGGGCCGAGCGCACGTTGCGCACCTCGAGGCGCACGGGCATGGCGTCCAGACCGGGGATCTCCACGTGGCCCCGGACCGCCTGGCCCTCGCGCAGGTTGACGTCGCTGGCCTTGTAGAGGAACGCGAGACCGGCGTTGGAGATGTCCACCACCTCGAAGGTGCGGATGGTGCTGCCGGCTTCCATGATCAGCGCGAAGCCGTCGTGGCCCATGACCCGGTGACGGGCGACCATGCGTCGGTCGGTGCGCTGCACGGTCCGGGGCGGTGCGAGGACCCAGCGGCGGAGCTGGTCCGTGCCGACCATCTCGCTGTAGAAGGTGTACCGGTCGGTGCCGCCTTCGTAGTCGACGCGCACGGCGCGGCCGCTGGGGGGCACATCGACGATGTCCTGGAGGCGGTGATCGACCACGAAGGGCACGCCGCCGCCCTGGGCGGGGGGCGCGATCGAGCCGTGCACCTGGAGGCCTCCGACGGTGACGACGCAGGTGGCGATCTCGGCCGCCGCGTACATCAGGTGGGCCTGGACGTCTTCGGGACGGGTGAGCCACAGGGGGGCGCAAGCTTGCATGGGGGTCCTCGCCGGGGTGGGCGAGCGTCCGGCGTGACCGAGGGCCACTCGACCGGACGCTGGGATAGCGTTCCTCCTGTTGAATCGGAACGATCCGGGGCCGGGTTTAGGCCCCCCCTGTCACGGAGGGTCACGTGCACATCCGACGCCTCGCCTGCCAGGGCCTCCGCGCCCTCCCGGACTTCGAAGCCAAGGGCCTCGAGCGGGTGGTCAGCGTGGCCGGGAGCCCGGCCGGGCGCACGGCCCTCGCCGACGCGATCGCGATCGCCCTGTCCGCCTTCTCCGAGGCCGACACCCTGGCGGTGGCCCGAGACCTGGGTCTCGGGGACGCCTGCGAGGTGACCGCAGAGGCCCTGCCCGACAGCCTGCTCACCCCGCGGCCCGAGGTCGCCCGCGCCCTCTTCACCGACGATCGCACCGTGCGGGTCCGACTGGACCTGGAGCTCGATCCGCCCCAGTACGGGGAGATCCGCACCGCCGCGATGCGCGATCCGCGGTTGGTGAGCGCCCTGGCGGCCCAGGACACCACCCTGGGCCTCACCGCGGGCTGGGCTTGGACCCGCGACTGGACCGTGGCGACCATCAGCGTGCTGGGCGTGCGCCTGGGCGACGTCGAGCTCCCGCTGGTGGGCGACGACCGCCCGACCTGGCTCGATCGCTTCTTCGCCGGCCTGGCCGGGCGGCTGATCCGTCACCGGGCGGGCCAGGTGGACGCCCGGGCCTTCGCCCGGGCCGAGCGCTCGCCCTCCGCGGAGCGTCGCGCCGGCGCCCGGCGGGTGCGCGAGATCCTGGCGGGCAGGGCCTTCGGCCTGGGCCAGCTCGAGGTCGTCGAGGGCCCCGACGGCCCCTGGCTCGGCCTGCCCCACGGCCTCGACCTGCTGCCCTTGCGGGCCCACGGCCCTCGCGTGGAGCACGCGGTCGGCCTGGCCCAGGCGGTGCACCAGAGCGGCGCGGAGATCCTGATCGCCGAGGCACCGCTGGACCTGGCCGAGCGCCCGCGAGCGCTCTCCAACTGGCTCCGCGCCCAGGCCGAGGCCGACGGCTCCGCCCTGGAGCAGGTCTTCCTGCTCGGTGGAGGCGGTGCCGGGGCCCTGCGACCGGGGTGAAGGCGATCTGCCATGAATGCGGCGCCACCAAGCCCCGCGCGATGGCCCTGTGTGGCAACTGCAACAAGGCGCCCCGGGGCGACGACCGCCCGCTGGCCTACCTCTTCTCGAGCCACCACCTGAGCGACGTGGAGCTCGACGGCGTGGCCCGCCGGATCCGCGCCGGGGAGCGGCCCGACCCACCGGAGCACCTGCTCCAGCTCGCCCGCAAGCAGCTCACGGCCTCCCTGAGTCACCTGCCGGTGACCCACGAGGAGCCTGGCCCGGCCCAGCGGGAGCTCACCCGGGAGGAGCTCTGGCTGCTGGCCCTGGGCAATGTCCTGTTGACCCCGCTCGTCGGCCTGGCCGTGTGGTGGGGCTGGCGAGGGCGTCACCCGAGGGCCGCCGACCGCGTGCTCTGGCTGACCCTGCCGATCGCCGGGCTCTTCGGCGCGGCCTGGGTCACGATGGTGGTGCTGTCGGCCGGGGGCTGACCGGCGGTTGGCGTTAGCCCACCCCATGATCCTGGCTTGGTGGTTGATCGGCTGTGCGGGGGAGGTGGTCGAAGGCGTCACCTCTCAGGCGCCCGAGCCCATCCCCGTCCAGGTCGCCGAAGTCGCGGCCCGCAGCATGGTCCGGAGCGCCACCTGGAGCGGCGTGGTCCGAGGTGCCGAACAGGCCACCGTGCTCAGCGAAGGCGGCGGCCGGGTGACCCGGGTGGTCATCGGTGTCGGCGACTCCGTGCGGGCCAGCGAGACCCTTGTGATCCTCGAGGACGGCCGCCAGCGCATCGGTGTCCAGGCCGCCGAGGCGAGCCTGGCCAAGACCGCCGCGGGGGTCGAGGCCGCTGAGCGTCAGCTCACCCGGGTCGAGGCCCTGGGCGACGCCGTCAGCGACGCCGATCGGGAGGACGCCGCGACCGGCCTCGACCTGGCGCGGGCGGACCACCGGTCCGCTGAGGTCCAGCTCAAGGCCCGGCAGCGGGAGCTCCTGGACACCCGCATCCGAGCGCCCTTCGCCGGCGAGGTCACCGCCCTGCACCTGGACCTGGGCCAGGTGATCGGCGCGGGCACGCCGGTCGCCACCGTGGTCGACACCCGCGAGCTGGTCGTGCGCATCGCCGTGCCCACCACCGACGCCGCCGCCCTCGGGCGCAACACCCCTGCCCGCGTGGCAGACCGCCCCTGCCGGGTGGACCGGGTGGACCGCCAGGTCGACGGCGCGACAGGCCTGGTGCCGGTCGAGGTCCGCTGTGAGGCGGATGCCAGCTGGGTGATCGGGGCGCCGGTGAGCGTGGCGCTCGACCTCGGCGCGGGCGTCGAGGTGCTCGCGGTGCCGGCCGGCGCCCTGCTCGAGCGCTACGGCGAGACCCTGGTGTACGTGGTCGAAGGGGGCGTGGCGCGGGCCCGAGCCGTCCAGCTGGGCACGCGGATCGACCGGTGGCAGGGCATCTCCGAGGGCCTCAGCGCGGGGGACCAGGTCGTCGCCCGAGGCGCCGAGCGCCTCACCGACGGCGCCCCGGTCGAGATCGTCTCCAACTGATGTGGCTCGCTCGCCTGAGCGTGCGCCAGCCCGTGCTGGTGAACATGCTGGCGCTGCTGATCGCCCTGGTCGGCGGCGCCACCTTCCTCGACATGACCCGGGAGGAGCTGCCCGAGGTCGACGACTGGTGGGCCTTCACCCGGGTGGTCTTCCCCCAGGCCGCCCCCGAGGACATCGAGGAGCTGGTCCTGCGGCCCATCGAGGAGCAGGCCGACGAGGTCGACGGCGCCCAGGAGGTCTCCAGCATCGCCCGGGAGGGCTTCGGCGAGGTCTGGATCCACTTCGACGGCGACGCGCCTGGCCTGGACATCGACCGGGCCACAGGGACCTTCAGCCGGGCGGTCGATCGGGCCGAGCTGCCCGACGAAGCGCACGCCCCGGACACGCGCAAGTGGTCCTATGGCTTCCCGGCGATCCAGGTGACCGTCGCCAGCGCCCCCGGGAGCTCCGAGCACGCCCGCCACGCGGTCGCGACAGAGCTCGAGGGCCGCCTCGCCGGGGTCGAGGGCGTGCGGGAGCTCGAGGTCTTCGGCCTGGCCGAGCGGCAGGTGCGGGTCCGGGTGGACCGCGCCCGGGCCGAGGCCCTCGGCCTGCCCCTGGTCCAGGTGGTCGACGCTCTGGGCGCCGCCTCCGTGAACCTCCCCGCCGGGGCCCTGCCGGAGGGCGAGCGCGAGGTCCTGGTCCGCACCGACCAGCGCTTCCGCACCCTCGACGACGTGCGCAGCGTGGTGCTCCGGGCCTTGCCCGATGGCCGCCGCGTCACCGTGGGTGACCTCGCCCGGGTGGAGGACACCTTCGCCGACCCGGCCAGCCTGGCCTGGGCCGACGGCCAGCCCGCGGTCCTGCTCACTGTGATCAAGGCCGAAGGGGGGGACCTGGTCTCGGTGGTCGAGGGGGTGAAGGCCGAGGTGGCCGCGCGCCAGGGGGCCCTGCCTTCGGGGGTGAGCCTGGCCCTGCACGGCGACGCCAGCGAGCCCCTCGCCGTCACCCTGGGCGACCTCTACGAGAACGGCGCCATGGGCCTGGGCATCATCCTGGTCCTGCTCAGCCTGTTCCTGGGCGTGCGCAACGCGGCGATGGCCGCCCTGGGCCTGCCGGTGGCGCTGGCCGGCGGCATCGTCGCCATGGCCGCCCTGGGCATCACGATCAACATGCTGTCGCTGTTCAGCCTGATCATCGTGCTGGGCATCATCGTCGACGACGCCATCGTCGTGGTCGAGAATTGCGTGCGCTACGCCGAGCTCGGCCACCCGATGCACCGGGCAGCGGTCCTCGGCACCGCCGAAGTCGCCCTGCCGGTGGTGTCGGCGACCTTCACCACCATCTCGGCCTTCGTGCCCCTGTTGGTCATGACCGGGGTGATGGGGCGGTTCTTCGGCATCATCCCCAAGGTCGTGGCCGCCGCCCTGGTGGCGTCCTTGATCGAGGCGCTCTTCGTGCTGCCCTCGCACCTGGCGGACTTCGGGGGCGTGGCCGGCAAGCGGGAGACCCCCTGGCTCGATGTCCTGCGGGACCGGTACGCCCGGGTGCTCACCTGGTGCCTGGGGCGGCCAGCCCGCCTGGTGGCGGGGGCCTTCGCCGTGGCCGGGCTGGTCGTCGCCCTGGGGGCGACCACCCTGGACCGGGTGCTCTTCGCCGACGTCGACGCCTGGGCGGTCGACGTGAGGATCGAGCTGCCCGAGGGCACCCGGCTCGCCGAGACCGGTGCGGTGCTCGCGGCCCTCGAGGCCCAGGCGCGCGGGGTCGTGCCGCCGGCGATCGTCAAGTCCTGGGTGCGCCAGGCGGGCTTCGCCACCAGCGAGGCCTTCCCGCGGGTGGGCAGCAACCACGGGATGTTCCGGGTGAACCTGGTCTACGGCGACCAGCGGGAGACGCCCTCGGACGAGATCGTCGCTGCGCTCCAGGATCTGGCCGGCCGCATGGTGGGTCCGGTCGCGACCTCGGTGGGCACGGTGGAGCAGAAGCCGCCCGCCGGCAAGCCGGTGGCGGTCGAGGTCTACCACGACGACCCCGATCAGCTGGTGGCCCTCCACGACGAGGTGATCGCCGCGCTGGAGGCGACCCCGGGCACCCGGGCCATCAGCTCCGGACTGGAGCCCGGCAAGGCCGAGCTGCGGGTGCGGGTGGACGAGGAGCGGGCCGCAAGGGTGGGGCTGAGTCCCCGAGACGTGGCGGGGGCGGTCCGGCTGGCGCTCGACGGCGGCGTGGCGGGCACCTGGCGCGACGACGGCGACGTGCTGGACCTGGTCGTGGACTACGCCGAGCCGGGCTCCCCCGCGGACCTGGCGCGCCTGCAATTGCCCTCGCCCGCGGGCTTCGTGGCCCTGGGCTCGGTGGCCGAGCTGACCCGGGAGCGGGGCCCGTCGGTGTTGCGGCGGGCCGACGGCACGCGGCGGGTGCGGGTCTCCAGCGACCTGGACGCGAGCACCACCTCGACCCGCGTCAACCAGGCCCTGGAGGAGCACTTCGCCGACGTCTCCCAGCGCTACCCCGGCGGCCGCCTGGTCTTCGGTGGCGAGTACGAGCAGACCGCCGAGTCCTTTGCCAGTCTCTTCCAGGCCTTCTGGATCGCGCTGATCGCCATCTACACCATCCTGGGGGTGCAGTTCCGCTCCTTCTCCCAGCCCTTCGTGGTGCTGGGCGCGGTCCCGCTGTGCTTCGTCGGCGTGGTGATCGGGCTGGTCGTGACCGCCTCGCCCTTCGGCATGATCGCGGGCATCGGCGTGGTCGCCCTGGCTGGCATCGTGGTGAACGACTCGCTGGTGCTGGTCGACTTCATCAACGGCCGGCGTCGCCGCGGCGTGCCCCTGCTCGACGCCATCGTGGCCGGCGGTCGGGAGCGGCTGCGGCCGATCCTGCTCACCACGGTCACCACGGTCGCCGGGCTGCTGCCTCTGGGGCTCGGCTGGGGCGGCGAGAACCCGCTGCTGGCGCCGATGGCCACGTCGGTGAGCTGGGGCCTGGCCTTCGCCACCGGCCTGACCCTGATCGTCGTGCCCTGCCTCTACTGGCTGGTGGACCGCGCAGTGCTGCGCGTCACCGGGCGGCCTACGGTCTCGGCCGAAGACGATGGGCTGGAGGACCTGGAGGCCCTGCGGGCGGACCTGCGGCCAGAGGCTTGATTGACCGGGTCAACCCAGGTGAGCCTACTGGGAAGCGTCGAGCATGCTCCTCAGCCGATGGATCAGCTCGATCGGGCTGAACGGCTTGTGCAGCACCGGCAGGTCGTCGCGGAGCTGGGCGCCGAGGAAGTCCGCCGAGTAGCCGGTCATCAGGAGCACGGGCATGGAGGGCCGGAACTGGCGGGCTTCGGCCACGACCTCGAGCCCGGACCGGCCGGGCACGACCGCGTCCGCCAGCACCAGGTCGATGCGGGCGTGGTCCTGGCGGAGCATCACCGAGGCCTCGATCCCGTTGGCGGCGCCGAGCACCTCGTAGCCCTGGGAGACCAGGGCGGCGGTGACCATCTCCAGGGTGGCGGGGTCGTCCTCGATGACCAGGATGGTCTCGGTGCCTTCGGCGACCGAGTGCTCCGGGGGCAGACTGGTGGGGTCGATGGTGTCGAATTCGAAGTGGAAGGCCGTGCCGCCGCCCGGGGCGCTGTCGACCAGCAGCCGGCCCTGGTGGCTCTCGATCACCCCGAAGACCACCGCCAGGCCCAGATCGCCCGCCGGGCCGGAGAACGGCTCGAAGAGCTTGGCCCGCGCGGCTTCGTCGAGCCCGGGACCGTCGTCTGCGATCTTGAGCTGGCAGACCCCCCCGGGCTCCGTGCGGCCGGTGACCGAGACCCAGACCGTGGCCGGGGCGGGCTCCTGGCGAGCGACCCAGGCGCCCAGGCGCACCAGGGCCAGACGCAGGGCGCTCGTGTCCATCAGGACGTCGTCGGACTCGCCGTCGTACCGCAGCTTCAGGGCGATCTGCGGACCCAGGGCACTCTCCAGCAGGGGCTCGCACTCGTTGAGGAGCTTGGACAGGCGCCCCGGGGTCTTCTCGGAGGCCTGGCCGCCCAGGGCCTGGAGCTGGCGCTGCAGGGTGGCGGCGTGTTCCGCGGCGCTGAGGATGCTTCGCACCTGGCTGGCGGGGCCCTCGTCGAGCCCGCTCAGCAGCAGGGCCGAGCTGTTCTGCAGGATGGTGCCCAGCGACGTGCCGAGCTCCCGGGCGATGCCGCCGGCCATGCTCTCCAGGCCGGCCAGAGCCTGGGCTTCACCGCCCGGGTCCTCCAGGCGGATCATCCAGCCCATCGCACCGCCGATCGGCATCGGGCGCACGGTGCCCTGGGCGGTCCGGGGCGTGCCCTCGCCGTCGCGGAACATCAGCTCCCGGGTCGCGGCCTGGCCCAGCCGGGGCCACAGCAGCCCCTGCTCGTCGTGCAGCCAGGTGTCGGCCGGGCTGTCGGACATCTGCTGCACGGACATGCGAAAGAGCCGGGTGGCGGCGGAGTTCGCGGAGACGATGACCCCGTCTTCGTCGCAGAGCAGGAGGGGCTCCGGGAAGCCATCCAGCAGATCGGCCAGGGGCAGATCGATCATGGGTTCCACCTCCTGTGGGGGGTGGATCGTCCGGATCCCACCGAGGGCGCGAGATTCTACCCGCTGGTCGGATCACCCGCGACGGGGCTCAAGGCACGTCCATCCGCGACAGCCGCCACCCGGCCACCCCGAACGCCGCCACCCCCCAGATCACGAGCCCCGCGAACGCCACCGGGTCCCACGCGGTCGCGAAGCCCTCCCAGGCCGCCAGAGCGCTGCCCGGCAGGAAGCGGGCGATCGCGTCGGTGCCCTGGGCGCCGAACATCGCGGCCCCGCTCAGCCCGGCGCGGGCCAGGCCGTCGATCAAGAGCAGCAGCGCGGTGGCCACCACCGTGCCCGCGGTGGCGGGCACGAAGCTCGAGACCGCCAGTCCAAGGCCGATCAGGGCGATGTCCGAGCCCCAGGCGGCGAAGTAGCCCAGGAACACCCGGGTCAGGTCGCCGTCGGTGTCCAGGGTGAGCACGGGGATGCCCAGGGCCAGCGCGACCAGCGCGGTCAGGGCCAAGGTGACGCCGGCGTAGAGCGAGAGCGCCAGGGCCCGCCCCAGGAGCACCTGGATCCGCGAGACCGGCCGCAGCAGCACCGGCCGGAGCGTGCCGTCCTTGACCTCACCGCCCAGGCTCTGGGCGCTGATCCACAGCAGGATCAGCGGCAGGATGAAGAAGTTGCGGGCCTTGAGCGACCAGCCGAGCCCGGCCGCCGCGTCGATGGAGATCCCGATGCTCATGGCGCCCTGGTTGGCGGCGGCCCCCAGCTGTTCCTGCTGGAAGCTCTCCACCCCCTGGGCCAGGATCACCGTCACCATCGGGATCGCCACGCTCAGGACCAGCCCCAGCCTGGCGGAGCCTCGGGTCGCCAGCTTGCGGCACTCCGCCGCCACGATGGGGGACAGGGGCACCGTCACCGGGCGCTCCCTGTCAGGCGCAGGAACAGGTCCTCCAGGCTGCCGGAGCGGCTCGCCAGCCCGTGCACGGGCACGCCGGCTTGGACCAGGGCGGCGTTCAGCGCCGCGGCATCGCGCTCGGTCAGCCGGACCCGCAGCTGGGTGCCCGCCTGGCTCACCGCGGCCCAGGGCAGCTCTGCGATCACCGCCGTCGCGGCGTCGGGCTCGCTGGTCTCCACCTCGACCTCGGTGCCGGCCAGCAGCTCGCTCACCAGGCCCTCGGCGACCTTCTGGCCCAGCTGCAGGATGCCCACCCGGGTTGCGATGGCCTCGACCTCCCCCAGCAGGTGGCTGGAGACCAGGATGGTCACGCCTTCGCTGGCCAGGGTGCGGATCAGCTCCCGCACGTCCCGCATGCCCTGGGGTCCAGGCCGTTGGTCGGCTCGTCGAGCAGGAGCAGGCGGGGCCGGTTCATCAGGGCCCGGGCCAGGCCCAGGCGCTGACGCATGCCCTGGGAGTAGGTGCCGGCCGGGTCGTCGCCACGGTCTGCCAGGCCGACCCGAGCCAGGGCCTCGCGCCGCAGGGTCTCCGCCGTCTCGCCGGTGACCCCGTGGTAGGCCTGGACCAACCGCAGGTTCTCGGCGCCCGACAGCCAGTCGTGGAAGCGGGGGATCTCCACCAGGGCGCCGACGGCGTCGCGCTGGGTCACCGGATCCTCGTCGCCGAAGACCCGGACCGTGCCGGCATCTCGCCGGATCAGGCCCAGGATGCAGCGCATCGCCGTGGTCTTGCCGGCGCCGTTGGGGCCCAGCAGCCCGTAGACGTCGCCCTCCTGGACCGTCAGGTCGAGGTCCGAGACCGCCCTCCGGGAGCCGAAGGATCGCGCCAGCCCGCGCACTTCCAGGGCGGCGTTCATTGCGGGCGGCCCGTGAAGCGTGTATCTGCGCGTTCCCCCCCGTTGGAGGTCGCGATGACCAGCACCGGCATGCCTCTCCTGTCCGCCTGCGCCCTGGCGCTGGTGGCCTGTAACCTCACCCCCGACATCACCACCGGCGACACCGGCACCTCCTCGGGCGCCCCATCCATCGCCGACATCCAGCAGGGCGTCTACATCGACGGCGACGACGTCCGCCTCGACGGCGTGGTCGTGACCAGCGGCATCACCCTCGACGGAGAGGGCTTCTTCATCCAGGACCCGGGGGGCGGCGAGTGGTCCGGCCTCTACATCTACCTGGCGGGCGGCAGCGAGGGTCTCTACCTGGCCGTCGGCGACGTCATCACCATCACCGGTGTGGTCACCGAGTTCTACGACCTCAAGACGCTGAGGGGGACCGACACCCTCGGCGACATCCTCGACCTCATCTTCGAACGGTGACCATGGGACGACGCGTCTACTCCTCCGACGACGGGCGGATCTGCCCCGGCTGCGACCGCCCCGTCGACGCCTGCGCCTGCGGCGGCGACCGTCCGTCCGCCGGTGACGGCATCGTGCGCGTGCGCCGCGAGACCAAGGG
>CAYFPX010000156.1:0-5840 GCA_964344945.1 uncultured Enterobacterales bacterium
ACATCAACGCGAGAGCGGGCCGCCAGGCGGGGCGAGGGCAAGTGAGTGTCCACGATTTTCTGAGACAGGGGACTGGACTTTCTCGGGCGGAACACTCTACCTGCCCGCCCCGGTGACCGATCCCCTGGGCACACCAGGAGGACTCCATGCTCGGCTCCGCCGGACTCCAGTACTACCGGCTCGCCACCGACCTGATCCAGCGCGGTGACTGGTCCGGGGCCGAAGCCCAGCTGGACCGGGCCCTGCGGTCGTCGCCGAGCGACCCGATGTTCTCCTCCTTGCGCCTCTACGTGCGGTGGCGGCGCGGAGAGATCCCGGCTCGCAAGGCGGTGGAGCACCTGGGCGCTGTCGGCGCCTCGGGGGGCCGCGCCGGCGCACAGGCCCTGCACCTGCTGGGACGCATCTACCTGACCCAGGCCAGCCCTTCGGCGGCCGAGGACTGCTACTGGCTCGCCCACGAGCACCAGCCGAACCGCCGCGACAGCAGCGCCAGCGCCACGGCACTGGACCTGTGCGGCCGCGGCTGGGACCTGGTGGACGACGAAGACTTCATCGAGGCGGCGTGAGAGGGGACGCTGGTGGGCTGATTCTGCCTGCGTGACCAACTTCTAGACTTCCTGGACCTGCCGGTCCCCTCCACGCCGACCCCGTTGAGACCGCTGGAGCCCCTCGGGCTACGATCCGCCCGTGGACCCCACCGACGAGGAGCTCTTCGCCGCCTACGTGGCCGGCGACCGCGCCGCCTTCCGGCAGCTCTTCGACCGCTACGCAGGACCCCTGACCCGGCTCATGCGCCAGCAGGTGCGCAATCCCCAGGACGCCGGGGAGCTGGTCCAGCAGACCTTCCTCCAGCTCCACCGCGCTCGGCGCGACTTCCGCGCGGGCGCCAGACTCAAGCCCTGGCTCTACACCATCGCCCTCAACCTGCGGCGCCAGTACTTCCGCACCAAGGGGCGGCGCCCGGAGACCGCCCTGGACCCCGAGCGGCACCCGCTGCCGACCGTGGAGCCCGTGGACCTGACCCGCGCCGAGCGGGCCCGGCAGGTCCGGATGGCCGTCGACGCGCTGAGCCCGAAGCAGCGGGAGGTCATCGAGCTCCACTGGTTCGAGGAGCTCTCCTTCCCCGAGGTCGCGCGAGTCCTGGGGGCCAACCTGAACACCGTGAAGGTCCGGGCGCACCGGGGCTACAAGGCCCTCCGTGCGGTGCTCGAGGCCGCGGACGACACCGGCGAGAGCCGGCTGGCGGAGGGCTCGTGGACCTGAACGAGCTGCGAGAGGACGTGGCGGGCCGGACCCCGGAGCTCGACCGCGACGCGCTGTTCGGCGAGCTGGAGCAGGCCCTGGACACAGAGGGGGGCCTGCGGGCCCGGACGCGCAGCTGGCCGGGCCCGGCGCGCACGGCGCTGCTCGTGCTGGGGGCCTTCGGCGTGGTGGGCCTGGTGGCGCTGGTGCGGCCGCGCATGGACCTGGACCACTACCCCATGGGCCGCATGCTGCTCTTTGCCGTGCTGACCGGGGGCCTGACGGCGTTCGTGCTCCCCCTGCTCTCCCGGCCCACCCACGCACCGCCACCGCGCACGGGCCCGTGGCCCCTGGCCCTGGCCCTGGCGGTCCCCGTGGCCCTGGCCGTCCTGCCCGCCGCCCACGGCGTCGGCCACAGCGCCCACTCCTTCCTCGCGTCCGCGGCGTTCTGCTTCGCGTTCGGCACCGCCGCCGGGCTGCCCGCGCTGCTCCTGGCCTGGCTGGTGGAGCGCCAGGACCCCCAGCCACTGGCCCGGGCGCTGCTCGCAGCCGCCGCCGCCGGCCTGGTGGGCAACATGGCGCTGCAGGTCCACTGCCCGATCACCACGCCGCTGCACCTGCTCGTGAGCCACGCGGTCATCGGTGCTGTCTTGGTGGCGCTGGTCTTCCTCAGGCGCCGCTGAGTCCCTCTCGCAGCACCACCAGGTGCGCCTCCAGCGCCTCCGGCAGCGGCGCCTCGAAGGCGGCGCCGCCCGGCAGGACCACCCGCCACGCGTGCAGCCACAGGCGCCCCGGGAAGGCCGGCACCCGGACGAACCGCCGCGGCCGGTAGCGGGTGTCGCCCACCACCGGGTGCCCCAGCCCCTGCAGGTGGCGGCGGATCTGGTGCTTGCGGCCGGTCTCGGGGCGGAGGTGGAGCAGGCTGAAGCCTCCCAGCGCCTCCCGGCGGGTGTAGCGGGTGACCGCGTCCAGGGTCTTGCGGCGGCGGGCGTCCTTGAGGCCGCGGCGGATCACGCCCTTGGGCCGCACCAGCCCGTGCACCAGCGCCAGGTAGTGCTTCTCCACCGCGCCTTCGGCGAGCCAGGCCCGGACCCGCTGGGCCGCGGCGGGGTCCCCGCTGCACAGCACCACCCCCGAGGTGCCCACGTCGAGTCGGTGCAGGGGCTGCACCCCCTGGGGCAGGAGCGCGGTGAGCGCCGGTCGATCGCCCTCAGCGGCCGGATGTGCCAGCACCCCGGCGGGCTTGACCACGGCGAGCACGCCGTCGTGCTCGCCGAGGACCGTGAGGGCTGTCAGGAGAGCAGCTCCTGGAACAGCGCCAGGGTCTCCGCCTCGTCCTCGGCCACCACACCATCGACGCCGACCATCATCTTGGCGACGGCGATGAAGAGCTCGCGGTGCTGCAGGGGAACCTGCTGGGGATCGATGTCCTCGGGGCGCGGGGGCAGCTTGAGCCAGGCGGCCACCTGCTCGAGGTCTTCCTCGTCGAGGTCCAGCTTGCTCACCAGATCTCCCACGAAGGCCCGCTCCTCCTCCTGCACCTCGTGGTCGGCCCAGGCGAAGGTGCAGACGAAGGCCAAGAGGCGCATCGTGTCCTGACGGCTCAGTTCCCACTCCACGGTGTCCTCCTGGGTCGCGGGGCTGCGGAGTCTAAACCAGTTGGCCCCAGAGGGGGGGGACATCCCCGCGCCGGCCGTGACATCCATGCCCCGATCCAGCGCCAGCAGCCTGGCAGAACCAGGTGATTCCCTACACTTATGAAGTGGCACCTGGGTTGCATGCCAGAGGATCCTCCGGAGGTCGCCGTGACCACTGCCTGGCTGCTCCCGTCCCCCGTCCTGCTCGGACTCCTGGTCCGGCGGCGTCTGTGCGAGGCTGTGGTCCCCAGGAGGCGCCGTTGATCGGCCTCGCGCTGCTCGCCTGCATCACCCCCTACGACGAGGACATCCTGCTCGTCGAGCGCTGCCTGCCCACCGTCTCCACCCTGCGGCCCCGGGCCGACGAGCACGACGTGCCCCTCGACGCCCGGTTCCTGGCGGTCCTGGAGGACAGCGACGCGAGCTGCGACGAGGCCTTCGTGCTCTTCGACCTGGAGCACAGCGAAGAGGGCGGCGTGGACAGCGGGACCGGCCGGACCGACGGCGCCGCGGGGGTCGTGCACTTCACCCCCGAGCGCCACCTGGACCCGGAGGACCCGTACCTGCTGGTGGTCGAGGACGAGGTGACGGGCCTGACCTTCGCCAACCCCTTCACCACCGGCACCGAGGACGCAGCGCGCTACGACCTGCCACCCGAGGTGGCGATCGAGGCCATCGACTTCGTCGACGGCGACCGCTCCAGCGACTCCCTGCTCTGGTCCGTGACCCTGTCCATCACCCACGAACCCTCCGACCGAGAGCTGTCGCTGGTCCACCTGGACGGCGGCGAGTCCCTGGCCGACCCGCTCGGCGCGGTCTTCGCAAACGGCGAGGGCCTGGTGGAGAGCACCTTCGCCTTCGAGACCGCGGAGCGCAGAGGCGAGGTCTGCTTCCGCGCCACCCAGGAAGACGAGGCGGGCCGAGGCGGGGAGACCTCCGAGCAGGCCTGCCAGGAGCTGCCCGAGGTGGACCTGGCCTGCAGCACAGCCGCTGCACGACCGGGCGTCGCCGCCTGGGCACTCCTGCCGCTGCTCGCCTGGAGGCGCCGCCGGTGCTCCTGATCGCCTGGCTCCTGGGCTGCCCCGGTCAGGGGGACACCCTCTGCGAGCGCGCGTCCGACGAGCGCGGCGAGCTGGTCTGCTCCCAGAGCGTCGCCGACGAGGAGACCTGGCGCGAGCTGAGCTTCCCCAGCCCGGCCGTGGACAAGCGCCGAGAGGGCAAGTGGCTGGGACCGGGCACCGACGACAGCCCGGTCGAGAGCATGCTGGTCAACCCGAACGTCTACGACCTGCACAGCGAATTCCTGGCCGACGTCTACGCAGACGACTTCCCCGACATGGACCAGGCCAGCTACTCGGTCATGATCCTGGACCCGGACGACGACACCATCCTCTCCGGCGAGCTCTACGAGTACCTGGACACCGACGGCGGCACGAGCTTCGGCTTCACGATCTGGGACAACCCGGGGGTGGAGAGCGCGACCATCCGCTTCGAAGAGGTGCTCCGGGCCTACGAGCAGCTGACCGGGACCTTCCCCTACGCGCCGCTCCAGTTCGTGCCCAACTCCAGCAACCAGCGAGCGGCCAGCGAGGACTGGCCCACGGGCTACTTCCCCATTCGCGGCGTCGACGAGGACATCGTCTTCGAGGTCTACACCCCGGGCACGGCCTACGGCACCATCCGCATGTACGACCTGGCGGAGCTCGAAGAGGCCACCGCCGCCGCCGAGTTCAACTACCAGGACATCCTGATCCTCGACGAGGCGCCCTTCGACGTCGAGACCGTGGTCTCCGGGGTCGTGACCGGCAGCCGCCAGGGCACCCTGAGCCACATCAACGTCCGCAGCGCCGCCCGCGGCACCCCCAACTGCTACATCCAGGACCCCTTTCCGGACTTCGCCCTCTGGGAGGGGCAGCTCGTGCGCTTCGACTGCACCGACGAGGGCTGGGACATCGCCGGCGCCACCCTGGACGACGCCGAGGACTGGTGGGCCCAGCTGCGACCGGACCCGATCACCCTGCGGGCGCCGGACCTGGAGACCACCGCCCTGGTCGGACTGCTGGAGCTGGCCACCGCCACCGCGACCGAGCGCCTCGACGCCGTGGCCACCTATGGCTCCAAGGGCACGAACCTGGCCACGCTCTACCAGCGCATCGACCCGGCGTGGCAGCTCGAGGGCTTCCTGGTGCCCTACGCCTGGTACCAGGCCTTCATCGAAGACAACACCTGGTCCGTGGACCTGGGTGAGGGCCAGGGCGAGCACAGCTTCGCCGAGACCCTGGACGCCTGGTTGGTGGACGTGGACTTCGTGACCGACGGCGCCGTGCGCCGCTCGCGACTCGAGGACCTGCAGGCGGCGATGGAGGCCGCCCCCATCGACCCGTCGCTGATCGACGCCCTGGAGGGCGCGATCCTGGACACCTGGGGTGCCGACACCACCATGGTGCGCTTCCGCAGCAGCTCCAACGCCGAGGACGCCCTGGCCTTCAGCGGCGCCGGCCTCTACGACTCCACCAGCGCCTGCCTGGCCGACGAGCGGGACGACGACGACCTCGGGCCGAGCCACTGCGACCCCGACGAGGACTCCGAGCGGGACCTGGCCAGGGCCCTGGGGCGGGTCTGGTCGAGCCTGTGGGGCATGGCCGCCTACGAGGAGCGGGCCTGGTACGGCATGGACCAGGGCCTGGCCAAGATGGGCGTGCTGGTGAACACCCGCAGCAAGGACGAGCAGGTGAACGCCGTCGCCTTCAGCGGCGACCCCACCGCCGACGACGACCGGATCCTGATCAACGCCCAGGTGGGCCACCTGGACGTGGTCAGCGCCGACCCCGGCGTGGTCCCCGACGCGCAGAAGATCGATCGCATCTCGTACGAGGAGATGCTGGAGCTCGCGTCGAGGGGCGCGAAGGTGCTCCAGACGCGCTCGGTCGAGTTCGGCATGAAGTACGGAGTCCCGATCGT
>CAYFPX010000156.1:5850-20223 GCA_964344945.1 uncultured Enterobacterales bacterium
GCCGGAGGTGCTGCGGGTGACGGTGATCGACGGTGAGGCCACGGCGATCGACCGGGAGCAGGGCTCCAGCGAAGCCACCGGCACGGTGCTCGGCGACCGCGACGCCGAGGACCTGGGGGTGCTGCTCGACGAGCTGTCCCACACCTTCCCGGTCGACGAGGAGGTGCCCGCCGATCACGACCTGCTCTTCGACACCGAGTGGAAGGTGCTCGAAGACGGGCAGCTGATCATCAAGCAGATCCGGCCCTTCCTGCGCTGAGGGACGCTGGCCGCCCACGACCGGGTATGGATCCCCCGTGAACGCCGCCGACCAGCGCCTCGTCGCCCTGCTGGAACGGGTCGAGGCCCGCGAGCCCCGGCTGCTCGACGGGCTCTACGACCGCCACGGCATCATCCGCGGTGGCAGCGCCGCGACCCTGGTGCGGGCCCTGCGCCTCGACGGCAGCAACACCCTGGCCTCCCTCGTGCGTGGCGAGGGGATCGGCTACGACGTGCTGGTCCACGGCGTCGCACGCCGCCTCAAGCTCGACGCTCCGGAGGGCAGCGACGAGCGCCTGCTGGAGCAGGCCGTGCTGGACGCCGTGCTCGGCCGGCTCTTCGACACCTTGACCCCCGCCCAGCGGGCCGAGGCCCTGCGTCGAGCGCCTCGGGCGGCCACCCGCGACCTCGCCCGACCCCAGGAGTCCCCCCGCTGGGTGCCCGGCCAGCTCGAGATCATGGTCCGCGACGTCGGCACCGACGAGGTCGGCTACGTGGTCCAGCAGATCGTGGTCCGGGCCCTGGGCTACGGCGTGGCGCGGGAGGCGGCGAAGCGGCTCGCGGGCGGGGTGGGACTGGCGGTGCCCCTGGTGAACGTGGCGATGATCGGGTGGACGGTCTGGGACCTGGCGGGACCGGCCTTCCGCAAGACCATGCCCAGCGTGGTGGAGATCGCGCTGCTGCGGCTGCAGTTCCCAGCGAGACGTCTCACCCCGGGTGTGCGTTAGTTAGCCTCGGTCATGCTCGCCCCCCTGCTCCTGCTCGGGCCCGCTCTGGCCCAGGACGCGCTCAAGCTGGAAGCCGTGCGGCACGCCCAGGTCGGCCTGGGGGTGCCGTCGCTGACCTTCCTGCCGGGCGTGGCCGGGACCCTGGACGCGCGGCTCACCTGCGGCACCCAGGCCTACACCTGGGCAGGCGCCATCCGCCCCGGCCAGCCCCAGACCCTGGAGCTCTCGGGGCTCCGGGAGGGCGGCCACACCTGCCGCGGCAGCGTGACCCTGGCCGCAAGCGACGGCACCAGCGGCGAGCTGCCCCTGAGTCTCGACGTCTGGATGCACCCCCCGCTGAAGCTCCAGGTCGACAAACAGGCGCTGGACCTCGAGCAACGCACGATGACCCTCGAGGGGTCCCGGCCCATCGGCCGGGTGGAGATCGAGGTCCTGGGCGAAGGCGGCCACAGGCTCGGCAGCGGCGCGGTCGCCGGACTGGCCCCCGAGACCCGGGTCGACGTGGAGTGGCAGCAGGCGCCGGGTGAGGCCCTGAAGCTGCAGATCACCGCCTGGGACGAGCACGACCTGCCGGGCCGGCTCGAGCTGAGTCCGTGGCGCTACGCCATCCCCCACGAAGACGTGGTCTTCGAGACCGGGCAGGCCGAGATCCTGCCTGCCGAGGAGCCCAAGCTGGAGCACGCCTGGGGCGAGCTCCAGGGCGTGTTGGCCCGCTACGGCGACGTGGTCGAGGTTCAGCTGTACGTGGCCGGCTACACCGACACGGTCGGGGACAAGGCCTCGAACCGCACCCTCAGTACCCGCCGGGCCCAGGCCATCGCCCGCTGGTTCCGGGACCGGGGCTTCGAAGGCCCGATCCACTACCAGGGCTTCGGCGAGGGCGTGCTCGCCGTCGCCACCCCCGACGAGACCGACGAGGCGGCGAACCGCCGCGCGATCTACCTGCTCGCGGCAGACGAGCCCGGCCCCGGACCGGAGCTCCCCCGCAGTGACTGGTCGAAGCTGTAGTCCGGCTGCGCCGGCCGGCTACGGGCCACGGCCCACGGGGGTAGACTGACCGCCATGCGGATCGTCGATCACCAGTGGACCGGGCTCCCGTAGCCCGGAGTCCGTAGCCGGTAGCCGCTGAGGGCCACCGGCCCGAAGCTACTGCGCGGGCACCGCCGAGCAGGTGGTCCAGCTGCTCTCGCCCGCGGTCAGCGCAGCGGCGTAGGGCTCCGGCGGAGCCTCGGGCGCGGCCCAGAAGGTCTCGAGGGCGGTGCGGGCGGCGATCGTGGCGTCCCAGGCGGCCTTGGGCTCGCCGAGGGAGGCGTCCTTGGCGGCCTGCAGGGCGTCGACCAGCTTGCCGTACCGACCGGCCTTGGCCTGGGCGGCGGAGGCGGCACCGCTCTTGGCGGAGGCGTCGGCCCGGGCCGCACCGCGGACCACGGAGCCACCGCGGCCCATGGGCGTGTGGCGGGCGGCGGTGCTGGTGGACTGGGCCTTCTTGGCCTCGGCGCTGGCGGCGGCGGCGGCCTCCTTGTCGGCCTTGGCCTCGTCGCCGTCTGCGAAGGCGACAGCGGCGGTGTGGGCGGCGCCCCAGGCCGAGTTCGCGGCGGTCTTGGCGTCGGTGCAGAGCTGGACGGGATCGGGCTCCTTCTCCCCGCAGGCGAAGATCAGGGGGAGGGTCAGCAGCAGGGCAGGACGCATCGTCAGTTCTCCGGGTTGGACCCCTCTCCTTACCGCCTCGCGTCTTCAGGGCCACTCCGCTGGCAATCGCCGCGACACCGATCCATGATGGAACAGGGCACCGTTCCAACTTGGAACAGCTGACGCACCCCGTGCACGCAATTCCGACCACTTGGACTCTGGCACGTCCCTTGCGAACCCTCCTGACCGTCTCACTCGACTCCCTGCTCAAGACGAGAGGTCACCATGAGGGTTCGCTTCTGGGGGGTGCGCGGCAGCGTGCCCGTCTCCGACCCGCGCTTCATCCGCGCTGGCGGCAACACCACCTGTGTGGAGCTCCAGGCGGCTGGCCAGCGCCTGATCCTGGACGGCGGCACGGGCCTGGCGGCCCTGGGGCAGGCCCTGGGCCCGGCCCCGCTCGAGGCCACGCTCCTGTTCACCCACGTGCACTGGGACCACATCCAGGGGGTGCCGTTCTTCGGCCCGGCCTTCCACCCGGGGAGCCGCTTGACCCTGGGCGGTGCAACGACCGCGGCGGGCACCCTGGAGGATGCCCTGAGGCGGCAGATGCGACCGCCCCAGTTCCCGATCGCCCTGGAGGCCCTCGACGCGCAGCTGGACTTCGTGCCCCTGGAGCCTGGCGTGCCCCTGCAGCGCGGCCCCTTCCTCATCCTGCCCGAGGTGGGTCACCACCCCGACGGGGTGCTCGCCTACCGGGTCGAAGCCGACGGCCAGAGCGTGGTCTTCGCCACCGACGTGGAGCACGCCGGGGTGGTCGCCGATGACCTGCTCACCCTGGCGGCGGGGGCCGACCTGCTCATCCACGACGCCCAGTACACCGAGGCGGAGTACGCCGGCCAGGTCGGGCCCAGCAGGGCCGGCTGGGGCCACTCCACCTGGAACGAGGCCGTGGAGGCCGCCCGCCGCAGCGGTGCAGAGCGCCTGGCGCTCTTCCACCACGATCCGACCCGCGACGACGACGCCCTGGCGGTCCTGGAGCACCGGGCCCGCCGGGAGCTGGCCGGCGCCTTCGCCGCCCGCGAGGGAGCCTGGCTCACCCTGTGAGTGCGGTCGTCGCCAGGCGTGCCCCCGCGTCGTCCATCCGCAGGCTGCTGGGCCTGCCGGGGTCCCCTGTGCCCGCTGAGGCCCTCCAGGCCCTGATGGACCGGGTCCGGGGTCGGGAGCTCGACCTCGATCCCGTCCTGGGGCAGATCATCGACGCGGTCTGCGCCGAGCTGGGGGCCGATCGGGGCACGCTCTACCTGGTCGACCACGCCACCAGCCAGCTGGTGAGCCGCGCCGCCCACCTGCCGGAGATCGCCGAGATCCGCCTCGACCTGGGCGAGGGTCTGGCCGGCTGGGTGGCGCGACACCGCTCCCCGGTGGTGCTGCCCGACGCCCGTCGGGACCCGCGCCACGCCGGCCAGTTCGACCTGTCCACCGGCTACGTCACCGAGACCCTGATGGCGGTGCCCGTGCTGGCCGAGGAGGGCGAGCTGCTGGCGGTCCTGCAGGTGCTGAACAAGCGCGAGGGGCTCTTCGACCGCGAGGACCTGCGCCAGGCCCAGCGCATGGCCCGCGGCGTCGCCCGGCTGCTCGAGGGCACCAGCCTGCGGCACCAGCTGCGGGGCGATCACCGCCAGCGCCTGGCCTGGCGGTACAACAACATCATCGGCGACTCGCCGGGCATGAAGTCGGTCTACGAGCGGGTCGGCCGCGCCGCCCGCACCGCTGCCACAGTCTTGATCCGCGGGGAGAGCGGCACAGGCAAGGAGCTCATCGCCCGAGCCATCCACTACAACTCACCCCGGGCGGACAAGCCCTTCGTGAAGGTGGACTGCGCGGCCCTGCCCGAGCACCTGGTGGAGAACGAGCTCTTCGGCCACGTGGCCGGCGCCTTCACCAGTGCCCAGCGCCAGGCCCGCGGCAAGGTCATCGAAGCCGAGGGTGGCACGCTGTTCCTGGACGAGGTGGGGGAGCTGCCCTCCGCGGTGCAGGCCAAGATCCTGCGCCTGGTCCAGGACCGGACCTACTTCCAGGTCGGTGCCTCGAAGCCCGACGCGGCAGACGTGCGCTTTGTCTGCGCCACCCACCGGGACCTCGAGGCCGAGGTCGACCAGAAGCGCTTCCGCCAGGACCTGTACTACCGGCTCCGGGTGGTCGAGATCGTCCTGCCCGCCCTGCGGGACCGGGGGCACGACGACCTGGAGCGGCTGATCGAGCACTTCCTCGACCGCTTCCGGCGGGAGCACGACCGGCCGGAGCTGCGCCTGGCCCAGCAGGCCCGCACGGCCCTGCACACTCACCTGTGGCCGGGCAACGTGCGCGAGCTGGAGAACTGCCTGGAGTCCGCGGTGGTGCTGGCCCCAGACAGCCGCATCACCTCCGACCTGCTGCCCCTGCGGCCACCGACCCGGCCGCTGACCGGACCGGGGCGCTTCCAGTCCGAGCTGCTGACCCTCAAGGAGGTCGAGCTGGCCTACATCCGCCACGTGCTCCAGCACTGCGGCGGCAACCGGACCAAGGCCGCGCGGCTGCTGGACATCGGGCGGAACACCCTGATCCGCAAGCTCAAGGAGGGGTGACGGGCGCCACCTCCAGCCACCGCCACGCCACCATGTCCCGGAACCACCCGGTCAGGTGCGACGAGAGCCACTCGGGGTCGACGCCCTCGGCGACCACCGCCTGGAGGGCCTCGCCGAGCCCAGCGCCCTCCCCGGCGAAGGCCTGGAGCAGATGGAACCACGCCGGGGGCACCACCCGGTGACGCATGCGGCGCTCCCGACGGTACAGGACCAGCGGGTAGTCGCCGGGCACGGGGTCCGCCGGGGTGGTACCGCCCGCTGACTCGGACCGCCAGCGGTGCACGTCGAGGGTGCAGCGGCGGAGGTGCACGTGAGGCTGCAGGCGTAGTCGGAAGGCGGCGGTGAGCGCCTCCGGGTCGACGTCGTGGCCCTCCCCCGCGGTGAAGCCCCGGTTCACCGCGACGTCGAGCCAGGCGAGCTCGATCTCCGCCGGGGCCGCACCCTGCGCCTGGAGCCAGTCGGGCAGCCGCAGGGCCAGGTCGGCCAGGGTCCAGCTCCGGGGCGGGCAGGCGGCGAGGTAGGCCCACAGCACCTCGCCCGCCCGAGGCCCCAGCCAGGCGAAGAGCCCGGGGATCTCCTCGATGAGCGTGTTCCACATGCGCAGGCGGTACTGCTGCCGGTAGACCCCGATCTGCTGCTCCCCGGACAGCGCCGGCCCGCCGGTGAACCAGCTGCCGTCCAGGGGCGCGGTGCCGCGGATCATCGCGACCATCTGCGCCTGCCAGTCCGGGGGCAGCACGGGCTCAGGCACCGGCCACCGCCCGGTCCCGGACGCGACGGGCGGTCTCCGCCTCGGCCTGGAGCCGGGGGAAGTCGGGGAGGTGGTCGTCCCACTCGATCGAGGTGGCCACGGCGCCCAGCCGGGCGATCGCGCGGGCGTAGAGGGCCCAGACCTCGTCGCAGACCGGGGCGTCGTGGGTGTCCAGCAGGTAGCCCTCGCGCACGCTGTGGCCGGCGAGGTGGATCTGCACGACCCGGTCGGCCGGCACGTGGGCGAGGTAGTCGTCGGGGTCGAAGTCGTGGTTCACGCTGCTGACGTAGACGTTGTTCACGTCGAGGAGCAGGGCGCAGTCCGCGCGCTCGGCGACCTCCGCCAGGAAGTCCCACTCGGGCATCACCGAGTCCTTGTAGGCCAGGTACGAGCTGACGTTCTCCAGGGCGAACGGTCTCCCCAGGCGCTGCTGGACCTCGTCGATGCGATCGACCACGGCGTCGCGGACCGCCGGCGTGTAGGGCACCGGGAGCAGGTCGTGGACCCGGGCGTGGGCGGTGCCGGTCCAGCACAAGTGGTCGCTCACCCAGGGGGGCTCGATGTGTGCGACGAGCCGGGCCAGGCCCGCCAGGTGCTCCGGGTCCCTGGGTCCGGCGAGGTTCATCGACACCCCGTGGGGCACGACGGCGTAGCGCTCCCGCACCCGGTCCAGGTGGTACCGGGGGGACCCGCCGTCGACCATGAAGTTCTCGCTGATGATCTCGAACCAGTCCATCGCTGGGGTCTGGTCGAGGATGTGCCCGTAGTGGGGCACGCGTAGCCCGACCCCGACACCGAGGTCGGGCACGCGAAACTTCGAGACGGTCCGGGACATGACGGGGGCGTAGGGTCCCAGGCCGGTGTGGGGCTCAGCCCTCGCTGGACTCGGGCGCGGCTTCGGGGGCGGCCTCTTCGCCGCCCTCGTGCCCGGGGCACTCGGACTTCTCGGCGAGGGTGCAGCAGCCACCCTGGGCCTTGCACTCGTTCTGACCGGCGCAGCTGTTGGCGCCCTCGACGCCGCAGCCACCCTGGCCCTTGCACTCGTTCATGCCCTTGCAGGCGTGGCCGGTCGCTGCCGCGGCCTGCTCGCCTTCGGCGCTGGCTTCGGTGCCCTCGGCGGCTTCGCCCTCGGCGGCGGCCTCCTCGGCGGGAGCCTCCTCGGCGGCGGCCTCCTCGGCTTCAGCGCCAGCGGCCGGCTCCGCCGGTGCTTCCTCGGCGGCGGGGGCCGGCTCGGCGGCGGGCTCGGGGGCGCCTTCGTCGGACTTGCCGCTGCAGGCGGTGAGCACGACGGCACCGGCGACAAGGCCGGCCATGGCGTTGGAGAGCAACAGGCTGTGCGGGTTCTTCGACATGATTCATCTCCTCGGGGACGGGGCGCTCGCGCCACGGGGAGCGTAGGGATCGCGGATCTCCGTGTCAATGCTGGGGAATCCCGTAGGGCCCGAGGGGGTCGCCTTGCCCGGGCGGGTCGCAAGTGTCAGCATTCCCCTTCACTGGCCGGAGCTTTGATGACCGCCCTGCTGTTGTCCCTCGTCACGCCGCTC
This sequence comes from uncultured Enterobacterales bacterium, assembly GCA_964344945.1. GTDB lineage: Bacteria > Myxococcota_A > UBA796 > UBA796 > CAJQPC01 > CAYFPX01. The sequence goes on from CAYFPX010000156.1 coordinate 13,385, forward strand.
GCGATCGCGGGTGACGTCCCCGACATCGACACCCCCTTCGCCTCCGGTTCGAAGGCCTCGAAGGACGGCGCGATCGTCCTGTCTGTCGAGACCTACGAGTACCTGCCGGACGCCACCTACGCGGCGCGCGACGGGGCTGCGTTCAAGGGCTGGCTGACCGGGACCCACGGGGTCACGAGCAGCAAGGTCAAGTTCAACGCCAAGGGCGACGCCGCCACCCTGCGCAAGACCCTCAAGAGCGGCGCCACCCGCGCCAAGGCCGGGGGCACGCTGTGGGTCTACTTCGCAGGGCACGCGGCGCTCACGCCCGAAGGCTGGATGCTCCTGGCCGCAGGCGCCCCGGAGGACCTGAACGCCCTGGGCACCCAGGGCATCTCCCTGGGCGAGGTGCAGAAGACCCTCGCCAAGAGCAAGGCCGACCAGGTCGTGATCGTGGTCGACGCGAGCTTCTCCGGCCACGACCGGTCAGGCGCCCCGATGTTCGACGGGGATCCGATCGAATTGGACGGCAGCCCCGAGGCGGCAGACGACAAGTTCGTCTTCTGGCTCGCCGACACCAGCGGCGGGGGCGCCGGTGCCTGGGAACCCGCCCAGCACGGTCTGTTCACCTACTTCGCCGTGGGCGCCATGCGCGGCTGGGCCGAAGGCGCGGTCGAAGCCGACGGCCAGGTCACCCTGGGTGAAGCCCAGGTCTACGTCACCCGCCAGCTGCGGCTGATGAGCCGGCCCCAGGATCCGTCGGTGCCCGCCGGCGCTGCGGACGTGCTGGTGGTCGACAAGGCCCTGGAGAAGGGCCCCAAGCTCGCCGCCGTGCAGCAGTGGGGTCTGGACGACCGCTTCAAGCGTGTCGCCATGGCCGAGGCCCACCGCCGCAAGGAGGTCGCTGCCAACTACGAGGAGGCCCGCGCCAAGGCCGAGGCCGGAGACATCGCCGCTCTGGAGAAGTTCGTCGCGGACCACTCCTACACCACCGCCCAGGTCACCTGGTCCCTGTTCGTGCCCGAGGTCGACGCCGCCCGCTCGCTGCTGGCGGATCCCGACGCCTTCAAGCCCGCGGTCGCCGAGACCAGCGGTGGCGAACAGAGCGCGGGGGCCGAGGAGGCCAGCACCAGCAGCTCCGGCGACGGCACCGCCGAGGCCGAGCCGGCCAAGGAGCCCGAGAAGGAGCCCGAGAAGGAGCCCGAGAAGGAGCCCGAGAAGGAGCCCGCCAAGGAGCCCGAGCCGGTCGAGGAAGCCGCGTCGCCCCCCGAGCCCGAGTACTTCGGCCCGCCGCGTCCCAAGGACTGCAGCGACCCGATGATGGTCGAGCCCTTCGCCCTGATGGGCCAGCTGGGCAATGAGCTCAAGGCCTGCCTGGAGCGGGTCTACGCCGATGCCGAGCTCCAGACGGACAAGGACAAGTACTCCCGCCTGATGCTCATGGACGCGGAGGCCCGCGGGGACCGCGCGGAGTGGGGCCGCCTGCTCGGCCGCCACCTCGAAGAGGTCGACCGCTCCGACCCCGATCTGTGCTTCAAGTACGCGCTGTTCCTCTCCAAGCAGGGCCCGGACCGCAGCGAAGAGGTCATCAAGTGGGCCGACACCGCGCTGGAGAACAAGCAGGTCTGGAAGAAGGCCACGTTCAAGCGGCGGCTCTACGACCTGTACCGGCTGCGCGCCCAGACCGCGAACGACCTGTGGACCGCCGCCGAGGAGCGCTACATCTCCGACCGCAGCGACCAGTCGAGCGCGCTGGCGGAGAAGTGGCGCAACGACACCAAGCAGTACGCGAAGGAGTGGCTGGACTACGCCTACGCCAGCGGCCAGAACCCCCAGCGGGCCCTGGCGATGTGCACGACGGCGGCCGGCACGCCCACGTTCTGCGAGCAGTAGCGGCGCTCAGCCCCGGCGCAACCGCTCGAGGAGACGGTCCCGCTTGCGAGTGGGACCGTCCTGCTTCGGGGGCGCCTCGAACAGCGACCGCTGCGGGGGCGGGTCGCCGTAGTGCTCCTCGAGCCACTCGAGGATGTCCCCTGACTCGAAGAGGGGCTCACCGTCGATGAAGAGACAGGGCACCTGGGTGCGGCCGGTGCGGGCCTGGAGCTCCTCGCGGGCCTCGGGGTCCTGGCGCGTGTCCTTGTAGACGACCGGGACGTCCCGACCCTCGAGCCAGCTCTGGACCCGATAGCAGAACGGGCAGGCGTCGAACTTGTACAGCACCAGCGCGTGGTTCATCTCGTGTCCTCTGCCCCCCCAGGCCCCTTGCAGATGCCCGATCCCGCGCCGAGTCGCAAGTCGCGGGCGCAGGTCCCATGACCGCACCCCCGTGGTTCACCGAGCGGGCGTCGCCCCACGCCGTGCCGCCCCCGGACCGGGTCGAGGTCGCCGTGATCGGCGGTGGACCCTCCGGTCTGTCGGCGGCTCGCTGCCTGGCCGAGGGCGGCGCGCGGGTCTGTGTCCTGGAAGCGCGAGCCGACGTAGGCCGCGGCTTCGCCGCCCGGGTACCGGGCCACGTCGCCCTGGGCAATGTGGAGCACCCCCACCGCCTCGCGGCCGGTGTCGGGGTCGACGACGCCGCCGCACTGTGGGCCTTCACCCGGCAGAACCGCGACCTCGCCGTGTCCTGGCTGAAGGCCGACGAGACCGGCGGCCTGTTCGTGGCGGCGATGCCGGGGGAGGAAGAGGACGTCGCGCGGGGCACCGCGCTGCTCGAGTCCCTGGCGGTACCGGTCCACGCCCTGGAGGCCCACCAGGTCGCCCTCGAGACCGGCGCCCACCACCTGGGCCCGGGGCGCCGCCTGCCCGACGAAGCCTGGCTCGCCGATCCCGCGGCCTCCTGCCGTGCGCTGGCCGGCCTCGCACAGGATGCAGGCGCCACCGTACACACCGACCACCGGGTCCTCGGCGTGGACGAAGGCGACGACCTGGTCGTGCGCTGGCGTGGCGGCTCGCTGACCGCAGAGGTCGTGGTCTGGGCGGCGGGTGCCGCCTGTCAGCAGCTGCACGCCGACTTCGCCGAGATCGTCTGGCCCGTCCGCCTGCAGTCCGTGGCCAGCGTGCCCTTGACGTCGCTGCCAGATCCCCCGGCACGGGCGCAGCACGGACACCTGACCTGGGCCCGGGGCCCGCTGGGGGAGCGGGTGCTGAGCGGCTGCCGCTGGGCCACGCCCCACCTCGAGGTCGGCGAGACCGACGAGGACACCCTGAGTCCAGCTGTCGACGACCGCCTGACCGCCATGCTCGCCCGCCTCTGGCCCGGCCTGGAGCCGGCGTCCCGCTGGGCGGGCATCGCCGCCTTCACCTGCGACGGCCTCCCACTGCTCGGTCCCCTGCCCGGCCGCCCGCGCCAGGTCGCCTGCGCGGGCTACGGCGGTGCCGACTGGTCCTTCGCCCTGCGAGCGGGGCAGGCGGTGGCGCAGGGCCTGTTGACCGGGGTGACGGGAGTGCCGGACCGGTTCAGCCTGGCCCGGTTCACCTGACCCGAACGCTCACTGGGTGTTCTTGAATCCGGACCGAGCTGGGCACAGCTATCGCGATTCCAGGTGTTTAGCGCCGCTTGCGGCGCGTCGCCGACGAGGGAGCGGGCTGTAGCCCGCGACTGAGGAGGGGAAACGCCTGGGATTGCGAGAGCAAGCCCAGCGACGGGAGGACTTGAAAACACCCAGTCAGGGCAGGATCAGCAGGTCGACGTCCTTGTTCCGCGGCAGCGACGCCCGGAGCAGATCCAGGTCGTCATTGTCCATGGCGATGCAGCCGAGGGTCCAGTCGCTCTCGCCGCCGCCGCCATGGATCAGGATCTCGCCGCCGAGCCGGGTGGTCTGGGGCGGCTTCTTGCCGGACCGCACGGCGGCGACGATCTGGCCCCGCTGGGCCTCGGTGATCAGCCCGGCCGCCAGTCCCCGATCCGCATCGACCTCCCCGGGGTAGTGCACGGCGATGGCGCCGTAGAAGTTGCTCCAGGGCTTGTCCGAGGTCCTGTACCAGCCTTCGGGCGTGCGGCTGTCCCCTCGCCGCTCCTTGGTGCCCTCGGGGTCGCCGCCCAGCCCCACCTGCCAGCAGGCCAGCTCGCCGTCCAGGGTGAAGGGCGCGTTGTCCTCGAACAGCTGGATGCGACGGGCCTGCTTGCGCACCACGATCAGCGGCCGGTGCGTGTCGGGCTCCATCTGCACCCCGATCTCGGCGAGGTCGGTCAGGCAGCCCACCGGCGGATCGGCGCTCTCGGCGGTGGGGGCGCTGGCGACGGAGAGCAGCAGGGCGAGCATGGCGGTTCCGACCGGGTGGGAGGGACTTGGACAGCCCCGGCCACCAGCGGTTCCCGCTCACCAGGTCGGGACCGGCACCGCGCTCGGGTCGTGGATCACGTAGTGGTCGCCGACGTAGTGGCTGGGCGCCCTCGCAGCGAGCGCGCTGGTCTGCGCCATCATCTCGTCCAGGCGCGCGATCGCGTAGCGGGTGACCAGGTCGTCGGGGATCACGCCGCCGATGTCGGTCCTGGCCTGGTAGACCACCAGCGTGCCCTCTCCAGGCACCGGAACCATCAGCCAGCCGCCGTCGTTCTCCGGGGTCCAGACCGCGTCGTCCTCGGGCAGGAGCACGTCGGCAGGGACGTCGACGAGGGCCCCCAGTCCGCGCGGGTCCAGGGACCAGGAGCGCTCCCAGGCGCCGGTCGCCGCGAAGAGCGCGGCGTTGCTGTCGATCTGCAGCACCCAGTGACGGTCGTTGAAGGGGAACGGCAGGTCCAGGGACTGGTAGAGCACCTTGTGACCGGGCCGGGTGCCCGGGAGCTGGCGCTCGACGAGGCCCTCCACCAGCGACGCGTGAACGTCGTCGATGACGCCGATCCACACCTGGGCGACCGGGGTCGGCACGAAGGCCAGCCAGACGACCCGGTCCACGGTCATGCCGGAGACTCCCACCTCGCCGCGGATCCGACGCTTGACCACGTCCCCCTGGGCCACAGTGGCCCACTCCTTGGCCGAGAAGGCGGGCAGCGCCAGTCGCGCAGCGCCGGCCGCTTCGGCACGGAAGCCCTCCCAGCGCCCGGCGAGCGCCAGGGCTTCGGGAGCCGCGAGGGTCGACGATGACAGCCAGAGCAGGAACATGAGCGCCTGCATCGACGGTTAAGCTGTCCCCGCCCTTCCCTGGAGGCCCTGATGTTCCTTGCTCTGCTCAGCTCCCTCGTGGTGCCTCCCGCCCTGGCCTGCGAGGGCGAGACGAAGTGCACTTCCGGGAAGTGCGCGATGGTCAACCCCAGCGCAGAGGCCGACGCCGCCGAGGTCGAGGCCGCCAAGGCCGAGCCCACCGCCACCACCGTGCAGCTCACTGTGAGCGGCATGAAGTGCGGCGCCTGCAGCGCCAAGGTCACCGCCGCCCTGGAGAAGGTCGAGGGAGTGACCGCGGCGGCGGTGGACCACGAGGCCGGCACCGCCGAGATCGTGGTCGCCCCGGACACTGCCACCGCCGAAGTCCTGGTCGCCGCGATCGCCGACCTCGGGTACGAGGCCGCGGTCGCCGAGTAGGCCCATGCGCGTCGCCGTGCTCATCCCCGCCAAGGACGAGGCGGGCTCGCTGGGGGTCACCCTGGCTCGGGTGCGCACGGCGCTGCCCGCTGCGGACCTGGTGGTGGTCGACGATCACAGCCGCGACGCCACTGGCCGCATCGCCGCCGAAGCCGGCGCCACCGTGCTCACGCCCGCCCACGACACCGGCTACGCCGCCGCCCTGGCCACCGGCTACCGGCACCTGACCGAGCAGGGGTACGACGCCGTCGTCCAGCTCGACGCCGACGGCCAGCACCCGCCAGAGGCCGCACCGGACCTGCTCCAGGGCCTGCGCGGCGCTGACTGGGTCGTGGGCAGCCGCCAGGGCACGGGCAGCCCGGGGCCGCTGTCCCGCCGAGCCGGCAACGCCCTGCTCTCGGCCACCGTGCGGCTCGCCGGGGTCGATGCCAGGGACGTGACCTCCGGGTTCTGGTGCCTGGGCCCCACCGCCCAGGCCCTCTGCGCGGCGGAGTTCCCCCAGGGCGTGGCCGACGCCAACGTGCGGGTCTGGGCGACCCGCAAGGGCCTGCGCCTGCGCGAGGTCCCCGTGCACATGGCCGAGCGCGAGACCGGGACCAGCATGCACGGGGGGTGGCGTGGGGTGCGGAACCTGGTGCGGTCGGTGCGGGCGGTGTGGGTGGCGGCGCGGGGGTAGCCGGAACGGATCTACGGCACGCCGTCCACACAGTGCTGCGCCGCATCCACATCCAGGTCGTACAGCCCGTCCAACAACAAGCGCTGCACCCCCTCGACCTCGGCGTTCATCGCGTCGGAGATCCACACGTCCCGCCACATTCCATACAGGTGAACCAGCTCGCCGTCCGCCCGCTCCCAGAAGGTGCGGATCGTGTAGTCCTGGTTCCAGGTGGTGTTGGTCTCGTCGACGAACTGGACCGGCTCCGGCATCGCCCGGCGGACCATCAGCACGTCGCCGTGGTCCTCGGTCGTGAAGCGGCGGATCTCCTCGTTCAAGGTCGTGGTGTAGGACTCGGTCAGCACCTTGGACTCGTAGTCGACGGTCCAGGTCAGGTGGGTCTCGGTGCCCGCCCGGTAGCCGCTCTCGTCGCCGGTGAAGGTACGGGCGTAGGCGTCGTAGATGTCGAAGAGCTCGTCCTGCTGTTGATAGAGCAGGATGTCCTCGTAGTGCTCGAAGTCACAGTCGAACTGGTTGAGCATCCAGACGCCCGAGGTCGCGGCCACGTCGGCGTCGTCCATGCCCACCAGGGCCATGTCCTCGGCGGTCAGGTCGGAGACGGTGCCGTCCTGGACCTCGGACAAGGACGACCACGATGCGGCGGTCTCCAGGTTCGTCAGCGCGTC
>CAYFPX010000157.1:0-20163 GCA_964344945.1 uncultured Enterobacterales bacterium
CTACAGCCCCGACGGCAACGAGGACCCGGCGGACATCGAGCGCCTGGACGACCTGATCCTCCAGGGTGCCCGGGTGGCCATCGCCAGCCGCTTCGCCCCGGGCTCGGTCAACGAGGAGGACGTGGGTGTCTTCCGGCCGCGCAGCTGGGTGAACCAGGCGCTGACCTTCATCGCGAACAAGCTCTTCAACGAGGGCGAGTACGTCACCGACACCATCAACGGCTTCCGCGCCCTGAGGCGGGAGGACCTGCTCGCGCTGGACACGTCGGTGAAGCGCTTCCCCATCGAGTACCAGATCTCGATCCGCGCCATGCGGCGCCGGTGGCCGATCGCCGAGATCGCCACCGAAGAGGGCCAGCGGGCCGGCGGCGAGTCCAAGGCGATCAGCTGGCCGGTGGGCAAGGACCACCTCAAGGTGCTGCTCACCGAGCTGCCCGGGGCGAAGCCACTCCGGTAGTCGTACAATCCCCGCCATGTCCGACCGCATGGCGCAGATCAGCGCGCTCATCGCCGCCGAGATGGCTGATCTCCCCGTCGAGCGCCACGACCCGGCCCAGGGCATCCCCCTGCAGGTGACGGGCTTCGGCGCCGACGAGGTCAACGCGGCGGTGCAGGCCCTGGTCTCGACCTGGGTGACCATGGGCAAGCAGGTGCGCGCCTTCGAGGAGGCCTTCGCCGCCTGGGTCGGCACAGAGCACGCGGTGATGGTCAACAGCGGGTCCTCGGCCAACCTGGTCGGGCTCGCGGCCCTGGTCCACACCGGCCGGCTGCGCATGGGCGACGAGGTCCTGGTGCCTGCGGTCGCCTGGTCCACCAGCCTGTTCCCCATCGCCCAGTGCGGCCTGCGCCCGGTCCTGGTCGACGTGGACCCGCGCACCCTGTGCATCGACCCGACCCTGGCCGCCGAAGCCTGCGGCCCGCGCACCCGCGGGGTCGTCGCGGTCCACCTGCTCGGTCAGCCCGCCGCGGTGCAGGCCCTGAAGGACCTGGACCTCGTCGTGCTCGAAGACGCCTGCGCCGCCCACGGCGCGGAGCTCGGCGGCCAGCGCTGCGGCGGCCTGGGCGACGTGGGCACCTTCAGCTTCTTCTTCAGCCACCACATCACCACGGTGGAGGGCGGCATGATCGTGACCGACGATCACGCCGTCGCCGAGGCCGCCCGGGCTCTGAGGGCCCACGGCTGGATCCGCGAGCTCGACGAGCGCGACGCCCACGCCGCGCGGCACCCCGAGATCGACCCCCGCTTCCTCTTCACCGCCGCCGGCTGGAACCTGCGCCCGACCGAGATGGCCGGCGCCTTCGGCGTGCGCCAGCTCCAGCGCCTGGACGCCTGGCTCGAGCGCCGCCGCGCCAACCACGACGCCTGGTGCGCCGCCCTGGCCGACCACCCGCACCTGACCGTCTACCCCCAGACCCCAGGCACGGCCCACGCGGCCTTCGCCTTCCCGATGCTCGTCGCCGAGGACGCCCCCTGGTCCCGGGCCACCTTCATGGCCCACCTGGAGTCCCGGAAGATCGCCACCCGCCCCATCTCCGGCTCCAACCTGGCCCGCCAGCCGGCCTTCGCCCGGGTGCCGGGCGCACGGGTCCACGGCGACCTGCCGGTCTCCGACGGCCTCCACACCCGCGGGCTGTTCATCGGGAACAGTCACGCCTTCCACGATGGCCACCGCGACCTGCTGGTCGATACGCTGGCGGGGCTGTGATGAACTCTCCCGTCGCACCGCGGGCCCGCTTCGCCGAGGTCGGCGCCCGTCGTCGGTCACGTGCCACAGCACGCTCCCTCCTCCGGAATCGCCCGCTGCGCGGGCTCGTCAACCTCGACGAAGCGGACCTCGCGGTGCTTGGTCCGACTTCATCACAGACACGCTGCGAGGCCTCCTGATGGCTTTCTCCCCCGACAACAAGCACCACAAGGTCGTCGTGACCGGCGGCGCCGGCTTCTTCGGCTCGGTGGTGCTCCGGCGCCTGCTCAACAGCGGCTACCGGGTCCACTGCATCGACAACCTGATGTTCGGTCCCGAGCCGCTGATGGAGCTGTTCGTCTCCGACCGCTTCACCTTCACCCGGGGCGACGTGCGCGACACGGAGCTGCTGAAGCGCGAGCTCGACGGCGCCCAGACCGTGATCCACCTGGCGGCCCTGGTCGGCTACCCCCTGTGCAAGAAGCACCCGGAGGAGGCGGTCGAGGTCAACCTGGGCGGCACCAAGAACGTGCTGGCGGCCATCGATCCGGCGACTCGGCTGATCTATGCCAGCACCGGCTCCAACTACGGCGAGGTCGAGGGCATCTGCACGGAGGACACCCCGCTGAACCCGCTCAGCATCTACGGCGAGACCAAGACCGAGTCCGAGCACCTGTGCATGGCACGGCCCAACTCGCTCTCCTTCCGCTTCGCCACCGCCTTCGGGCTCGGGCCCCGGCTGCGCCTGGACCTGCTGATCAACGACTTCACCTACCAGGCCCTCGTCCAGAACTACCTGTTGGTCTACGAGAAGCACTTCCGGCGGACCTTCATCCACGTGCACGACATGGCCCGCTGCGTCGAGTTCGTGATGGCCAACTGGGCCGGGATGAAGGACGAGACCTACAACGTGGGCCACGAGTCCATGAACTTCACCAAGGAGGACGTCGTCCGGATCCTCCAGGAGAAGCTCAGCTTCTACGTGCACTTCGCCGAGGTCGGCACCGACGCTGACAAGCGTGACTACGAGGTCAGCTACGCCAAGATCGGAAGGCACGGCTTCCGCACGGAGATCGACATCCACCGAGGCATCGACGAGCTGATCGCCGGCCTGCGGCTGCTGGACGTGCGCAAGCCGTACTCCAACGTCTGAGGGGTGGGGGATGCAGCCGGATCCCGCCTTCTGGGGCGATCGCCGGGTCCTGGTGACCGGCGGGCACGGCTTCCTCGGCAGCTTCGTGGTGGAGCGGCTCCAGGCGGCCGGGGCCGACGTGCGGACCTTTCGCTCGAAGGACCACGACCTGCGCTCGGCCGAGGCCACCCGGGACCTGCTGGCGCACACCAGGCCCAGCGTGGTGATCCACTGCGCCGTGGATGGCGGGGGCATCGGCTACATGCGGAGGTTCCCGGCGAGCGTGTACACCAACAACGTGCTGATGAACACGCACCTGCTCCACGAGAGCTGGGCGGCGGGGGTCGAGCGCTTCTGCGGGGTCAGCTCGGTCTGCGTCTACCCGCGGGACGCCCCCATCCCGATGGTCGAGACCGACATCTGGTCCGGCTACCCGGAACCCAGCAACGCCGCCTACGGTCTCTCCAAGCGCATGATGGTCGAGCAGGGCCTGGCCTACCACCAGCAGCACGGCTTCACGAGCTGCTTCCCGATGCCCGTGAACCTCTACGGGCCGCGGGACGAATTCGATCCCGGCCGCAGCCACGTGGTGCCGGCCCTGATCCGCAAGTGCCTGGAGGCGTCGGCCCGGGGCGACGACCACGTGGTCGCCTGGGGCACCGGCCGGGCGACCCGGGAGCTGCTCTACGTCGAGGACTGCGCCGACGCGGTCGTGCTGATGGCCGAGCGCGTCGAGACCCCCGAGGCGATCAACCTGGGCACCGGCGTGGAGACGAGCGTGCGGGAGCTGGTGGAGACCGTCGCCCAGGTGTGCGGCTTCACCGGGGAGATCCGCTGGGACACCACCAAGCCGGACGGCCAGCCCCGCAAGTGCCTGGATGTCTCCCTGGCCGCCGAGCGCTTCGGCTGGCGAGCCCGGGTCGACCTGGCCGAGGGCCTGCGTCGCACCGTGGCCTGGGCGCGGGACGCGGGGGTGGTGTGAGCCGGTCCATCCCCCTGGCGGCGGCGCTGGTGCTGGCCGGCTGCCTGGAGAACACGACCGGCGAGCAGCAGGCACTGGACGAGCGCTTCACGGCCTCGGCCCCCGGAGGGGGGCTCGACGGGGGCGCCGGCGCTGGGGACAAGGCGCCCTTCGCTGGCATCGAGGGCGAGCGGGTCACCCTGACCGGGACCGTGGTCTCCGAGCGCGTGCTGGCGGTCGACGTGGACTTCCGACAGCTCGACTCCGAGCTGGAGAGCGGCCGGCGTGACCTGGGCAAGCTCGCGCTGCAGCAGCCCGGCGAGTTCTCCCTCGAGGTCCCGAAGGGCTTCGGCGCCGTGCTGCTGGAGGCCTTCCAGGACGTCGGCGGTGACGGCCCCACCGAGGACGACCCCTATGGCTTCCTCGAGGTCGAGATCGGCGACGGACCGGTCACGGACATCACCCTGACCCTCGAGGTCGGTGGGCTGGCCAAGGCCCGGGCCGCGCTCACCCAGGCCGGCGGCGGCCTGGCCTGGGACGGCGAGGACGGCCCCCGGGTGCCGGTCACCCTGGCCGTGACCAGCGCACTGCCCCAGGCCCTCGACGTGGACCTGCGCGGCGCCGGCGACACCAACGCCGGCAAGCTCAAGCTGGCCGCGCCGGGGGAGCTCGCCTTCGAAGCGCCTCAGGACTACGGCGAGCTCCGGGTCCAGGCCTTCCAGGACCTGACCGGCGACGGCCCCAGCGACGACGATCCCTTCGGCTGGATCGTGCTCGAGGTCGCCGCCGTGCCCTTGAGCGGGCAGATCGACCTGGTGGTCGGCGGCAAGCTGGCTCTGGCCGAGGCCCTGGGCCACGGTGGCGCGGGCGGCGGCGCGGGACCCTTCGACGACCACGAGGGCCCGATGGTCCTGCTCAGCGGGACCCTGACCGGGGTCGCCGAAGGCGCCGTGGACCTGGACCTGCGCCAGCTCGACCCGGACGCTCCGGGGGGCAACGTCTACCTGGGCAAGCTGCCCCTCGCCGGGCCCGGCCCCTTCGAGTTCGAGGTCCCGGCCCGGCTCGGTACCCTGTCCATCCAGGCCTTCCAGGACCAGACCGGCGACGGCCCCAGCGACGACGACCCCTTCGGCTTCCTGGAGATCGAGGTGGGTGCGGGCCCGGTGCGTGGCGTCGCCCTGGACGTCCAGGTCGGCGGCAAGCAGAAGCTCGCCGAGAGCCTGGGTCACGGCGGGGGCGGGGGACCGGCGCTGTTCGCCGATCACGACGGCCCGATGGTGGCGCTCTCGGGCACCCTCACCGGTGGCATCGAGGGCGCGGTGGACCTGGACCTGCGTCGCAGCGACCCGGACGCCCCAGGCGGCAACGTACACGTGGGCAAGCTCAAGCTCGAAGGGACCGGGCCCTTCTCCTTCGACGTGCCCCAGGGGCTGGGCACCCTCTCGATCCAGGCCTTCCAGGACCTCACGGGAGACGGTCCCAGCGATGACGACCCCTTCGGCTTCCTCGAGGTCGCGATCGGTGACTCCGCGGTCTCCGGGGTGGCCCTGCCCCTCGAGGTCGGTGGCAAGCAGAAGCTCGCCGCGGCCTTGGGCCATGGCGGCGGCGAGGGTGGCGACGCGCCGTCCCAGCCGTCTCCCTTCGCCGACCACGATGGGCCCTGGACGGTGGTCTCCGGGGCGCTCACCGGCGTCAGCCAGGGCCAGGTGGAGCTGGACCTGCGGGTCCCCGATCCCGAGGCGCCGGGGGGCAACCGCCAGCTCGGCAAGGTCTACCTCAGCGTCGAGGGAGGCCGGTACGAGATCCAGGTCCCCCGGGGTCTGGGCACGCTGATGCTCGAGGTCTTCCAGGATCAGACCTCTGATGGCCCGAGCGGCGACGACCCCTACGCCTCCGCCACCCTCAACGTGAAGGACAGCGCCACCCTGAGCCGGGACCTGGCGCTCGTCGTAGGCGCCCGGGGGGCCCCGGGGGGCGGGGGAGGCCAGCCCCAGGGCCCCGGCGGCGGCGGCTCGGTCTTCTCGGACCTGGGGGACGACCCGGTGAGCGTCTCCGGCACCCTGTCCCTGTCCGCGGCTGCGGCTGCAGCGGCGGGCAAGGCCCAGGTGGACCTGGACGTGTTTGCCACCGACACCGCCTCCGAGGCCGGTCGGACCCTGCTCGGCAAGCTCAAGGTCGAGGCCGGGGACTTCCGGTTCAAGGCGCCGCGGGACTACGGGAGCCTGGAGCTCGAAGCCTACGTCGACGTCGACGGCGATGGCCCGACCCCCGGCGATCCCTTCGGCACCTGCAGCACCAACCCGATCCGGGTGGGCACGAGCGACGTCGCCGGGCTGGTCATCGCCCTCGACGTGACATCGACCCCGTCCGATGACGGGTGAGCGATCCTGTCCGGGGTCAGCCCCCACCCCACCCAGAGATCCGAATAGTCCTCAAGGCCCCACAGACATGGGGGTAACCCCTGACGATGACAGTGTTTTTCCTCGACTTCGGCTTGATCATGGGGGGGGATGTCGCTACGCTTCTAGGTGCTCCTTCCCACCCGCACACGACCAAGGACGGTCCAATGCGTACGTACAAGATCCTCCCTGTCCTGGCGCTTGGCGCCTTCGCTCTCGTCGGCCTGAATTGCCCCCCGCCCGGCGGCACTGGAGACGACACCGGATCCGACACGGGGGCCACGGGCACCGATGACACCGGAGGGGTGGTCGGCGGCTTCGACGGCACGGTCACCGGCGACGTCAAGGTCCAGCTCTACGACATCGATGCCGACGGCGAGTACGTCTACAAGGACTGGTCCGTCTGGGACGGCAACTTCCCCTTCGGCGGCCTCTGGGTCTACGCCTTCAACACCGACGAGGCCACTGGCGACGAGACCTACTACGCGAACCAGTCGGTCCTGACGCCGTCGGTCGACGGCGACACCTACAGCATGACCTTCACCGCCGCCGCGGCGAACGTGCGGGTCGGCGCCCAGCTCGACTTCTACGCCGACGGCGTGATGGGCACCAGCGACCCGGTCGGGATCTACCCCGACGTCGTCAGTGTCACGGACGGCTCGACCGCCGCGGGCGTTGACATCACGATCCTGACCTACTGGAACAACTCCACCGGCGGCGGCGGCTGTGGCGGCTCCGGCGGCGGCAACGGCGACGGCTCCAGCACCATCAGCGGCGACATCATCATCACCGAGGCCTACGCGGCCGGCGACGCCGTGGCGATGCTCTTCCAGGACGGCGCGGGCCCCTACGGCAACGCGATGGACGTGATCACCCCCGAGCCCAGCGGTGGCGGCGCCGAGGGCGCCTACGCCTTCGATGTCTGCGCCAGCTGGGGCGAGCTCGACCTGGCCGGGGTCTGGGACAGCAACTTCAACAGCGTCTTCGACGCCGACGACAAGGCCGGTCCCTACATCTCCGAGCCCGACGTCGACGGCAACCCGGTCGACGTGTCGATGAACCTCGAGGAGCACGACATCCAGATCCCCCTCGGGGACTACAGCATCGACATCGTGCCGTTCGTGAACCTCAGCGGTACCATCACCCACGCCGACGGCGCCTTCAGCGGCGGCACCGTGACGGTCGGGGCCCTGAAGTACAAGCCGGACGGTGAGTTCTCCGTCGACGACATCGCCGACGCCGCCTACGACTTCCAGAACTTCGACACGAGCACCGGGGAGACCTCCCTGGACTACAGCGTCGACGTGCCCAGCAACACGATCGTCTACCTGCTGGCCTGGGACAACGAAGACGGCGATGGCCTGATCAACGAGTCCGACGAAGCCGTTGGCTCCGGCTCGTCGTCGTCCAATGGTCGCCTGCCGACCGGCTCCAGCAGCCAGGTCATCGACATCAACCTCGCTCCCTACGACGGGGACTGAGCCCGAGAGGGAAGACCCTCACCGGACATCGGCGGTCGGTCCCACGGGGTCGGCCGCCGCTGTTCTTGGCTGGAAAGCCGCATGATCGCTGGGTTTACGCTTGATCCGTTGTCAAGGGCCCACTACATTTCGTGACAGACCTCCCAAGAAGGACTGCAGGTCATGCGTACGCACCGAATTCTTCCCGTTCTCGCTCTGGGCGCTTTTGCGCTCGTCGGCCTCGAGTGCCCGCCCCCGGGCGGCGGCGACGACACCGGCACCGGGGACACCGGCACCACCGCCACGACCGATGACACCGGCGGCACCCCCAGCGGGTTCAACGGCACCATCGACGGCACCGTGAAGGTCCAGCTCTACGACGTCGACGACGACGGCGAGTACGTCTACAAGGACTGGTCGGTCTGGGACGGCAACTTCCCCTTCGGCGCGATCTGGGTCTACGCCTTCAACACCGACGAGTCGACGGGCGACGAGACCTTCTACGCGAACCAGTCGATCCTGACCCCCTCGGTCGATGGCGACGAGTACAGCATGACCTTCACCGCTTCGGCGGCGAACGTGCGGGTCGGCGCCCAGCTCGACTTCCACGCCGACGGCATCATGGGCACCAGCGATCCGGTCGGCATCTACCCGGACGTGATCTCCGTGACCGACGGCTCCACCGCGGCGGGCGTGGACATCACCATCCTGAGCTACTGGAACAACTCCGGTGGCGGCGGCGGCAACGGCGACGGCTCGACCACGATCAGCGGCGACATCATCATCACCGAGGCCTACGCGGCCGGTGACGCGGTGGCCCTGCTCATGACCACCGGCGGCGACGGCCCGCTGGCCTACAACTGGACCAGCCCCGAGCCCAGCGGCGGTGGCGCCGAGGGCCCCTACGCCATGACCCTGTGTGCCGACGGCAGCGACTACAACCTGCAGGGTTGCTGGGACAGCAACTTCAACAGCGTGGTCGAGTCCGACGACAAGTGCGGTCCGTACATCTCCGAGCCCGACGTCGACGGCAACCCGATCACCCTGGGCGACGAGAACCTCGACGAGCACGACATCCAGATCCCCCTGGGTGACTACAACCTCGACCTGGTCCCGTTCGTGAACATCAGCGGCACCATCACCCACGACGACGGCGCGTTCAGCGGCGGCACCGTGACCGTGGGCGCCCTGAAGTACAAGCCGGACGGCGAGTTCACCGCGGCGGACATCGCCGACGCGGCGTACGACTACCAGGAGTTCGACACCAGCGGCGGCCAGACCGAGCTGGCGTACTCCCTGGACGTCCCGTCCAACACGATCACCTACCTGCTCGCCTGGGACAACGAAGACGGCGATGCCCTCATCAACGAGTCCGACGAAGCCGTCGGCTCCGGCTCCAGCCACGACAACGGCCGGCTGCCGACCGGTGAGAGCGCCCAGGTCATCGACATCAACCTCGCCCCCTACGACGGCGACTGATCCCCGTCGGGCGTGAGACCTCGGTGCCGGCCTGCGGGCCGGCTCCGTGCCTTCGGGACGGGCCCGCCGGAATGCTCGCCGTCAACGACGTGTCGGGGCGCACAGCAGGCGGATTGCTGGTCGGAGGCCCGTGTTAGGGTCCCCGTCTCCTTCGGGGGGCTGTACGGAGCCTCCCAGGCACCTTCCAGGAGCCCAGATGGCCTTCTCCAAGCACCTCGGCTGGACCCTCGCCCTGCTCATCCCCAGCGTCGCCCTGGCGGGCGCCAAGGCCTCCAGCTTCAAGAAGGAGAACAAGAAGGGCGCGAACTACTGGAACGCCCAGTCCGCCCTCGACGGCGACAAGAAGACCGCCTGGATGCTGCCGGGCGACAGCGCCAACCTGGCCGAGTGGATCCGCATCGAGGTGCCGCCCAGCACGGTGGACCGGATCGGCATCTGGCCCGGCTGGGGCAAGAGCGACGAGCACTTCAAGGACTACGCCCGGGTGAAGAAGCTCAAGGTCGAGTACCTCTGCTGCCGCGGCGACGACGAGATCAAGACCATGGGGTCCCAGACCGTCGACGTCGCCGACGAGAACAGCCTGCAGTGGATCGACCTCGACGACCGGAAGATCGGCAACGAGCTCTTCGGCGGCTTCGTCAAGCTGACGGTGCTGGAGATCTACAAGGGCAAGGACTTCCCGAACCTCGCGATCAGCGAGGTGGTGGTCGGCCTGACGGAGTTCCCGGCGGCCGGCGTCGACATGGAGCCGTCCGGCGAGCACCCCGACCACATCATCATGGACGCCCAGGACGACAACAAGAAGACCTTCTGGGCCGTCGCAGCCGAGGGCGCCAGCGTCGACCTCAGCAGCGACACCTTCGGCCTGAGCTCCGTCGACATCACCGCCGGCCCCAAGACCCACGCCCGGCCCAAGACCGTCAAGGTCACGGTCCAGCAGCGCTCCCGCACCCAGGTGCTGGAGGACATCCCCGGTCCCCAGAACGTCACGATCCCAGCGCTCACCGGCTACTCCGGATCCGGCTTCGGCGCGGTGACCCTGGAGTTCCTGGACTTCTACGAGGGGTCCAAGACCCAGGAGCTGGCGGTGAGCGAGCTGGCGGTCAACGCCTCGAACACCGACGGCATGTAGCGCTCACGTCCGGCTGACGGTGCTCGGTCAGCGCGGAGCCATGACCCGTCCAGCTCCGGGCTTACGATCAGGTCCCCTGCGGCGTGGGCGGCGGAGACGCGTACGCGGAGGTCGTCATCGGGGTCCAGTGCGATCTCCAGCAGGCGGGGCGCAATGCTGTGCAACGAGGTCGCTCTTGCCATGCCGGCTGCGGGGTGCTCACCGCTGCGCAGGGTCCAGGACGCCGGGGTGTCGGCGGGCAGGTCGCAGGTGGTGGGGTCGCAGGCGAGCTCGCCCTCGTCCAGGCTCAGGTCCGCCGGCACTGCGTCGAAGTGCACGGTGTCGCCGGTGAAGCAGACGGCGTCGTCGGTGGGCCAGCTGAGGAAGGCCTTGCCGGCCGTGGCGGGAGGGACTGCAGGCGACCAGGGCGAAGAGGAGGGACATGGCGACTCCGGCTGCGGCCGTCGTGGGCCGGGGCACGGGGTCGCGGGCGCCGGTCCGGGGTCCAAGCCCCTGGAATCACCGGGTTCGGGTGTCGGTCCGTCGACACCCGCCGAACGGGGTCAGAGGGCGGCGGCCGTGGCGTCGAAGGCGTCCAGGTCGTCCTGCAGCGGGGCGATCGCCTGCCACCAGCAGTCCGGATCGGTGAGGTCCAGGCCGAGCACGTCGGCGGCCAGGGGCTCGGCCCGCTCGGAGCCCGTGCGGCGCAGCAGGGCCTCGTAGGTGGCCTGGAAGCTCGGGCCTTCGGCCCGGGCGCGGGCGTAGACCAGGGCGCTGAACAGGTAGCCGAAGGTGTACGGGAAGTTGTAGAAGGCCCGGTCCGCCATGTGGAAGTGCAGCTTGGAGCACCAGTAGGTGGCGTCCCAGGTGCCCAGGGCCTCGCCGTAGGCGGCCCGCTGGCAGGCGATCATCGCCTCGTCCAGGGCATCGGGCACCAGCTCCCCCTGGCGCCGCAGGGTGTGCAGCTTCAGCTCGAACTGGAAGCGGGCCGGGATGTTCATCAGGAAGCTGGCGGCCGCGAAGAGGCGGGCGTCGAGCATGGCCAGCCGATCGGTGGGGCTCGGGGCCGCCGCCAGCGCAGCGTCGCGCACCAGGTTCTCGGCGAAGACCGAGGCGGTCTCGGCCAGGGTCATCGGGATGTGGCTGAGGCTGCGGGGCAGGTCCCGGGTGACCCAATTGTGGAAGGCGTGGCCGAGCTCGTGGGCGAGGGTCATCGCGCCGGAGAAGGTGCCGCCGAAGGTCATGAAGACCCGGGACTCGCGGGCCCGGGGCAGGTTGGCGCACCAGGCGCCGGCGGCCTTGGCGCCGCGGTCCTCGGCCTCGACCCAGCGCTGACTGAAGGCGGTCCGGGCGAAGTCCGCCAGGTCCGGGTGCCAGGCGCCGAAGTGGTCCTCGACGAAGCCCTGGGCCTGGTCCCAGGACCAGGGGGCCGTCTCTGCGACCGGGGCCCACTGGTCCTGCCAGCCGAGCTTCTCCATGCCCAGCAGCTGCGCCTTGCGGGCCAGGTAGCGGCCCATCATCGGCCGGGCACGGGAGACGGCCTCGTGCATGGCGTCGAGGGTCTCCCGGGACATGCGGCAGGCTGCCAGGGGGCCATCGAGGGGGCCGATACCCAGGCGATCCTGGAGGGTGTTTCGGGTGCCGATGATGTGGGTGAGGGTGCTGGCCCACAGGTCGCGGTCCTGGCGCCAGGCGGCCTGCCAGGCGGCGTGGACCCGGGCCCGCTGGGCGGGGTCGGGGGCGTGCAGCAAGGGCCAGGCCTGGCCGGGGGTGACCGGCTCGTCCCGGTCGTCGAGGTGCAGGCGCACCTGGCCCGAGACCCGGCGATAGAGGCGCCCCCAGGCGGCCTTGCCGTCCTGGTCCAGCTGGTTCACGAGCTCCTCTTCGGCGAGGGGGAGGCGCAGGCGGGTCTTGGCCCGCTCGTCCTCGAGCCAGGGGCGCAGGGGCGCCCAGGCCTCGTCGGCACTGGCCGCCTGCCAGGTGGCGTCGCTGGCCCGGGCCAGGGTGTCGATGGCCGGCAGGCGGGCCAGCTCGGCCTTGCTCCACAGGGTCGAGACCGCGGCCTCGACCCGGGCTGCGCCGCCTTCGGCGGTGTCTTCGCTGGCGTTGCAGTGGGCGACGGTCCAGAGCTCGTGGAGCCGGGAGAAGACGTCCTGCATCGACAGCAGGAAGGCGGCCCAGTCCCCTGGTTCCTCGGCGAGCGGGGGCAGCTGGCCGGCCCGGTCGGTGTGGTCGGCCACCAGGGCCTCGACCGCGGCGAGCTCCGCCTGGAAGGCGGATCCCAGGGACCCGCCATCGAAGATCGTGTCCAGCTCCCAGGTCGGTGCTCGCGTCATGCTCGGCCTCCGTCTGGACACTGTCTAATCGGCTGGACGCCCCGGATCCGGCGCTTCGCGGGCCTCGGGGGGCGGGCCCCGGTCGGCCACCATGCGGGCCTCGAGGAAGCTGTTCGTGGGCAGGCGGGACATGAGCGGGGTGTCGCGACCGCCGTGGCGCAGTCGCTCGGGCCAGGTCCAGGCCGGGGCCGGGACCTCGGTGGCGCCGGTCCAGGCGGCGGTCGACCAGGCGGCCCGGTCGGGTCCGGTGAGGACGGGCTCTCCAAAGAGCGCCGTGAGGATCGCTGCGAAGCCGCTGTGGGCCTCGGCGAGCCGCACCGGGAAGAGCTCCCGGTCGAGCCAGATCCAGGCGAGGCCGTCGTCGCGGAGGGCCTGGAGGTCGGTGGCCCCGAAGGACAGGGTGCCTTCGGCGAGGTCACCGCGCTCGTAGGCCGCCAGGGCAGCGAGGAAGCTGTTGTCCCGCAGGCGCTCGTCCCAGGCGGGGGGGCGGACCCGCCTCACCCAGGGGGCGTGGCCGTTGACCATCTTCTTGCCGTGCCACAGCTGGTAGACGAGCGGCAGCTGGCTGTTGGCGACCTGGGGGGTGAAGGGCAGGCCCAGCAGGACCTCGGCGGGCTGGTCCGCCAGGGCCTGGTGGAAGGGGGCCGGGGTCACCCGCGTGTAGTGCAGGTGGATCGGGTCCTTCTGCAGCAGCAGGCACAGGGGCACCGACGCGGCGGCGGCCAGCCCCAGGACCGGGCGCGGGCCGGGCAGGGATGCCAGGGCTCGGGCGGCGAGCAGGGCCAGGGCCGCCTGGAGGATCAGGACGTGGCGGTAGGGCCACCAGAAGCGACGCAGGGTCTCGTGCAGGCCGTACAGCGCCTCGTAGAGCGGGGCGGCGGTGCCCAGGGCCCGCAGCCAGGCCACCACGGCCGTCAGGCCCAGGCCGAGGTCGAGGCGCCGGTGCCCGGACCGGCCGCGGGCCGCCTGCACCAGCGCCCAGGCGGCGAGCACCAGCACCGTGAGTGCGGTCGCCTGGCCCCGGTGCTCGCCCTCGCGGACCGCGAAGGGCCAGACCAGGGCCGCCGCGTCGAGCTGGGGCATGTCCCGGGGCCAGCTCAGGTCCTCCGTGCCGGGCACCAGGGTCCAGTTGGACAGGAAGAGCGCCAGCAGCGGCGCGACCCCCAGGACGGCCACTCCGGCGGCGGCGCCGACGTGGCGCCAGGGCACCCGGGGGAGGCGAGCGGCTGTGAGGCACAGGGCCGCCAGAGCGAAGAAGACCCCGTGGTACCAGTACAGGGCCGAGGCGATGGCCACGGCCGCGCCACAGGCCACCGCCAGGCGCCACGAAGGGCGCTCGAGCAGCGCCAGGTACGCCGCCAGCGCCGCCAGCCAGAAGCCCACGTCCGCCTGGGAGAAGCGACCGGCGTTGAGCTCCTGCATCACGTAGACGTTCACGCCCAGCGCGGCGAGCACCAGCAGGCTGCCCCAGGGGCCAGCGCCCCCCGCCCGGCCCAGCAGGTAGCCGGCGAAGCCGTTCCACCAGAGCACCGCCAGGCCGTACAGGCCGACCGCGGTGGGCCAGCCCCACAGCGCGTGGAAGGGGGCATAGAGGAAGCCCTCGGAGCCGTTGCCCGCCAGCCAGGGCGCGTCGCCGAAGGGGAAGTAGTAGCGATCGTTGTGCAGCAGGGACTCGCCCGCGCCAAGCCGCTCGGCGACCCAGACCAGGAGCCAGTGGTTGCCGAGGCAGTCCGGGTGGTGCCAGTTGCCGAAGGTGTGGGCGGCCGGGTCCAGGGCCACGGGGCCGGCGGCCCGCGCCGCGAACACCGCCGCCAGCACTGCGGCGGCGAGCCAGGGCACGGCAGGGTGGCGCATGGCGAACTGTAGACTGGGCGGGTGAAGGGACTTGCGCTCGGGGCCCTGGTGGCCGCGCTCCTGGCTGGCGCGTCCCTGCTGACGGCGGGCGAGCCCGCGCTGCTGGCCTGGGCCGGGGGCGAGGTCTTCGGGCACGCCTGGGTGCAGTGGTGGCACGGCGAGGCGCTGCCGGCCTGGCCTCCCGGCACCGAGCTGGCCCGGGGCACCGAGGCCTGGCCGGTGATCGACCCGCTGACCACCGTCCTCGCCGCGGTGCTGGGCCGGGTCGTGGGCTGGACCTTCGCCTGGAACGTCCTGGTGCTCGGGGGGGTGGCCCTGGCCTTCGTCGGCGGCGCGACCCTGGCCCGCCGCTGCGGCGGCGACCCCTGGGTGGGCGGCACGGTGCTCGCCCTGGGCCCGGTGTTCCTCGGATCCCTCTCCTCGGGCCTCACCGAAGACGCAGGCCTGGGCCTGATCGCGCTGGCTCTGGCGCTCCTGCGGGATCCCTCGCCTCGGCGCACCCTGGCCGGGGGGGCCTTGCTCGGCCTGGCGGCCTGGTGCGGGCTCGTGCTCGCCTGGTTCGGGGCGCTGGCGGCGGTGATCGTCTGCCTGCCGGACCTCCGTCAGCCGGAGCGGCGAGGCCCGGTGGTCGGCGCGGCGGCCCTGGCCCTGCTGCTGGTGCTGCCCGCGGGGCTGATGCAGGGGGACCGGCTGGGGGGCGAGGGGCACCGACACGGGGATCCGCCCGAGGTCCACGAGCCCCTGTGGCGGGTGAACCCGTGGCGCCAGGCGGACCTGGCGAGCTTCCTCGTGCCCGGGCGGGCGCCGGTCCAGCCCGGGGACCTGGTGCGGCTGCACCCGGTGTATCTGGGCTGGATCCCGCTCTTGCTGGCCCTGCGGGGCGGGCGCAGCCGGTGGTGGGCGCTGCTCGCGGTGGGGGCGTTGACGGCCACCGGGGCGCGCCTGTCCTTCGCCGGCGAGCCGCTGGGGGTCCCGGGTCCCGGGGGCTGGCTGCTGGACCGGTTGCCCTTCGGGGAGCTGGTCAACCACCACGGTCGGGCGATGTTGGTGGGCCAGGTGGCGCTGGCGGTGCTCGCGGCCCGGGGGGCGAAGGCCTGGGGTCGAGCGCCCGGCGCGGCCCTGGCCGGGGTGGTGGCCCTGGAGCTGGCCCTGGTCTCACCGGTGGGCCTGCCGCTGCCGACCACGCCGGCGACCGTGCCGGCCGTCTTCCACGACCTGCCCGCCGGCGAGGGGGGCGTACTCACCGTGCCCGTCGCCGGGCCCGGCGTGCACTTCCAACGCCCGCTGTACGAGCAGCGTGCCCACGGCCGCCCGATCCCGGTGGATCCCAACCGGCCGGGCACCCCCTACCGGGCCTTCGAGGCTGGCCTGCGGGGAGAGAGCGTGGACCCCGAGGAGGCCCGCTTCGAGCTCCGCAAGTACGGTGGGATCGAGGTGATCGTCGCCCGGCCGGGGCACGAGGCGGCGGTCGAGACGCTCTTCGGGGCGCCGTCGCAGCGCACCGAGACCGGGGCGGTCTGGGACCTGCGGGTGCGGGCGGATCAGTTCTGAGGCCGGGCCTCACGCCGCGCGCGGACCACTTCCTGGAGACCCCAGGTCTTGAGCATGCGGAGGAGCTTCCACTTGGTGATGCCGAGGTCGCGGGCGGCCTCTGCCTGGACCCAGGCCGCGCGCTCCAGCGCAGCCAGCACGGCCTCGCGCTGGGCTGCATCCAAGGCGGGTCGTCCGTCCGTCCCGCGCGCTGGTTGCGGAGAGGTCAGGCCGCAGCGGGGCAGGTCGCCTTCGCCCAGCGGACGCTCCCGGAGCCGGTACAGCTGGGCCGCACGCCGGCTGCAATTCCGCAGCTCCCGCAGGTTGCCTGGCCAGGTCAGGCCGCCCAGCCGGTGGAGGGCCGCCGTGGTGAAGACCTCTTCCGGTGAGCCCAGACCCTCGTCTTCGAGCATGGTTCCCAGGTAGCGGTAGATCGCCTCTCGGCCCCGCTCGCCGAGGGGCGGGAGGACGAGGTGGTTGCGGGCCATCCGGTACCAGAGGTCCTCTCGGAAGTGCTCTTGCCAGGCACCCGCGGACACCTGCGCATTGGTGCCCAGGATCACGTGCAGCTTGCCGCCGAGCGGCGCCGCGGGGCCGGCCACGCCGGAGAAGCGCCGCTCCGGCAGCTCCAGCAGGGGCAAGAGGACCTGCTGGCCTTCGTCGTCTAGGTTCTGGACCTCATCGAGGAACAAGGCGCGACCTTGCTGCAGGGCCTGGCGGATCGCCCCCGCACGGGTCAGCGCACCGGTGAAGTCGCCCCGCTTCGTGCCGGCCAGCGCAGTGACCAACAGGGCGGAGTCCCCCCGGGTCAGCACCACCTCTTCGAGGCCCGTGCAGCCCAGCACGTCCATGGCCAGGCGACGGGCCAGCCAGGTCTTGCCGGCGCCGGTCGGTCCACTGATCAGCACGTTGTCGCCTCGGCGGCTGTCGATCAGGGTGACACCGTCCTGGAGCGCAGCCACCCGGTCGCGGCGGCTGAGCAGCACGCCGTGCACGTCCACCGGCTCCAGCAGCTCTCCAGGACCTCCCGGGTCCGACTCCCAGCCGATGACCCGCCCCACGGCACAGGCCAGCCGCTGGAGCAGGGCGACGGTGTCCTCGCCGAAGCGGTGGGCCCGGTGCAGGTCGTCGACGTAGAGCGCCCCGATGGCCTGGTCGTGCTGGGGAATCGCCACCGCCACCAGGCTCTTGATCTCGAAGGTGCGGACGGTGGCCGACGCTTCGCGCAGGGCCGGATCGGCGAAGGCGTCGGTGGCGACCCAGGTGTCCTCGGGTCGGCGGATGCGTCGCATGACCTCGGCCGTGATGCCGGCGACCTCGTTGCCAGACAGCTCCCGGAAGCTGGTCTGGCGGCCCAGGCCGGGCAGGCGCAGGGTGATCAGGACCCGGTGGGCACCCAGGGCCTCGGCGACCAGGCTGGCCAGGGCCTCGGGGAAGGCCTGGGGGTCGGGCAGGGCCTCGGTGAGCTCGACGATGCGCGCCAGGGCTGCGCCAGGGCTGGCCAGGACGCGGTCCCTCAGGCTGGCCGCCCGGCCGGCGCTGCGGCCCCGGAGCAGGGTGGCGGCGCGGTCCAGGTCGGCGCGGCGCTCCGGGAAGCTGGCGGGATCCAGTCCCTCGCCAGCGGTCGCCAGGAGCACCGCACCGAACCGGGACTGGTCCAGCTCAGGCACGCTGTCCGGGACGAGGGCCCGCGCGGTCTGCAGGGCCTGCCGGCCGAGGGCCACGTGGCAGAGGCCCCGCAGGGCCTCCAGCTGGCACTCCACCGATGGGCTCGGGTCCTCGGAGAGCGTGTCCAGGACGCTCAGGGCCTCCTGGGGGCGATCCAGGGCCAGCAGGGCCCGCGCGTGGAGGCGCCGCCAGGTCCGGCCCAGGAGGCCGCTTCCCGAGGGCTGGGGCTTCAACACCGCCAGGGCGTCGGCGGGCCGGGCCTCCTCCAGCCACAGCCAGCCCTGGAGCAGGTCGCCACGGACCTGGGCCTCCGGGGTGTCGAGCCAGACCCCGCGTCTCCGTCGACGCCCCGCTGGCGTGTGACGGGCTGGCAGGTCTTCAACCACAAGGGCCTCGTCGTCGAGCAATTCCAGCCGGTGTTCGCCACGTCCGACGCCTACAGCGCGGGTGACGACACCACGCCGTCGGTCAAGACCACCTACGACCCCCTGGGCCGCCCGGAGCGGGTGGACTTCCCCGACGGCACCTTCGAGACGACGACGTACGATCCGTGGGTGCGCAGCCTCTCGGACCGGAACGACAACGCCGGCCACCTGACCGGGTCGGACCCGCGGTACGGGTCCTTCCTGACCTGGTTCTCCACGCACCTGGACACCCCGACCCGTACCTTCGTCGACGCCCTGGGCCGCGAGGTCGCGGTGGAGGAGCACAATGGCGGAACCAACCTGCACGTGACGCGGTCGGTGCTGGACATGGCGGACCGTGTGACAGAGGTGTGGGACGCCCGGGGCCTGTCCTCGGCCACCTGGGAGTTCACGTACGACTATGCGGGACGTCGCATCCAGACGGCCCACAGCACGGCCCTTGGGACCCGGTACGCCCTGTCCGACGCTGCCGGCAGCCCGATCTGGAGCCGAGACGCCCGAGGGATCGAGGTGGACCGGACCTTCGACGTGCTGAACCGGCCGCTGGAGGAGCAGACGGACGACGGCACCACGGTCAAGCGGCGCCGGCTGTGGACCTACCTGGACTACGTCCCGGCCCACCCGGACTTCGCGTCGAACCAGTCGAAGAACCTTTACGGGCAGGTGGAGGAGGCCCGGGACGCGGACGGCCTGCGCTTCTTCGAGTACGAGCACCGTGGCCTGTTGTCGAAGGTCTCCCACCGGTTCTGGGACGTGGCCTGGAAGACCGCCACGGACCCGGTGTGGACGGACGGCGCGAGCTGGGACCCGGAGGTGACGGCCACGGCCCGGGACTCCATCTCCACGTGGCTGACCCTGGACCACCTGGCGGACACGACCACCGTCGAGGTCGCGACGACCTACGACAGCGCGGGCCGCCCGACCGAGGTGACGAGTGGCAGGTGTCAGTCATTCATGATAAGCTTTCCCCATGCCCAGACCTCCCCGCCTCGACCACCCCGGAGCTCGCCACCACGTGATGAATCGTGGAGCTCGCCGCGAAGCGGTGTTCAAGACGGATGGAGACTGGGAGCACTTCCTGGAGCTGCTGGGTGAGCTACCAGAGCGCTTCGGGGTCCTGGTTCACGGGTATGCCCTGCTGACGAACCACTTCCACCTCTTGCTCAGCTGCCCGCGCGGTGGCTTGGCTCAGGCCATGCAGTTCCTGCAGTCCCGCTACAGTCGCCACGTCAACGAATCGGTGGGTCATGACGGTCCTCTGTGGCGCGGCCGCTACCACAGCCGGGTGGTAGAGAGTGAGGACTATTGGCGACACCTGCTGGCGTATGTGCACTTGAACCCCGTCGAGGCGGGCCTCGAGTCGGTGCCTGGCCGATGGCGGTGGACCAGTCATCAGGAATACCTCGGGCGGAGTCCCGTCACTCCCTGGCTCGAGGTTGAGGAGCTGAGGGGGCTGTATGGTTCGAACGAGGCCTACAGCACGTATCTCGAAGACCTTCTGTCAGGCCGTCAAGCGCCCCCGCGAGAATTCGACCCAGCGCGGTTGTGGCAAGGCGGATCCGGTGACCGGGCTCGCCTGCCCGCGCCCAGGCAGAGGGTGCTCAGCGTTGACGAGGCCTTCCACCGGCTGTCGCATGTGACAGGACTTGATCGAGAAGGCCTCTTGGCTGCGCCCAGGGGGCGTAGAGGCAATCCTGCCCGTTGGGTGTGCTTCTGGTTCCTGTCGGTGAGCACGAGAGAGACTCAGGCGTCGATCGCCAGGCTCGCGGGTGCTCGGCCACCCGTTGTCAGCGCGGCGCTTCGTCGGGTGCGCGAGGAGGCCGGTTCTGCTCCAGAGCTGCCCTGGAAGAGATGGGTCGCCCAGCTGAGCGGAGGACTGCTATCTGCAGCGCCAGAAATGATTATCATGAATGACTGACCCCGCGTATGGTCCACACCCAGGGGGTTCGAGGCCCGCCCGGACTGCCGGTGTCCGGGGACCGCGCTGGGAGCTCCTCGGCCCAGATCGCTCGGGACGTTGAGGACAGAATTGAAGGACTACTGGAATTCCGTCTGTGTCCCCTGTGTCTATCTAGGAAAGCACCCCCGCCAGCTCCCGCCACCCCACCACCCGATTGTCAAGC
>CAYFPX010000158.1:0-20076 GCA_964344945.1 uncultured Enterobacterales bacterium
GGCCCGGTCTACCCGACACCGCTGACCGCTGATGGCCCATCGATCTGGACCGTCTCCGAGGGATCGCGCCCAGCCGCCTTGCCCGCGGCCCTTGAAGTTGGGGGACAATCGGCCCGATGCCGATCTCCCCCAAGGCCCAGCTCATCGCCCGGGAAGCGGTCAGCGCCGGCACCCTGGCGCTCGCGGCGACCTATGCCGAGCGCATCCGGCAGGTCCAGGCCGCCACGGTGCCGCCCCTGTCCAACAGCGAGCTCTCTCTCGGGCTGGACCTGGGGGAGCGCGAGGTCGGCCGGTTCGTCTCCACCAAGGGCTACCTGGCCCGGGCCCGACCGGACCGCCGGATCCGCGCGGTCCTCGACGGGGTCCTGGCCGGGGAGCTGCTGCTGGCGGTCCAGGCCGCGGTGGTCCCCGGGGCGCGTCGCGAGGTCCTGATCTGCGACGAGAGCGAGGCCAGGCGCCTGGACCGGACCTGGAAGGTGCACGACCTGAGCGGCGAGAGCGCCGTGCTCCAGGACTGGCAGCTCGACGACGACGACGTCTGGGACATGGGCGGCACGGTGGCGAAGCCCAGGCCCGCGGCCTCGGTGACCCCGCGGAGGGTGGGCGAGTGGGAGGTCTTCCCCATCGGCTTCGGCGCGATGCGGCTGAGCACCGAAGGACGGCCCGAGGACCGCCTGGCGGTGCTCCAGGCGGCGCTCGACGCCGGTGTGACCCTGATCGACACCGCCGACAGCTACGCCCTGGACGAAGGCGACGTCGGCCACAACGAGCGCCTCATCGCCCGGGTGAAGACCCCGGCGCTGCGCGTCGCGACCAAGGCCGGGCTGCGGCGCCCAGGCGGGAAGTGGGTGCCCGATGCGCGCCCGGAGCACCTCCGGGCCCGCTGCGAGCAGAGCCTGGAGAACCTGGGGGTCGACGCCCTGGACCTGCTCCAGCTGCACGTGGTGGACCCCGAGGTGCCGCTGGCGGACAGCGTCGGCGAGCTGGCGCGGCTCCGAGAGGAGGGCAAGGTCCGGCACGTGGGCCTGTGCAACGTGAAGCAGGCCCAGGTCGAGGAGGCCCTGGGCATCGTGCCAATCGCCGCGGTCCAGAACCACCTCTCGGTCCAGCGCCCGGGGGACCTGGCGCTGGCCGCCTGGTGCCACGCCCGGGACATCGCCTACCTGGCCCACAGCCCCCTGGGAGGGCACGCCCGGGTCGGTCGCCTCGGCGCCGACGGCGCCCTGGACCGAGTCGCCGCGAAGCACGGCGCGAGCGTGCACCGGGTGGCCCTGGCCTGGTTGCTCAGCCTCGGACCGCGGATCGTGCCCCTGGTGGGAGCGCGGCGGCTGGAGAGCCTGCGGGACAGCACCCGGCTGCTCCAGCTCGACGACGACGACCTGGCCCGGCTGGACCGTGGACGGGCCGACGCGGGCGAGGTGCGGTCGCAGACCTGGCGGGCGGGGCCGCCGGAGATCGTGCTGATCATGGGCTGCCCGGCCTCGGGCAAGACCAGCCGCGTCCGCGGCTTCACCGAGCGGGGCTACGTGCGCCTCAACCGGGACGAGGTCGGCGGCAAGCTCGACGACCTGCTGCCCCTGCTCGAGCGCGGACTCGACGCCGGCGAGCGGCACTTCGTGCTCGACAACACCTACCCGAGTTCTCAGAGCCGAGCCGGGGTGCTGCAGCTGGGCCAGCGCCACGACGTGCCGGTGCGCTGCGTCCACATCGACATCCCGGAAGGGGAGGCCCTGTTCAACGCCAGCAAGCGCATGCTGGCCCGCCAGGGGCGGCTGCTGGATCCAGACGAGATCACCCGGGCCAGCAAGCTGGACCCGAACCTGTTCCCGCCGATGGCGATCTACGCCTTCCAGCGGAACTACGAGGCGCCGTCCCAGGCCGAGGGCTTCGCCGAGGTCGAGACCGTGCCCTTCGTCCGGCGGCCCGAGGGGACCCGGCGGGCGCTGATCCTGGACTACGACGGCACCCTGCGCGACAGCCTGGGGGGCGCCCCCTTCCCCCGCACCCCCGACGAGGTCGCCCTGCGCCCAGGGGTCAAGGCCACCCTCCAGCGCTACGCCGCCGAGGGCTGGAAGCTGCTCGGGGTGAGCAACCAGGCGGGCATCGCTCGCGGGGACCTCACCCGGGAGCAGGCCGAGGCCTGCTTCGCCCGCACCAACGAGCTGCTCGGCCTGGACATCGACGTGCGCTACTGCCCGCACCCCAGCGGAGCCGTGCGCTGCTGGTGCCGCAAGCCGATGCCCGGGCTGGGCGTGGCGCTGATCCAGGAGCACGGCTTGCGACGGGAGGACTGCGTGATGGTCGGGGACCGGGACTCCGACGTGGACTTCGCCCGCAACCTGGGGGTGCAGTACCGGACCGAGGCGGCGTTCTTCGGCGAGGCCGCGGCCGCCGCTGCCACGGTGGTGGTCGAGTCGGAGCCGGACCCGATCCCCGAGCCGCGGACCCTGCGCTTCGCCGTGAGCGTCTTCGACCGGGTCTTCGACACCGAGCCCAAGGCCCTGTCGCTGACCCTGGAGCAGCTCACGTCGGGCCTGACCCGGTTCGAGCTCAAGACCAGGCTCCAGCAGAGGATCCAGCGCGAGGTCCTGCGGGTGGAGCGGGCGTACGAGGCCCACCGGGCGGGGGAGGCGATGGCCGGGAAGGTGGCCCGGGCCCTGCGCGACGCCGACGACCCCGACGCCGAGCGGGCGAAGCAACTGGAGAAGGCCCGGGGCGCCGCCAAGACCGACCTGGCCCTGTGGTCGCCGAACCTGTACCGCCCCGGGGCGAAGCGGGGCTCGGACGGGGTCATCCACCTGAGCTGCCTGGCCCTGGACCACGACGAGGGCATGGGCCTCGAAGAGGCCCAGCAGGTCTGGCGGGACTTCCACTTCCTGCTGCACACCACCTGGTCCCACCACCCCGACCAGCCCCGCTTCCGAGTGGTGCTGCCCCTGGCGGGTCCGGTGCCCGCCGAGGACTGGGCCCGGTTCTGGGCCTGGGCCGACGCACGGACCGACGGGCGACTGGACAAGGCGCTCAAGGGCCGGGCCAGCACCTTCGCCCTGCCGGCGACCGCCGGACCGACCGCGGCGAGGGTCGCGGTGGTCCACGAGGCCCCCCTGCTCGACCCCCTCGGGCTGGGCCTGGTCGACGCCTACGCCGACCCGGCTCCCCAGGCCGGCCCG
This sequence comes from uncultured Enterobacterales bacterium, assembly GCA_964344945.1. GTDB lineage: Bacteria > Myxococcota_A > UBA796 > UBA796 > CAJQPC01 > CAYFPX01. The sequence goes on from CAYFPX010000158.1 coordinate 3,171, forward strand.
CTGCCGGCCAAGGGCACCGCCTTCCACGGGGGCCGCGCGGGGCATGGCTACGTCGACGCCGCGGCCGGCGCGGGCGCCAGCGCGGACCCGGACTGGGACGTCGAAGGAGCCTTCGACCTGGGTTGAGCGGAGCGGCCTGCTGGGCCTGCCTCGCCAGGCTGGAGGAGGAGGGTGAGGACGCCCGCTGGTACGCGCGGAGATCAGCTGCTGACTGGGCGGCGACGGCTGAGCCGGGATGGGGTAGTGGACCCGCCATGGCACGACAGGTCCTCTTCCGGTTCGGTGGCGAGACGTCGACCTTCGACATCGCCAAGCACTCCCGCACCAAGCTCTACGGCGCCAAGAAGAAGCTCGTGGTCGACGAAGACGGCGAGCCCTGCCTGCGGGGCTGGCTGTCCGAGGACGGCGCGACGCTGCTGCCGCCCGGCGCGATGGCCAGCGTCTACATCAACGCGAACTTCGACGTGGTGGAGCAGCGGGAGCTGTCGATGGTCGACGGCGACGGCCAGGTGGTCGACAAGCTCCCCAGCACCCTGGGGGTCGAGACCGACCTGACCGGCCCCGTGCCGGCGGCCCGGGTCCTCGATCACCAGACCAGCGTCGTCTACCGGCTGGACCCGACCGAGCTGGGCGACAAGCTCGCGGCCGCCCTGGCCGCCGGGCAGATCTTCGAGGGCCGGTTCAACTACCGCGAGAGCTACGAGGACCAGGCCCTGTTCCTGGTCCAGAACGACCACGGGGTGTTCGCGCTGATCGGCAAGCCCACGGGCTTCGCCTACATCGAGCCCCTCGCCCCACCGCCGGAGCCCGAGGCCGACGACCTCGATCCCTTCGGCGACGACTTCGACTTCGGGATGATGTGATGCCTCGCTTCGTCGCCGTCACAGACGACCAGCACCGAGACGCCCAGGTGCAGATGGAAGGCCCCAAGCACCGGGTGGAGCGCAGCTTCGTCGGCCCGGATGGCCTTGCCGTGCGCCCCACCCGACTGATCAAGGCCACCGAGGGCCACGACCTGGCCGCCCTGCGCCGCCGCTTCCCCGAGCCCGAGGACCTGGCCCATGCCCTGGTCTCCGGCGACCCGGAGATCGACCTGGAGCAGGTCGGCCGCCGTGTCGGCACCGGCAACCAGGTCTGGATCAAGGGCAACGGCGGCGTGCTCTACAGCGCCCGGGTGCTCGAGGTCGTGACCGACCCCGAGGGCGAAGAGCTCTCGCGCGAGGACTTCGTCGACGTGGAGGCCACGGTCGACGAGGAGACACCCATCCCCTGGACCGGCCGGCTGCTGCCCGTCGACGCCGTCGTCAAGCGCTTCGCCTTCCGCCGCAAGGTCCAGCTGCGGCACATCAACGGCCTGACCTTCGACTTCCTTCGGTCGATGGCCGCGACCCTGCACGGCCAGCAGAAGGTCCTGTTCCTGGGCAGCGGCCCCAAGGGTGCGGACCCGCTGATCTTCCAGCGCAACGGCAGCCCCTTCCGCGGCTTCCTCGAAGGCCGCATCCAGGGCGATGCCTTCCTGCTGGTGCTCCACCTCTCGGACCTGGAGCTCAAGTAGATGTCCCGCTTCGCGAAGCTCCTCGCGCCCTACGGCCCTGGCCGCAAGGCCCCCCTCGGCGGCCTGGAGCAGCGCCCACTGCTGGCCAGGATGCAGCTCTACAAGCGCACGGTCGCCAAGCGCTACCGGGTCGTGCCCCCGGAGAAGCTCGCAGACCAGCTGCCCGAAGGCACCCTCTGGATCTCCAGCAAGGTCGACGGCGAGCTCTGGTTCCTGGTCAAGCAGGAGGGCGAGGTCGCCCTGTGCGCCCCCAACGGCCGGGTCCTGCTCGACGTGCCGGTGCTCCAGGAGGCGGCGGATCAGCTGGCGGGGGTCGGCGACTTCCTGGCGGCCGGCGAGCTCTTCGCGGTCTCCCCGGGCGAAGGCCGCCCTCGGGTGAAGGACGTCGCTCGTGCTCTGGCCGACGGCAGCCTCGCCAAGACCCTGGGCATGAAGGTCTTCGACCTGGTGACCGAGGGCGACGAAGACTGGCAGAAGCGCGAGTACGCCGAGCGGCTGGAGCGGCTGGAGGAGCTGTTCGGCAGCGGCCGCCGCATGGGCCTGGTCGCGACCGTCGAGGGCGGCTCCCAGGACGTCGTCACCCGCTTCGACGAGTGGGTGAACTCCGGCAAGTTCGAGGGCCTGGTGGCCCGGAGCGAGCAGGGCCTGACCTACAAGATCAAGCCCCGGATCGACATCGACGTGGTGGTGCTGGGCTTCGGCGAGCGGCGGACCGCCGAGCTGCGCACCGTGCGCGAGCTGATCATGGGCCTGCAGCGCGACGACGGCACCTTCCAGGTCCTGGGCACGGTGGCCAATGGCCTCTCGGAGACCGACAAGGCCGCCTGGTTCCGCCGGCTCGAGCCCCTGGTCGTGCCCAGCGAGTTTCGGCTGGCGAACTCCGAGGGCACCCTGTGCCGCTTCGTGCGCCCGGAGCTGGTGATCCAGGTCCGCTGCAACGACATCCTCGACTCCGACAGCCGCGACGGCCCGATCCGCCGCATGACCCTGGCCTACGGCCCGGACACCGGCTTCACGCCCCTCGGCCTGCAGCCCCTGGTGTCGCTCATCCACCCGGTGTTCGAGCGGCTGCGCGAGGACAAGCCGGTCGAGCCCGCCTACGTCGGCCTGGACCAGGTCCTGGCCCTGGTGCAGCTGGCCGAGGCGGAGACTCGGGCGCCGACCCAGCTCTCGGGCACCGAGATCCTGGACCGCCGGGTCTACACCAAGGAGACCAAGGGCCTGACCGCCGTCCGCAAGGTCGTGGTGCTCGCCACCCACAAGTCCGACCAGGACGGGGACTACCCGCCCTTCGTGGTGTTCATGACCGACTGGTCCGCTGGCCGTCGCACGCCGCTCCAGACCAACGTGCGGGCGGCCTCGACCCGGGACCTGGCCGATGCCGTGGTCGAGGCCTGGCTGGCCAAGAACATCAAGCGGGGGTGGGTCGAGGCGGGGTGAGCCCGGTCAGCCGGGATCCACCACCACGCGCTGGTCGGCCTGGAGGAACCAGAGCTCGATCCGGGGTGGTCTCGCCAGCCCGAGGCCGGCCTGGAGCATCTCGGCGTAGTACCGGCCCTGCAGGCTGTAGGCGGCGACCCGCGGGGCCAGGGTCTCCGGGGTCGGCACCGAGTCGTCTTGTAGTCCACCACCACCAGCTCGCCGGTGCCGGGTAGCGCCCCCTTCTACCCTCGCGCGGCGTGGAACCTCTGGATGCTCACCGACAGCGCCCGCATGTTCCCCACCAGCTTGTCGCTGATCACCTTCTCCGCCTGGGGCCGGATGCGCTTGGCCACGAAGCGCGGCACCCCGGGCACGTTCTCCGGGTAGATCACCAGGTCGATGGCCATCGACAGCCGGGCACCGCTGGCCTCGGGGGTCAGCTTCGTCGTGCCCGAGCAGGTGAAGAGCTTGCTGCCCACCAGGGGCTGCAGTCGCCAGGCACAGGACTTCGTGCTCTCGGTCCAGGTGGCGTGGTCGTCCCAGGTGAGCAGCTCCTTGCTGGCGAACTTCTGCACCGCGGCCGGCACCCGGGACATGTCGGCGACCCAGCGGTTGACCAGGGAGACCGCGTCGCCGCGCTCGTTGCGGGAGGTGACCGTGATCGACTCGCAGTCGTCCAGGAAGGGCACCAGCGACGGCATGTCGTCCCTCAGCAACAGGAAGGCCTCGTCGACGGAGAGGGGGATGGGGTCGGAGAGGTCGATGCGCATGGCTACTCCTCGCAGACGTACTCGGTGACTTCGAGGGAGTCGATGAGGTGCCGGTTCGTGAGAGACCCCGTGCCCGCGGTGAAGCCCACGTAGCCCTCGAAGCCGAAGTTCCCGCTCACCGACTGGTCGACATAGGTCGTGCCGTCCACCACCACCGTCAGCTGAGGGTCGGCCACCGTGACGGTGATCTCGTGCCAGCCGGTGTCCTCCATCTCCGGGAGCTCGGCCCAGGCGACGTACCCGTCGACGTCACCGTCGAAGGTAAAGGCCAGGTGGTCGTTCGGGGTGGGCTCGACCCCGGTGCCGTTGTCGTAGGTGTCGATCTCGAGGGTCCAGCCGGGCAGGGCAGGACCGCCGGTGCAGCTGGCGTCGCCGCCATAGCCGATCCCACACCCGGAGCCGCCCACGTAGGTGGACATGCGGTCCTTGTCGATCACGGTCAGGGACATGCCGTCCGCCCCCGTGCCTTCGCCCTGGTAGAAGAGGAAGGTGATCTCGACGTTGGCGGCGTCGACGATCTCGTCGATCTTGAAGGCCGTGCCCACCACGTCCGTGGCCGGCGGCGTGAGCTGGAGCCAGTTGTTGCCGGTGTCCCAGTGGGCCTCGCCCTCGAAGTGCCAGGCGGACAGGTCCAGCTCGTCGACCACGTACCCGGCCTGCTGGCAGACCCCGAGCTCGTCGCCGCTGGTGTTGCCGCAGCTGTCGGCGACCTGGACCGTGAGGGCGTGGTCGCCCTCGGTGCGGGGGCTGTCGGTCCAGGTCAGGTAGGACAGCCCGGTCTTGGCGACCGTGGCCGTGCCCAGGGCGCCGTCCAGGTCCGAGGTCCAGGTGACCACCAGGTCGGTGACGGGATCCTCGGCGTCGCCGACCTCGGCGACCAGATCCACGTCGACGCCGTTGTCGAGGATCTCGGCGTCGGCAGGGGACGAGATCACCGCCCAGGGTGCGGTGTCCGCGGTGGCCTCGAGGGGGACGTCGAGCACCGGGGTGTCCGGGTCGTCCGAGGTGATGGTCAGCGTGCCGCTGCCGGGCTCCCCCACCAGGGTCAGGTCGCTGGTCCAGCCGGGCACCAGGGTCCAGGGCAGGCTGTCCGTGGCGCCCAGGACCCAGCCGTCGCCCGTCACCGCCACGTCCGTGACGGTGAGGTCGCCGTCCCCCGCGTTCTCCAGGGTCACCGTGGTGGTGCCGGACTCGCAGACCACCTCGCTCACGGACTCGGGGGTGACGACCAGGTCCGGCGCGGTCACCACCGGCGTGCCGGTGTCGCCGTCGGTGTCGCCGGGTGTGACATCGTCCTTGCTGCCGACGGTGTACTCGGTGCAGGCGAGCAGCAGGACGAGGGGCATGGGAAGGCTCCGGGACGCGGGGGCCAGCATAGCCGCCGGGATCGGCTCGCAATAGATCAAGGGACTCTGCATCCTGGGAGCCCCGATGCCCAAGGCCTTCATCTCCGGCACCGGCATGTACGTGCCCGAGCACCGCGTCACCAACGACGACCTGGTCAACACGTACGGGATCGACACGAACAACGAGTGGATCGTCAAGCGCACGGGCATCGAAGCCCGCCGCTTCGCGCCCGCGGGCGTCGGCAACGCCGACCTGGCCCTGCCCGCCGCCCAGCAGGCCATCGACAACGCCGGCCTCGAGCCGTCGGACATCGACATGATCCTCTACGCCACCCTGTCCCCGGACTACGCCTTCCCCGGCTCCGGCTGCCTGCTGATGCACAAGCTGGGCCTGGCCGAGGCCGGGCACTTCGTGCCTGCGATGGACATCCGCAACCAGTGCTCGGGCTTCGTCTACGGCCTGGGCACCGCCGCGAGCATGGTGCAGTCCGGCGCCTGCAAGCACGTGCTGCTGGTCGGCTCCGAGCTGCACTCCGCGGCCCTGGACCTCACCACCGAGGGGCGCACGGTGGCCTCGCTCTTCGGCGACGGCGCCGGCGCCGCCGTGGTCTCCGCCACCGACGACGACCGGGGCGTGCGGGGCTGGTGGCTGGGCTCCGACGGCCGCTACACCGAAGTCCTCCACCAGAAGGTCTGGGACATGTCCCAGCGCCCCTTCCTCCCCCGCAACGAAGACGGCTGGGGCCTGGTCAAGCCCGAGCACATGTGGGCCCACATGGACGGCCGCCAGGTCTTCCGCAACGCCGTCGAGCGCATGAGCTGGGCGCTCATCCAGGGCTGCCAGGAGCTGGACATCACGGCCGAGGACATCGACCTCTTCTTCTTCCACCAGGCGAACCTGCGCATCAACCAGTACGTCGCCAGGACGCTCGGCATCCCCGAGGAGAAGACCGTCAACAACATCCAGAAGTTCGGCAACACCACCGCCGCGACCATCCCCCTGCTGCTGGCCGAAGCCGAGCAGGACGGTCGGCTGAAGCCGGGCATGCGCGTGGCGATGGTCGCCTTCGGCTCCGGCTTCACCTGGGGATCCGCGATCGTCGACTGGTAGGGACTGCGGTCCGGTCGGATTCACGCGGCCGGCACTTGCGATCCCTGGCGCCGTGCTGTAGATCGCGCCGCCCTTCTGCACCCGGGTGTCGCGATGACCGCCTCGATCCTCCTCTTTGTCGCCTGCGTCCAGCCGCCTGACGACTCGGTCTATGGGACCCAGGACGACCTGGACACCTCGCTCGACGTCGGAGACTCCGAGGACTCCCAGGTCGACGACTCCACGGACACCGAGTCCGAGCTCCCCGAGCCCGCTCTGGAGATCGACACCGACTGGCTCGACTTCGGCGAGGTCACCACGGGCGAGCAGGTCATCTCGACGGTCACCCTGACCAACGTGGGCCACGACCCGGTCGAGGTCCAGGACGTGACCGTGCCCTCCGGCCCCTGGGCCGGCCCCAAGGCCCTGCCCTGGACGCTCTACGCCGGGGACTCCCAGGACTTCAAGATCTCCTACGAGCCCGACGAAGCCGGCGAGCACGGCGGCGTGGTCGAGTTCCTGACCGACCACCCCGAGGTCCCGACCTACCAGGTCGAGGTCGCCGGCACCGCGATCACCCCCTGCGAGATCTGCGCCCCCGTGCTCCAGGCCGGCGCCCTGGTCGACTTCTGGAGCCTGCTGGGCTGGACCGACGAGCAGGACCTGACCCTGGAGAACATTGGCGACGAGCCGCTCACGATCTACGAGGTGAGCGTGGCCAACGACAGCGTGGGCGGCGACTTCTGGGTCGACTTCGACCACGAGATGGTCCTGCAGCCCGGCGAGATCGGCTCGGTCACCGTGGGCTACCAGTCCGACGTCACCGCGCTCGACTACAGCACCCTGACCATCCAGAGCAACGACCCGGAGCAGCCCACGCTGCAGATCGGGGTGACCGGCCTCGGCGCCACCTGACCCGCCCGAGGGCTACTCCGGCTTCTCGAATTCGAACGTCAACAACGCCGAGCTCGCCACGCCGCGCTCGTCGAGCTTCTCCGGCTCGAAGCGCCACTCCTTGGCGGCCTTGAGCGCCGACTTCTGGGCCGCTTCGGGGCAGTCGACCACCTGGAGGTTGCTCGCCGTGCCGTCGGCCGCCACGTCGGCGGAGAGCACGCAGGTGGCGTCGCCGATGGCCCTGGCCTGCTTCTTCGACGGCTCCGGCGGGGGGCCGCTGCGGGCGTGGGCGGGGATCCAACGGGTGAAGGTGACGGTCTCGCCGTCGATCTCTCGCACGAAGGGCGTGCCGGGCTCGGCGTCGATGCGGGGGATCAGGCCCCAGGTCTGGTGCTTCAGGGTCACCGACAGTCCCGCGCCGTTGGGTTGGGTGGGGTCGGCGCCGTCGGCCGGCCAGAAGAACATGCCGGTCAGGAAGGAGTCCATGGACTCCTGGAGCCCGCCCAGGCACTTGCCGTAGCTGGTCTGGGTGAGCCGCCCCGGCTGCATGACGAAGCGCACATTGCACATCTTGGTCTGGGCCACGCCGAAGGGCGGGACGTCGGCGTAGAGCCCCCGCAGGTCCTCGACCAGGACGGTGTAGGCCGTGCCCTGGATGAGCCAGCCGTCGGCGGGGGGCGGGATGTCGTCGGCGAGGGCTGGGGCCGTGAGCAAGGCGAGCGCGGTGGCGAGCATGCCAGGAGCCTAATGAGGCCCAGCGGAAGTGCACTTCAGGGGAGTGTCAGGGCTGGACGCCGGTGCTCACCAGGGTCGACGAAGCGAGGTGGCTCGACAGCTCGTGCACGTTGGTGCCGAAGATGGTCTCGAAGGACAGCATCGTGCCGACGATGGCGATGCTCACCACGCTGATGGTCAGCAGGTACTCGGTGGTCGTCTGACCCTGGATGCGACGACGGAGGTTGCGCATGAGGTCCGGTCCGGGTGCCGCCGACAACGTAGCACCCGCGACAGCCCTGCGACAGCCTGATCCGCCCGGTGGTCTGCGACAACGCCCGGGATAGGGACCGCCGCTGACCGCCGAGACCCGGAGGACACGGTGTCCGCGCCGACCACGACCATCGCCGAGATCGCCGCCCACGAGGGCCAGACCGTCACGCTCCAGGGCTGGCTCTACAACAGCCGCGGCAGCGGGAAGATCGCCTTCCTCCAGGTCCGCGACGGCACCGGCATCATCCAGTGCGTGCTCAAGAAGCAGGCGGTGGACGAAGACCTGTTCGCCCAGGCCCGCAAGCTGGGCCAGGAGAGCAGCCTGCGGGTCACGGGACTGGTCAAGGCCGACACCCGCTCCAAGCTGGGCTTCGAGCTGGCCGTGAGCGCCCTGGAGATCATCCAGAGCGCCGAGGGCTACCCGATCACCCCCAAGGAGCACGGCCCCCACTTCCTGCACGAGCACCGGCACCTGTGGCTCCGGTCCAAGCGGCCCCACGCCATCCTCAAGATCCGGCACATCTGCGTGAAGGCCATCCGGGACTTCTTCGACGAGCGGGGCTTCCTGCTGCTGGACAGCCCGATCTTCACGCCGAACGCCTGTGAGGGCACGTCCACGCTCTTCGAGACCGAGTACTTCGGCAAGCTCGCCTACCTGACCCAGAGCGGCCAGCTCTACCAGGAGGCCGGCGCCACAGCCTTCGGCAAGACCTACTGCTTCGGGCCCACCTTCCGGGCCGAGAAGAGCGCCACCCGGCGGCACCTGACCGAGTTCTGGATGGTGGAGCCGGAGATCGCCTTCGCCACCCTCGACGACATCATGGACCTGTGCGAGGACTTCGTCTGCTTCATCGTGGCGCGGGTCCTGCGAGACGGCCGGGAGCACCTGGAGACCCTGGGCCGGGACCTCTCCAAGCTCGAGGCCATCCAGAAGCCCTTCCCGCGGGTGTCCTACGACGAAGCCTGCGCCCAGCTCGCCGAGCTCGGCGTGCCCGTGGACCCCGAGGACGACTTCGGCAGCCCCCACGAGACCACGCTGACCGAGCAGTACGACCGCCCGATCCTGTGCCACCGCTACCCGACCGCGGTGAAGGCCTTCTACATGAAGGAGGACCCGGAGAACCCGGCCCGGGCGCTGGGCGTCGACCTGCTCGCCCCCGAAGGCTACGGCGAGGTGATCGGCGGCGGCGAGCGCGAGGACGATCTCGACGTGCTGCTGCGCAAGATCGCCGAGCACGAGCTGCCCCAGTCGGACTTCGAGTGGTTCCTGGACCTGCGGCGCTACGGCACCGTGCCCCACGGGGGCTTCGGCCTGGGCCTGGAGCGGCTGGTGACCTGGATGTGCGGCGTCCGCCACATCCGCGAGACCGTGCCCTTCCCGCGCACCATCGACCGGCTGAGCCCGTGACCTCCACGGAGATCGCGGCGTTCCTCGGCGCCCCCCACCACGGCCCGGAGGTCGCCCTCACCGGGGTCCTGCCCCTGGACCAGGCCGGACCCACAGAGCTGTGCTTCGCCACCGGCGAGATCTCCGGCCAAGGCGGTGTGGTGATCTGCACCGCCGCGGTGGAGGGCCGCACCTGCATCGTGGTCGACGACCCCAAGCTGGCCTTCATCCGGGTCCTGAACGCCGCGATCGTGGCGGACCCCCCGGGCCCGGGTGTGCACGAGACCGCCATCGTGGAGGGCGAGCTCGGCGAGGGCGTGCACGTGGGCCCCTACGCGGTGATCGGCGCCGGCACGACCGTGGCCGACGGCGCGGTCATCGGCGCCCACTGCGTGATCGGCCTGGGCTGCACGATCGGCGCCGGCACCCGGCTCCACCCCCACTGCGTGCTCTACGACCACACCTGGGTGGGCCCGGACTGCACCCTGCACGCCGGCACGGTGCTCGGCTCCGACGGCTTCTCCTACCACCCGACCCCCGAGGGCCCGGTGAAGGTGCCCCAGGTGGGCCGGGTCGTGATCCACGAAGGCGTGGAGCTCGGCGCCCTGAACACCGTCGACCGGGCCTTCCTGACCGAGACCACCATCGGCGCCCACACCGGCACCGACAACATGGTGCACGTGGGCCACAACTGCTCGGTCGGCCGCATGAACCTGTTCGCGGCCCAGACCGTGCTCGGGGGGTCGGCTGTCACCGGCGACGGCGTCGTGACCGGGGGCCAGGTGGCGATCTCCGACCACGCCGTGGCCGAAGACGGGGTCCAGGTCGGCGGCAAGGGCGCGCTCACCGGGTACAACAAGACCGGGGTCTACTGGGGCATCCCCGGGGTGCCGATCCGCAAGGCCCGCCGGATGACCGCAGCGCTGCGGCGGCTGCCGGAGCTGACCCGCGAGTTCTGGGCCCTGAAGCGGCGGGTGGAGGCCGAGCTGGGGGAGTCAGACGGCGGGTAGCTGGAGATGGGGCAGGTGCTCGGCGACCCGTCGCAGCAGGTCGAGCCGGTAGCGGCGCGACCGTGGTGGACGTGATCCGCCCGGAACTTGACTCAGTGTCAAGTCTGGCGCGGCTCAAGGGGTTGAGAGGGGCCGAACTTGACACCCAGTCAAGTTCGACGCACCTGACGTGGGAGGCGGTCGTGTCGCGCCGCGAGCTGGGCCAGGATCCGGTCGATCACCGGTGGGGGATACCGAGTAAGGTGGCTGCGGTCGGGGCTCGGGAGTCGGCATGACGCTGTGGATCGGCCTGTGGGCCCTGGGATGCCAGGACGGCGGCACGATCTCGACCGGGCCGACGGTGGAGGACAGTTCGTCCACCGACACCTCGCCGTCCACCGGCTCCCCGGACACCGAGCCCCCCACGGACACCGAGCCGCCGCCGGAGAGCCTGCGCTTCGCGCCGGTGGACTTCCCCCTGACCGACGAGGAGCGGCGCACCGTCCGGGCCAGCGAGACCGCCTGGGTCGACGAGGTCGAGGTGCCCCTGGACTACCAGGTGCTGCTGCGCACGGGTGCGAGTCCCGGAGGCGCCGACACCTACGGCCTGCTGGTGGACCACACCGGCCAGGGCCTGACCAACCGCGACGGCACCCTCGACGTCAGCGCCTCGGTGGACGCCTCCACGCTGCTCCAGACCGAGAGCGGCGCGATGGTCGCGATCACCCACATCGAGGACAACCCAGGGGCGCTCTACCGGACCGCCCTGAGCCAGGATCCCGAGACCGGCGCCCTGACCGCCACCGGGACCGAGGCGCTGGACCTCTCGGACCTGGGGGCCCTGCACCACCCCTGCGCGGCGAGCCTGACCCCCTGGGGGACCCACCTCGGGGGCGAGGAGTACCCCCCGGACGCCCGCAGGTTCGGCGAGGCCGCCGAGTGGGGCGATCTGGACCTCTCCGTGCGCCGGCTGATCCGGTACTGGGGCTACGACATCTACACCGACGAGGACGAGGACGGCACGCCGGACCGGGTCACCCTCGCCGACGTCCAGCGCCACCTGGTGCCCTACCGGTACGGCTTCCCCTTCGAGGTCTCTGTCACCGACGGCGGGACCGAGGTGGTGCGGCACCGGAGCATGGGCCGGACCTCCCTGGAGCTGGCCCTGGTCCTCCCGGATCAGCGCACTGCCTACCTGACCGACGACGAGACCAACGGCGGGCTCTACCTGTACGTGGCGGACACCGCCGGGGACCTGAGCGCGGGCACCCTGTACGGGATGGCCTGGTCCCAGACCTCCGACGAAGGCGCCGGCGAGGCCGACCTGGGCTGGATCTCCCTGGGGCACGCGACCGACGCGGCGATCGACGCCCAGGTGGAAGCCGGCGTGGCCTTCACAGACCTGTTCGACACCGCCGATCCGCTGCGGGACGAGCAGGGCCTCCCCCTGGGGGCCTGTCCCGAGGACTTCGACCCGGTGAACACCCACGCGGGCTTCGAGTGCCTGGCGCTCCGCGACGGGATGGCGACCACGGCCTCACGGCTGGAGACCGACCGCTACGCCGCTCTGCTGGGCGCGACCATGGAGCTGCGCAAGGGCGAGGGCATCACCCACGACCCGGACCGGAGCCGGCTCTACTTCGCCATCAGCGAGGTCACCCGGGGCATGGAGAGCCAGGCCGACGGCGGCTACGACCTGGGCGGCCCGGACCACATCCGGCACCAGCCGAACCCTTGCGGGGTGGTCTATGCGCTGGACCTGGCGCCGGACGCGGCCGTCGGCAGCGACCACGTGGCCACTCGCATCTCAGGCCTGCTGGCGGGCACGCCGATCCAGTACGGGAAGAAGGACCCCTACGCCGGCAACCGCTGCGACATCACCGGCATCGCGAGCCCGGACAACCTGCACGTGCTGCCCCACCAGGGCGTGCTCCTGGTGGCCGAGGACACGAGCGAGCAGGTCGTGGACTCGGTCTGGGCCCACGACCTGCGCGACCAGACCCTGACCCGGATCTTCACCGCCCCCTACGGCGCCGAGACCTCCGGGGTCTACGGCTACCGCCTGGGGGACTGGAGCTACGTGCGCATCATGGTCCACGACCCCTTCACGGGGCTCGGGGTGCCGGAGCCGAAGAGCCCGGACGAGCTGGCCGGCTGGGACGGGGTGCTGGGGCCGCTGCCGCCCCTCGGTCCCTGACTGGGTGTCTTCAGACTCTGATTGCCTGGATCACCTGGGTTGACCCGCCCTCGCTCGGCATCCTCCGCCAGCGCTCCTCGGTCCAGGCCCAGGCCTCCCGGGCCCTCTCCGAGCGCCCGCCCGCCAGCGCCCGCTCGCCACAGAACTCTCCGAGCCGGTCCGGCGGGCATGCCGGGCCTCCAGAGGGGGTCAGGGTACCCTCGCCCCCATGCTCAGCACCCTGTTGCTCGCCCCCGCTCTCGCCGCCGCCCCCTCCTGGGAGGCCACGCTGGAGACCGCCGCCCAGGCCGTGGTGTCCCTCCGGGTGTCCGCCACCCGCTCCTTCGACACGGAGAGCGCCAGCAACACCGTGGGCACCGGCTTCATCATCGACGCCGAGCAGGGGCTGATCCTCACCAACCGCCACCTGGTGCAGGGCGGTCCCGTGGTGGCCGAGGCGGTCTTCCTCAACCACGAGGAGGTGCCCCTGGAGGCGATCTACCGGGACCCGGTCCACGACTTCGGCCTGTTCCGCTTCGACCCCGAGGCCGTGCGCTTCATGGACGTGGTCGAGCTGCCCCTGAACCCGTCGGGGGCCCGGGTCGGAGAGGCCATCCGCATCGTCGGCAACGACGCCGGCGAGAAGCTCTCCATCCTCGATGGCACCCTGGCTCGGCTGGACCGCCCGGCCCCGGTCTACGGACGCAACGGCTACAACGACTTCAACACCTTCTACCTGCAGGCCGCGTCGGCCACCTCGGGGGGCTCGAGCGGCTCGCCGGTGCTGAACATCCAGGGCGAGGTGATCGCGCTCAACGCCGGCGGCGCTCGGCGGGCGGCCAGCAGCTACTACCTGCCCCTGGATCGCGTGGTGCGGGCAGTCGAGCTGGTCCAGGCCGGGGAGCCCGTGTCCCGGGGCTCCCTGCAGACCCGGTTCCTCTACACCCCCTACGACGAGCTCCGGCGCCTGGGCCTGGTCGAGACCACCGAGGCCGAGGTCCGCGAGGCCTTCCCGGACGCGGTGGGCATGCTGGTGGTCCGGGAGACCGTGCCGGGTGGCTCCGCCCACGGGGTGCTCCAGGCCGGCGATGTGCTGGTGCGGTTGAACGGCGAGCTCCTCACCCACTTCGTCCCCCTGGAGGAGGTGCTGGATCGACACGTCGGGGAGACCGTGGCGCTGGAGCTGCAGCGGGGTGGAGAGCCCCTCGCGGTGGAGCTCGCGGTGAGCGACCTGCACGCCCTGACCGCGTCGGCCTATGTCGAGGTGGGCGGTGGGGTGATGCACGAGCTGAGCTACCAGCAGGCCCGCAACCACGCGGTGCCGGTCGAGGGGCTCTACGTGGCCAGTCCCGGGTACATGCTCAGCGCCGCAGGCATCCCGGACGGGGCGCTGATCCGTGCCATCGGCGGCACGCCGCTGGCGACCCTCGAGGAGCTCTGGCTGGACCTGCTGAGCCGGGGCGATCGGGAGCGGGTCCCTGTGCGCTACGCCCACATCACCCGACCCGAGCGGGAGCAGGTTGCGGTGGTCACCATCGATCGGCGCTGGTTCCCTCTGCGCCGCTGCACCCGCGACACCACCGGGGCCTGGCCCTGCGAGACCGCGTCCCCCGGCGAGCCGGCGCCGCCGCCGCCTCCGGCGACCACCTCCCTGGCGGGCAACGGCTCCAAGGCGGCCCAGGTGCTGGCGCCGTCGATGGTGATGGTCGAATTCGACGTGCCCTACCGGGCCGAGGGGGTCTGGGGCAGCAACTTCCGCGGCGCGGGCCTGGTGGTCGACGCTGAGCAGGGGCTGATCCTGGCCGACCGGGACACCGTGCCCGGCGGGCTCGGCGACGTCACGCTCACCTTCGGCGGCTCCGTGCGCATCCCGGGCCGAGTGGTCTTCGTGCACCCGGAGCACAACGTCTCGCTGATCGGGTACGACCCAGCGCTGTTGGGGGACACGCCGGTCCGATCCGCCACGCTCCTGCCCGCGCCGGTGGAGCCGGGCGACGAGATCCACCTGGTCGCCCTCACCGGCACCCACCAGGTCGCCAGCCGGGTCACGCGGGTCTCCCGGGTGGACCCCATCCGGCTGCCTCTGCCGAGCCCGCCCCAGCACCGGGACGTCAACCTCGACGTGTTCCAGATCGACGACTCCATCAGCTCTGTGGGTGGGGTCATCGCCGACAAGAAGGGCCGGGTGCTGGCGATCTGGGCGTCCTTTCACCGGGACGAGGGCGACGGCGCGGGCGCGAGCTTCCGCGGGCTGCCGGTCGAAGCCCTGGGGCTCTTGCCGCGGCCCTGGCCCGGCGCCAGCACCGACACGGTCCGGCTGCTGGGGGCCGAGCTGAACCTGGTGCGCATGGCCGACGCGCGGGAGCTGGGACTTCCCCAGGACCGCGCCGAGGCCCTGGAGGCCCACGACCCCGATCGCAAGCAGGTCCTCAGCGTCTCCCGGCTCTACGGCGGCTACCCGGCCGCCGAGGTGCTCCAGGGCGGCGACCTGGTGCTCTCCGCCAACGGCGAGACCATCACCCGCTACCTGGAGCTGGAGCGGGCGGCCCAGGCCGAGACCGTGGCGCTCGAAGTGCTCCGGGACGGCCAGGTGGTCCAGGTCGAGGTCGCCACCGTGGCGGCGGACGGCCGGGGCGTGGACCGGGTGCTGATCTGGGGCGGGGCGTTGCTGCACGAGCCCCACGCCGAGGTGGCGTACCAGCGGGGCCGACCGCCGTCGGGGGTCTACGTGTCCTGGTACTGGTACGGCTCGCCGGCCTACCGCTACGGGCTGCGGGCGACCCGGCGGATCGTGGCGGTGGACGACGTGCCGACCCCGGACCTGGAGGCCTTCCTGGCGGCTGTCGCCGACCAGGGCCACGGCGACGCCGTGCGCATCAAGACCAAGGACCTGGACGACGTGGTGCAGGTCCTGACCCTCAAGGCCGACCTGGACTACTGGCCGACCCGGGAGCTGCGGCTGGGGGAGGCGGGGTGGGAGGCGGTCGTGCCTTGAGCGGCTATAATGCGCATGAGGAGTGCGCATGAGTACTGTGTATGACGTCAAGGCCCCCCGAAAGGCCACCAATCTCTCGGTGAACCAGGACCTGCTGCAGCAGGCCAGGTCTCTGGGCATCAACCTCTCCCAGACCCTGGAAGGGCGACTCATCGAGCTGATCCGTGCCCATCGCGAGCAGGAGTGGCGCACCGAGAACCGGCATGCCGTGGATGACTACAATCGGCGAGTCGAAGAGCGTGGCGTGTTCAGCGACGGGCTGCGCCGCTTCTGATGGCGCAGTTCGACGTCCACATCAACCCCCGACGCGAGACGGCGCAGGAGGTCCCCTACCTGCTGGACATCCAGCACCGTCTGCTGGACGAGCTGGCCACGCGCGTGGTGGTGCCGCTGCGCTCCATGGCCTCCATGCCGCGGCCGGCCAGGACCTTGAATCCGGTCTTCCAGGTCGACGGCCAGCGCGTGGTCATGTCGACGGCCGAGCTCGCCGGCGTACCGGCGTCACAGCTGGGAGAGGTCGTTGGCAGCCTGGAGGTGGAACGGGACGCCATCATTCGAGCCGTCGATCTCGTGATCACCGGGGTGTAGTCACAGCCCCCGCTTCCCCTGACACCCCACACACAGCACCGCGTCGGGGAACGCCAGCAGCCGCCGCCAGCCGATGGCCTCGCCGCAGTCCGGGCACCAGCCGTAGTCCTCCGGGTCGTCGGCCAGGCGCTCCAGGGCCGCCTCGACCCGCTCGAGCCGCAGGCCGTGCCGGCGCTGGATCGCCTTGGCCGTGGCCTGCTGCTGGATCGCGTCGATGCGGCTCACCCGACCGACAGCGGCCTGGTCCAGCTCCACCACGTCGGTCAGGCCCGCTTCGTCCCGGACCAGGCGGGTCAGCTCCGAGCGCAGCTTGACCAGGTCGTTGCGCAGCACCTCGCGCTGCGCGGCGGTGAGGCCTTCGTCGTCCATGCCGCCTCAGGATAGGGCACACTGGCCCCCCTCAGAGAGGTGCCCCGTGACCGTCTCCGTCCTCCTCGGCCTGGGCCTGCTCGCCTGCACCCCCGACACGACCACGGGCACCGACGACAGCGGCGCCGACACCGAGTCCCTGCCCGACCGCGACGGCGACGGCGTGCCCGACGTCGACGACTGCGACCCCGACGACCCCTGGACCTACCCCGGGGCGAACGACATCCCCTACGACGGCAAGGACAACGACTGCGCGGGCGACGGCGACCTGACCGACGTCGACGGCGACGGCTACGACGGCGTGGGCGTCGAGGGTGGCACCGACTGCAACGACAACA
>CAYFPX010000159.1:0-19930 GCA_964344945.1 uncultured Enterobacterales bacterium
CCAGGTTCGCCGAGTCGAAGGCCGCCGCCCAGCTCTGCCAGCCCCTGGGCAGCTCCCCGCCGTTGGCCACGTAGGCCCGGGCGAAGACCTCCTCGAAGGCGTCTGAGGTCCCCCAGCGGAACAGCTGCCCGATGTCCATGAGCGCGGGGCCCGACCAGGCGAACTCCCAGTCCAGGACCAACAGCCGCCCGTCGCTCGCTCGCTTCAGGTTCGAGGCCTTGAAGTCCGCGTGTCGCAGCCCCGGCTGACCGGCCAGGCCGGTCAGCACCGGCGCCTGCCGCAGCCACCAGGCCTCCACCGGGTCTCGCAGCTCGCCCAGGAGTGCACCCTGGGACCCCTCCAGGGCCTGGAGGATGTGGTCCCGCAGCGCCACGCCGATGTCCGCCAGGGGCCTGACCACCTCCAGGCGCTCGTCGAGGAAGCCGAAGGACCCCGGCGACAAGGCGGCGTGGATCTCCGCCAGCGCGCGGCCACAGTCGCGCCCGGCCTGGGGCGAGTCCTCCAGCGCCCGATGGGCGACGTGCTCCAGCAGCAGCCAGTCCGCTCCTCGCCCGTGCACCCTCGGAACCCGGAGGCGCTGCCACCCGAGCCCCAGGAGCGCGGCTTCCTTGGCCAGCTCACCCGGATCCCTCACGTACACCCGCAGCACGCGATCTGGCGGCAGCCACACGTTCAGGTTCGCGAGCCCACCCCCGAGCACCCGCGCTCCGTCGGGACACGAACCCAGCCGCTCCGCCACCAGCTCCGGCGCGAAGGGCACCGCTGTCACGTGCCGCTCCCAGCCGGGCTCAGGATTCCGAAGACTCGTCACCCTTCCTGGGTATCCCGGCCGAAGCTGGGCGACCGGGTCCCCACTGCACCATGGAAACCCGGCCGCCACGCAGTCGCTGGAGGTGCCTGCCTCCAGCGACCGCTCGGGGAGCTGTCGAGGAGGCCGCTACGGCGTGCTCAAGCACATCTCGTAGTCACCGGCACCACTGTAGGAGTACACGACCCAGAGGTAGTACCCGGCGGACCCGGTGTAGGTGACGTCCTCCTCGGAGCCGCTGTCCTCGCTCGAGGCGACCAGGCGCCAGGAGCTGCGCTGGTAGCGGTAGAGGTACAGGTCGAAGTCGGTGCCCGTGCCGGACAGGGCCGCGGTGTGATCGCCGCGACTGTTGGTCTGGTAGTAGGTCCCGTTCGGCTCGTAGGTGTAGTCGCCGGTGCCGGAGAGGCTGCCCTCGAAGTTGGCGTCGAACCCGTCGCAGAAGCCAGCCGGGGTCGTGGTGGTGCCACCGCCGCCGGTGGAGCCGCCGCCGGTGGAGCCGCCACCGCCGGTCAGGGTCCCGGTGTAGCCGGTGATCCAGCTGTCGTAGGCGTCGACCTTGGTGGAGACGCCGTAGGAGCGACAGTTCCAGTCGCCGTACGAGGTCACGCCCGCGACGTAGATCTCGCCGTTGCGCTCGAAGAACGCCGGACCGCCGGAGTCACCCGAGCACGGACCGCCCTGGCCCTGGGTGTAGTAGATCTGCTCACTCCAGACCTGGCTCAAGGGGATGTCCACCTGGAGCTTCTCGCCGTAGCCGTTGCGCTCGGTGGTGCCGAAGCCGGCGAAGTTGAGGTTGTGGCCCGCGTCGGAGCTGGAGAGGCCGTTCGACGCCGACAGGGGCAGCACCGGCGTGACGTTCTCCGTGATGGGCTGGGAGAGCTGGATGAGCGCGATGTCGTCGGTCAGCTGGCGGCTGTCGTAGCCGCTGTGCATGATCACGTTGTCGACGGTGTAGACGTGCTGGGTGAGGTCCCGGGAGGGGTCGTCGCCCACGTAGATCGCCACGCTGCTGGCGCTCATGGTGCCGCCCCGGGACTCCACACAGTGGGCGGCCGTGAGGACCCAGTCGTCGCTGATCAGGGTGCCGGAGCAGAACGGACTGCTGGAGACGCTGTTGCCCGTGCGGTTGTGCAGAGCCACCACCGCGTCGTGGAACCACTCGTCTGGGGCCGAGCCGTTGATGATCTTGCCCGACGGATCGTGATCGCCGACCCCTTCGATGGCGGTGAACTGCGGGTCCTCCATGGACCCACAGCCAGAGGCCGTGAGAGCGAGTGCCACGAGCGAGAGGTTGCGGCCAGTGTTCAGCATGTTCAGGCTCCTCGAATGCGGGAAGGAGAGCGAGTGGGCATGGAGACGGTACACGCCTCATCGGCCCGTTCAGGGCGCGAGAAGTAAAGCGCTCGTTACGAGGGCATCCGTTTTTTGTAAAGTTGGTACCAACCCGCATGGCATGCCGATCCACGGATGTCCAGGGATTGTCCGCGAGGCGTCAGGATGTGGTCAGGCGCTCCCGCAGCCAGATGGCCTTCCGCCGGTACCGCCGCGACCACCGCCGGGTGCTCGATCCGCCAGGATGAAGGAGGAAGCGGCAGATCGGGCAAATCGCATCAATCATGCGGAGCCGATTCTTGTCGTCCAGAAGATCCTGATCTCGTTGACGAAGGAAGCCGCCGACGTAGTTGGCACTCATGATGCAGTCGGTGCCGACGAGGAAGTCCTCGGCCCGCTGCTTGGCCTCCACAGACCGGTACAGCCCGCTGCTGTAGTGGTGGAGGATCCCCAGGGCGTGGAAGAGCTCGTGGGCGTAGAGGTAGGTGTTGTCGGGTCCGATGGGCCGGGCGGCGCTGCCGACCCAGGCGCCCTCGTCCACCCGGCCGCCGCTGGCGCTCACCAGCACCCGCCGGCCCGAGGCGTCGGTCCGGGCCGCGAAGGTGTACAGCGTGGGCACGTCGGGGTCGGCGGTCGGCGAGCGGTAGCTGGTGCCGATGATGGTGACCGCCCCGTTGGGCAGCTCCCGCACGTGGTCCGCGAAGAGCACGCCGTGGTCTGCGGTCTCTGTCCGGAGCAGCACGTCGACCTTCTTGCCCGCGTAGGCGCGCAGCGCGCGCGCGAGGACCTCGGCGTCGGCCTCGCCCAGGGGCCGGGCCTCCCAGCCCGGGTCGCTCGGCACCACGTCCACCAGGTGCAGCACCGGCCGCTCGCTCGCCACCCAGCCCGCCCGCCAGGCCGATGGCAGGGTGAGCTGGTGGCCCAGGTGCTGGGCCTTGGCCGGGTCCTGGAGGTCCTGCTCGACCAGCCCCCACCAGTCCTCGAGCCGCTGCTGCCGGGCCCACTCCCCGAGCTCCTGGACCTCGTCGGCGAGCGCGACAGTCAGCACCAGGGACCAGATCCACATGCCCCCCCAGGATAGAGTCCCGCCAGCGTGGAGGCGCCATGACCAGCACCGGCTTGACCTTGATCCTGGCCCTGGGGGGCTGCAACGGCGACACCGGGGTCGACTCGGGCACCGCCGACTCCGGCGCGACCGCGGACAGCGGCACCCCGGGCACCACCGACACCACGCCGCCGGACCCCGAGGTCTCGCTGTCCTTCGCAGCGGTCGACGGCACCCAGGACCCGGGGGCGATCACGCTGGGGCTGGTGCGGGTCTTCGACGATGGCGCCGGCGGCCTGGCCGTGGGCGAGACCCTGGCCGCTGGGGACAGCGGCAGCACGGCGGCCACCTTCACCCTACCCGTCGAGGCCCCGGCGGAGCACCTGGTCGAGGACCCGGAGCACGCGGGCCTGCTGGTGGCCAGCTACGTGGCTTCGGCGTGGATCGACAGCACGGCCGACAGCGCCCTGGGAGACGGCAGCGAGACGGTGGTGGGCGCCGACAGCGACGCCCTGGTCGTCTACCTGACCGGCACCATGCCCGACGGGTGGCCCGAGGGCTGGAGCCTGGCCGACAACGACTTCGAGCTGGGCGATGCCGCTGGCGACCCCACCTTCACCGAGCTCGGCGAGGTGGTGGTCCATGGCGTCGGCGCCGTGGACACCTCGGTCAGCCTGAGCGGGACCTACCAGCCCTCCGGGGGAGGTGCCATGGGGCTGGTTGGTCTGGCGGTGGACAGCGACGGTGAGCCGAACCTCGACGATCCGGTCTTCGATGTCCCGCTCTCGGGCACGACCTTCGACGCGTCCCAGGCCTCCGCCCCCAGCCCGAGCTTCCAGTTCTACAGCGCCGAGGCCGGTGCACAGATCGCCGTGATCGGCTTCGTGCTCTACAACGACAGCGACAACTCCGGGGACTACACCTGGTGGCTGGAGCTCGACGCCGACGCCCACAGCATGTGCTACCAGGGCGATCCGGTGGGCCTGTTCTGGCTCGGCCAGTCGACCTCCCTCGCGGCGGTCCTGGGCCTGGACATCACCGGCTGGCAGGGCGGCTGGAACGCGGTGACCGGCGACCCGGAGAGCGGTGAGGACCTGGTCCGACTGGGCGAGGCCGAGACCACGGCGCTGGCGATCGGCCCCAACTGCGCGATCGACTGAGCGTGGGCCCGCTGTTGCTGGCGGCCTGCGCCGCCCCGGTGATGACCGTCTCGCCCCCCCACAGTCCCGCGGCGGGGGAGGTGCCCTTCGGCGTGACCCTGACCGGCGGCCCGGCCGAGGTCGCTCTGCTGGTGGACGGGGTGGAGATCACCACCCGGACCTTCGACCCCAGCGGGGACTTCCGGCTCGACACGACCGGTCTGGAGGAGGGCCCCCACACGGTGCTGCTGGAGACCCGGAGCCTGCTCAAGGGCACGGCGCGGTGGCAGCTGGAGCTGGTGGTGGACAACACGCCGCCGAGCGTGCGCCTGGCACAGTCCAGCACCTCGGTCGGCCAGGGGCGTACGCTGGGCATCTTCGCCCGGGTCGACGAGCGCATCAGCGAGGCCGAGGTGACCTTCCTCGAGACCCGCTGGGAGCTCGAGAAGCTCGACGGCGGCGTCCTGCGGGGGGTGAAGGGCATCCCGGTGGGCACCGAGCCGGGGACCCTGCCGCTCACCGTGCGGGTCGTCGACGACGCGGGCAACGAGGCCGTCGCGACCTGGTCTGTCGCGGTGACCGAGACCGCCTTCCCCAAGGGCGGGTACGTGAGACTCTCGCCCAAGAAGCAGCGGGACATGGGCGAGCAGAACCTGACCCGCCAGGCCAACGAGGCGCGCTGGAACGCCTACCGGCAGGACCTGGGTCTGCCCCTGATCGAGGGGCTGTTCGTGAACCCGGTGAAGGGCCGCATCACCAGCGCCTTCGGCAAGGTGCGCCGGTACAACACCGGCGTGGTTCGCCACCACCTGGGCACGGATCTCAAGGGCAGCGCCGGTCAGCCGGTGGTCGCAGCCCATGCGGGCACCGTGACCCTGGCCGAAGAGCTCCACATCTACGGCAACGCCGTGATCCTGAAGCACGGCCCCAACGTGTCGACCAGCTACAACCACCTCTCCCAGATCACGGTGGACGTCGGCCAGGAGGTGACTCAGGGCATGATGATCGGCCGGGTGGGCTCCACGGGTCAGTCCACGGCACCGCACCTGCACTGGGGCATGGAGGTCGGCGGCACGGCGGTCGCACCCGAGGAGTGGACGGCCCGGGACTTCAGCCAGCCCCTCGAGGCGGACTTCGAGCCGGGGGTGGCGCCGGACCCGGGCCTGGTGCCGGCGACCGTGCCGGACCCCGAAGACCCCGCCCCCGACGAGTGAGCCGCTGGCAGGCGGCGTGCGCCGCGTGGGTCGCCGCCGAAGGCCTCGATCCCAGCTGGCTCGCGGTCCTGCAGGCCTTCGATCGCACGGCGCTGGCCGGACCGCAGGGGGACTTCGTCGCCATCGAGCAGGCCCTGGCGGCCACGTCGGAGGACCTGGCCGCCGGGGTGGCCGACGCCTGTGCCGCCGAGGTCGACCGGGCCCAGGCCGAGATGTTCGCCCGTCGCTGTGCCGCGGTGTCCGAGGCCCTGGGAGAGCAGGCTGCGCCGGAGGCCAGGGTGCTGCGGGTCGGCTTCCGCCAGCGCTTGACCGAGGTGGTCCGGGGCCCAGGCCCCCGGGCACTCCGGGTGCGGGCCGTCGCGGACTTCTACGCCAGCCAGGCCGGGCGGCTGGCCTGGCGCCACCGGGGAGGCTGTCTCGATGCCCTGCTCGCGTCCCTGGTCTGGCGGCCGGTGGCGCCGGGCCTGGAGCACGCCCTGCTCGAAGGCCCCACCGAAGACGGCCCTCAGCACGTCAACCTGCTCCAACTCGACCCTCGGAGCGTCCGCTTGGAGGTGGTGGACTGGCACGGCGCCGGCACCGTGGACCAGCTCGCGGCTGGTGCCCTGGCCGCGGTCTCGGGGGGCTTCTTCCTCTACTCGGAGCCCGAGATCCCGCCGCCCTCGGCCCGGCACGACCCGGTGGGGCTGCTGCTGCAGGGCGGGCGCGTGACCCACCCACCGGCCTTCCACCGGGGCAGCCTCCTGGTCGGTCCCGAGGGCGTCGCGCTGCAGCGCCTGGGCCCCGAGGCCCTGCGGGTGGACGGTCGGCCCCTGACCACCTGGAGCTGTGCCGACGGGCCCGAGGCCCCCTGGGCGGGGCATGCGGTGGTGGGTGATGCGGTCCTGCCCGGCCTGACCCGCGTGCCGCCGCTGAACGGTCTGCTGGTCCGGGAGGCCCTGCCGGACCCGGTGCCCTGGACCCTCGCGGGCCCATGGACCGAGGGCATCGCCGGGGGCCCCATGCTGCTCATCGATGGGCAGCTCGCCCTGGATCGGGCCGCCGAGGGCTTCACCGGTGTCGCGCCGCCGGTGACCTTCTCCCAGGACGAGACCTTCGATCAGAACCTGCTCCCGCGGATGGCGGTCGGGCGCCGGCCGGATGGCACCCTGGTCTTCGCGGCGGTGGACGGACGCAACCTGGAGCGGGCTCTGGGGCTGACCCTGCGAGGGACCGCCCGGCTCCTCGCCGAGCTCGGCTGCACGACCGCCCTGAACCTGGACGGTGGCTCCTCCAAGCGCATGATCGTGGCGGGCCGGGTGGTGGACCTGCCCAGCACCGAGGTGGTCACGGGCAGGACAGGCCCCCCGCTGATCCGTCCCGTCCACACCGCGATCCGCCTCCTGCCGGGGTAGCGTGCAGCCCCATGCGACAGGCCCTGGTCATCACGCTGCTCTGGGTGCCCTTGGCGGCGGTGGGCTTCGTGCCGGCGGTGTTCGGCGGCTTCGTGCTGGAGACCGAGCCTGCGGGCTTCTTCCAGTGGCTCGTGGCCTGGAGCATGCAGGCCTTCCCCCTGGTGTGCGCGGGCTGCGTGGGGGCTGGCTGGGTCCTTGCGGCGGTGCATGGCTTGGTGCCGCTGCGCGAGGAGACCGCCGTCCGGGTCTGGCGGACCCTGCTGCTGGCGCCCGCGGTCCCGCTGATCCTCTGGGGTGGCGGCTGGTTGGGGCTGACCGCGCTCGGCTGAGTCCTGTTTTCTTGCAACCCCGATGGCCGGGGGGCGTCAACCCTGTTGCTGAGGCCGAGGTTCCCCCCATGCTCCTGAGCGCGCTCTGGCTCGCTGCTTGCGCCACGCCGCCAGACACCTCCACTGCAGGACTGTACGGCTCCCAGCGGGCGGACACGGCCGCGCCCGAAGACCAGGACGATCCTGGCGCGGGCGAGGTCGGCGACGACATGACCATGGGCGAGGACACCGGGGGTGCCGAGCCGGTCCTGACCGGCGATTGCTCGGGAGGGGGCTCCGTGGGCTTCTGTACGGGGAGGGGAGAAGTCCGCGGAGCCAGCGACGGCGACTTCCCGACGCTGTTCCGGGCCGACTTCGACGGCTTCACGGAGCTCTGCGGTGTGGAGAGCGACAGCACCTGGCTCAGCTGCCACCTCTCGGAGTCAGAGGACTGCGCCACCCCGGTCACCGACCTGCCCCTGGCCCTGGACGGCACGCTCACCGTCTGCGGCGAGGCGGTGATGCCCGAAGGTCCCACGGAGGGCGTCTGCACCATCGAGACCGGCGCGGGTCCCTTGGCGTTTCGGGTCATCCTCGAGTAGCAGCCCCTACTCGACCGTCGCCTCCGGCCAGCTCAGGGCCTGCTCGGTCCACCACTCGGCGTCGCGGGAGTCGCGGTCAGCGGCCCGGCGCAGCCAGGACGTGGTGGCGGTGCGCACGATGTCCTGGCCGGTGGGAAGGTCCAGGTACTCGCCGTCGTCGTCGCACTCGTCGGAGATGAAGGGAGCGACCAGGCACAGATCCGAGAAGACGAAGTGCCCCGCACCGTCGAGGGTCCACAGCTCCTTCGGGTCGCCGGCGGCCTCCCAGGTGGGGCGGATCTCGGGCTCGTAGGGGGTCATCTCGTCGAAGGTGCCGCCCCAGAACATGGCGGGCTGCAGGGTGCTCAGGCCGTCGTCGAGGAAGGCGTACCACCCCCCGGGGGCCATCGACAGGGCGTGGGTGGCGCGGGGGTCCGGGGCCCCGGGGACCTGGAGCACTTCGTCGGTCAGGCGGCAGAACTGCTCGTCCGGGAACTCGGTGCAGTACTCCAGCATGGCGGCGTGATCGACCACGCCACCGGCGACGGCCAGCGTGGTCCAGGCCCCGAAGCTGTGGCCGGCCATCAGGTATTGCTCGCCTTCCGTCAGACCGGCGAGGTCATCGCCGGAGTCGGCGGTGCGGGCGAGGACCGCGTCGACGGCGTCGATCACCTGCCCTGGGCGGCGGTCAGCGACCAGGGCCAGCTCCAGCTGGTCCGGCTCCAGGAAGGTATTGCCGGGGTGGTCTGGGGCGACGACGACGAAGCCGTGCTGGGCCCAGTGCTCGGTCAGGTAGATCGACTGGTAGCGGATGCCTCGGGAGCCGTGGCTGAAGGCGATGAGAGGAAAGGGGCCGCCTTCGGCGGCGGGCTTGGCCTCCCGGTAGGCCGTGCCGGCCATCGGGACCTCGAGGTACGGGCTGGGGTCCTCGCCCGTGGGTTCGATGGCCGGGTACCAGACTTCGACGGCGATCTCTTCGTCGTGGGCGCCGGTGATCCAGAAGGTGGTCACACCCGCCGCGTAGGGGCCGGGCTCGTCTGGCGGGGCCCAGGGGGCTTCGGCCTCAGGCTCGGTGTCGCAAGCGAGGGCGAGGAGGAGCAGCATCAGAGGAGGCTAATCGGTCGAGCGCTTCCGCTGCGCCGCGGACAGCTCGCCCCCCTGCCCCTCCGACAAGGCGAGCTGCCCCTCGTCTCCGGTCTCCGCTTCGACCACCGCGAGCGCCCCCGGCACCGCCGGCCCGGCCCGCTCCGTGATCTGGGCGATGGCCTCCCGAGCGGCCTTCTTCAGGGCAGCGTCGGTCAGGAGACCCCTCGTGTGGGGCTTGAGGGCCTCGACCTCGGCGTTGCTGCCCAGGTGTGCCAGGGCCCGCGCGGCTTCGATCCGGGCGCGGAGCTCGCCGTCCTCCAGCCGGGGCACCAGAGCCGGCGCCAGCTCGCTGTAGCCCCGCCGCACCGCCGCCCGCGCGGCGGTCACGAACTGGCGGGTGTTGCCAGCGCGCAACAGGGACCCTGCACGCTACGATACGCCCCCGCGACCCGTGCACCGGAGCCCTCCGATGGCAGTCCCCAGCGCCCTCCGCAAGTGGTTCGTGTTCCACTTCTGGGCCGACTACGTCTTCGCCGTGCCGCTGCTCATCGCGCCGGACTGGTTCCTGGGCCTGTTCGGCTGGGAGTGCGTCGACCCCGTGGCCAGCCGCCTGGTCGCCGCGGCGCTGTTCGGCATCGGCGGCGAGTCGCTCCTGGGCCGCAACGCCGACGCCGAGAGCTTCCGCACCATGCTCCGCATGAAGGTCATCTGGTCGTCGACGGCCACCCTCGGCATCGGCTGGGCCATGGTCGCCGGGGCGCCCCCGGCGGGCTGGATCTTCTTCGGCATCTTCCTGTGCTTCAACATCCTGTGGACCACGTGGTTCCTGCGCTTGCGCGAGGCCTGAGCGCTTGCCCAGGCTGATCGACAAGCTCGACGCGGCGGCGGGCCGCACCCCGGAATTCCTCGACGATGGCACCGACTACCTGGTCCGCCAGGATCCGCCGGAGCAGCTGATCGGGGCCGACGGCACCTACCGGACGGGGTGGTTCGAGGCGGTGCCACCGGACCTGAACCTGGCGGAGTCCAGCGCCTTCGACCTGGCCTTCCAGCAGTGGTTCCACCTGAGCTTCGAGACCGCCGAGCACTTCGTGGTGCTCAACATCGCCCACCTCTCCAAGGCCGGGAACACCGCGGTGCTGGTCTGCGACAAGGCCACGGGCGCCTTCGAGCACGCCAGCCTCACCCAGATCCTGCGGGGCAATGACATCACCGTCGGCCCGCGCGGGGGGCGCTTCCACGACCCGGACACCGGCAGCTTCATCAGCGTGAGCGACAGCGAGGAGCGGGTCCAGTTCTCGGTGCACGCCGAGGGGCTCTCCGCGGTGGGCGAGGCCCGGCGCATCCTCGGGCCGCCGCTGATCCAGTCCACGGGCTTTCACCGGGGCCGGGGCAGCTTCCAGCGCTACGGCAACCTGGAGGTGGTGCACGGCACCCTGGCCCTGCGGGACAGGGTGCTGGCCCTGCCGCCGGGCAGCCTGGGCAGCTTCGACCGCACCATGGGCCACCAGCGGGGGGAGCAGAACTGGAACTGGGTCGCAGCGGTGGGCCATGCCCGGTGTGAGGCGACCGGCGAGCGGGGTCGCCTGGGCATCCAGATCGCCCGGGACCGCGAGCTCGCGCGGCCGGTGGTGATCGCGCGCAAGTACGCGGTCTGGACCGAGCACGCCCTCCACAAGGTGCCCGACGCCGCGTTTCACTACACCATCGACGACCCCGAGACCCGGGCCAGCGAGAGCCCCTGGCACATCCGCACGCCGGATCCGGGAGAGGACTGGGTCGACCTGTCCTTCACCCCCCGCTTCCACCGCCGGGAGCACCGCTTCCTGTGGCTGATGAAGGCGGACTTCAGTCAGTACTACGGCGACCTGACCGGGCGGGTCCGGGTGGGCGGGCGCACCTGGGCGCTGGAGCCGATGTTCGCCGTGACGGAGGAGTCGCTGCTGGAGCTGTGATCAGCCCAACACGATGTCGATGTCCAGCTCCAGCCCGTCGGTCTCGTTCCCGCCCACCGGCAGGATCAGCGACGTGTTCGCGATGGCGTCGCACGCCAGGTACGGGTCCCCCTCCAGGTAGTACTGGGTGGTCAGGCGCTCGACGCCGTCGACGTGCACCTTCACGTGGTAGTGCGCCGGCCGGTAGACGCCGTTGTCGGCATAGAGCCCGGGGCGGATGGTGCGCAGGCTGAACTCGCCGTTGTCGTCGCAGACGAGCCGGGTGCGGTAGCGGAAGCCGGAGTTGTCGTAGTTGCCGCTGTTGTCGGTGTGCCAGAACTCGACCTCTGCGCTGGCGATCGTGGCCCCGCAGCCGGGCTCCCAGACCCGCCCCGTGATGAACACGATCACGCCGTCGTCGTCGACCAGGTCCGCGGTGTTCGGCGCCCCTTCGCTGTGGAAGGGCCCTTCGGCCTGGGCGGCTTCGGGCTGGCACTCGGAGAGATCCGGGCGCTCGCCGTCGTCGGTGAGCAGGGCGCCGCCGCCGTCTTCGTCGAGGCAGTAGTCGGCCTCCTCGACCCGCAGGTTGCAGCCCATGGTCACCGAGAGGGCCCCCATCCCGCCCAGCAGGGCGCGTCGATCGATGTCGCTCATGTCTCTCTCCAGGACGGTCTGCCCTGTATACGCAGCGAAGGGGGAGTCCGTGTCAGTCGGACACCTTCACCCCCTCCTTCCGGATCCGCCCGACCTGGCGCCCGGACCTCATCTCCGCCTCGTCGGCGACCCGCAGCCACAGGTCGTCGCCATGGCCCTCGATGACCAGTCCGACGGCCCCGGTCACCCGGGACAGGGTGCCCAGGTTGCGCAGCCGCGGCAGCCGCCGCACCAGGATCCAGGTCTTGCCCTGGTCGATGCGGGCCTTGACCTCGATGGGCACGCCCAGCACCGTCGAGCGCAGGCCGTCGACGGTCACCCAGCCCCGTCCGAGGGAGATCGGCCCGTAGAGGCTGCGGATCCTGAGGCCCGCGCCCTGGGTGTAGCCGAACAGCTCCAGCGCACCCCGCAGCACGGGCCCCAGCTGCTCGCCCCGGAGGTCCAGGGGGATGAACAGCTCGGGGATGCGCACCTGGGCCGTGAGCACGCTGGTGCCCCGCTCTGCCGCCAGATCGGTCTGCATCGCGGCCTCGGCCGACACCCGCCCTCGGATCGGGCTGGGCCGATCCGAGGTCGCCGAGACGATGTCCTGGATGCGCAGGCTCGTGACTTCGGTGTCCAGGCCCATCGCCGTCGCGGACTTGAGCAGGCCCTCGAAGCGCAGGGTCGCGAGCCCCGAGCCGGCCGCCAGCCGGTAGGCGACGCCGTCGAGCACCACCCCGCGCTCGTCGGCGACGATCTGACCGACCGTGGCCCCGTCGATGGGCAGGTCGCCGTACTGGATGGGCCCCACCCGCGCGTGGCCGAGACCCCGGAAGTCCCGGGTCCCCGGACAGAAGGACACGCTCTCCAGCTCGGCGTAGATCGCCTCCGCAGCAAGACCGACCAAGGGGTCGTCCTCGTGCACCGTGAACCGGGTGTCCCAGACCTCGACCCGGTCGGCGCCCAGGGTGAGCGGGTCGTCGCTGACCTCCCAGGGCGGCGGCGGCCTCTGCTCCGGGATCTCCAGGTGCAGGCCCACCACCCGCGCCCAGGGCACGGTCACCGCCCGGCGCTGCTGCCAGGCGGCCCAGTCCGGCAGGGGAGCGACCAGGCGGGTGGCCGTGAAGCGCGGCCCGCCCTGGTCGGTCGGTGTCCAGCGGACCCCCTCGAGGGTGATCTCCCAGGTGCTCGGATTCAGCGGATCCCCGGGCCCGGTCAGGTCGATGGACGCGATCTCGAGCTCGCCGGGCAGGTCCCGCACGAGCCGCTCGGCCAGCAGGGTCCAGGGCACGGGTGAGGTGACCAGCCACAGGGCCCCGGTGGCCCCCAGCAGCGTGAGCAGCCCGACGAGGCGAGCCAGGGTGCGCACCCAGGTCCCGACCAGCGGCCGCTGCTCTCCCACCTCGTTGAACACGTCGCTCGCCTATCCCGATAAGGCAACCCCAAGACCCCGGAGAACGTCCATGCTCGTGCTGGTCCTCAACAGCGGCAGCTCCAGCCTGAAGGCCGACCTGATCGACACGGACACCGGGGAGCGGCTGGCGAGCGAGCGGCTGGACCGCCTGGCCGCCGGCGCCCACGGCGAAGCCCTGGCCGATGCCCTGCCCCGCCTGCTGGCCGCGGTCCCGGTAGGGCGCTCCCTGGAGGCCGTCGGCCACCGGGTCGTGCACGGTGGCGAGCGCTTCGTCGAGCCCACCCGCATCGACGGCGAGGTCGAAGCCGCGATCGAGGCGCTCTCTCCCCTCGCACCGCTGCACAACCCGCCCAACCTCGCCGGCATCCAGGCGGCCCGTGCCGCGCTGCCGGACCTGCCTCACGTGGCGGTCTTCGACACCGCCTTCCACAGCTCCTTGCCCCGACGAGCCCGCAGCTACGCCCTCGACGCCGACCTGGCCGCCGAGCACGGCCTGCGCCGCTACGGCTTCCACGGCACCAGCCACGCCTGGGTCTCCCGCCGGGCCGCCGAGCACCTGGGTGAGGACGTGCGGGACCTGCGCATCATCACCCTGCACCTGGGCAACGGCTGCAGCGCCTGCGCCGTCGAATTCGGCCGCTCCATCGAGACCAGCATGGGCATGAGCCCGCTGGAGGGCCTGGTCATGGGCACCCGCAGCGGCGACGTGGACCCGGGTGTGTTGATCCACCTGCTGCGGTCCGGGATGAGTGTCGATGAGCTGGACCACCTGCTCAACCGCCAGAGCGGGCTCAAGGGCCTGAGCGGGGTCGGCAACGACATGCGGGACATCGAGGCCCGGGCCGGCGAGGGCGACCAGCGGGCGCGGCTGGCCCTTCACGTGTTCACCCACCGGGCCCGCAAGGTGCTCGGGGGCTACGCGGCGGTGATGGGCGGTGTCGACGCGGTGGTGTTCACCGGCGGCATCGGCGAGAACTCCGCCCTGGTGCGACACCGGATCGCCCAGAGACTCGAGTTCCTGGGCGCCCGGCTGCACGAGGACCGCAACAGGGACGCCGCGGTGAGCCGGGAGCGCGACGTGGTCGAGCTGCACGCACCCCACAGCCGGGTGAAGCTCCTGGCGGTCAAGACCGACGAAGAGCGCGAGATCGCTCGGCAGGCCGCCGCCCTGGCCGCCCGCGCCGACGCGGTCGAGACCACCCGGCCGATCCCCGTGAGCGTCTCGGCCCGCCACGTGCACCTGACCCAGCAGGCCGTCGAGGCCCTGTTCGGCCCGGGTCACACCCTGACGGAGCGCAACCCGATCACCCAGCCCGGACAATTCGCTTGCGAGGAGGTGGTCGAGATCATCGGCCCCAAGCGCTCGCTCACGGCCCGGATCCTGGGCCCGACCCGCAAGGCGATCCAGATCGAGGTGTCGACCACCGACGAATTCCACCTGGGCGTCGACGCCCCGGTGCGGCCCAGCGGCGACGTGAAGGGCTCCGCCGGCTGCACCCTGGTCGGCCCCCACGGCCGGCTGGTGCTCGAGGAAGGCGTGATCTGCGCCTGGCGCCACATCCACATGACCACCGCCGACGCCGAACACTACGGGGTCGAGGACAAGGACATCGTCGAGGTGACGGTCGACAGCGCCGGCCGGGACCTGACCTACGGCGACGTGCTGGTGCGGGTGAAGGACTCCTACAGGCTGGAGATGCACATCGACACCGACGAGGCAAACGCCGCCGGCATCTCCCGGGGCTCCCACGGCATGCTGGTGGGCACCGATCGCCAGGCCCGGCTGACCCGCAAGCAGACCCGGTGAGCGGCCGCCTCGGGAGCCTCACAGTGAGGTCGTGAAGGTGCCCTCGTAGTCCAGGCTGAAGCCCAGGTAGCTGAAGTTGCCGATGGCCTCGCCGTCGAGGGTGGTCGTGGTCGTGAACTGGCCGGACCAGGGCAGGGTACCGATGCTGATGTCGATCTCGCCGGAACAGTCGGGGTCGACGTCGATGTCGCCTTCGAGGGTGCTGGCCACCGTGCCGATGAGGCCGCTGAAGGCCCCGCCGAAGGTGCAGGTGCCCGCACCGGTGATCTGGGGGCTGTCCGACTCGACCACGTCCAGGGCGATGCTGCCGGTGCAGGTGTCGGTCAGCCCAGAGCCGGTCTCGGTGAGCTCGATCTCCACCGTGCCGGTGTAGGTGCCGTCCCGACTCCCGCAGGTGTTGTAGACCGAGGCGTCGGAGTCGTCGCAGTCGTCGTAGTTGCCGACGTAGTCGGTGGGGGCGTCGCATGCGTCGACGGTGCTGGCAGGGGTGCCGTAGCCGTCGCCGTCGGCGTCTTCGTACCAGGTGACCGCGTCGGTCACGCCGGGGTCGTCGTCGTCGGCCTGGCCGCTGCAGTCGTTGTCCACACCGCCGTCGCAGACCTCCACGCCGTCGGGGTTCACGTCGGCGTTGGTGTCGTCGCAGTCGCCGTCGGTCGCCACGTGATCGCTGGGCTCGTCGCAGGCGTCGACGGGGCTGGTGGTGTCGCCGTAGCCGTCGGCGTCCAGGTCGGCGTACCAGGTCGGGGCGCCGAAGAGGCTGTCGTCATCGTCGTCGACCAGGGTGTCGCAGTCGTTGTCGAAGCCGTCGCAGAGTTCGTCGGCGTCTGGGTGGATCTCGGCGTCCAGGTCGTCGCAGTCGCCGCCGTCGGCCACGGTGCCACTGGGTGCGGTGCAGGCCTCGAGGGACGCGCCCGGGTCCCCGAAGCCGTCGAGATCGGCGTCGACGTACCAGGTGGTCTTGCCGCCGACCTCGGGGTCCTGATCGTCGCAGTCCTCCTCGGCGGGGACGCCGTCGTTGTCCTCGTCGATCACCGTGTCGGTGTCTGTGTCGGTGTCTGTGTCCGTGTCCGTGTCCGTGTCGGTGTCGGTGTCGGTGTCGGGGTCGGTGTCGGTGTCGGTGTCGGTGTCTGTGTCGGTGTCGGTGATGACCCCGGCCGTGTCGCCGGTGTCGTCGGTGGTGGTGTCCTTGTCGGTGCAGGCGAGACCGAAGAGGGCGATGAGGGTCAGGGTCATGGCGCGTCCTCCGAGCGGCGAGGAGCGCAGCTTACTCGGTGGGTTCGGCGCTCACTTCGAGCAGGTCCGCCACCCGCTCCCAGAAGTGCTCCCACATGCGCCAGTCGGGCTGGTGGCCGACGCCTGCGTAGGAGACCAGGACCAGCCCTTCGTCCAGGGCCGGGTCGTCCCAGAAGGCGCCTTCGGTGACCTCGCCCTGGCAGTCGTCCACGGTGCCGCCCAGGGGTGCTCCGTCGGGGGCGTAGTCGTCGAGCATCATGCAAGCCTGGTCCAGGGGCACCACGTCGTCTTCCAGGCCGTGCAGGAGCAGGGCCGGCGGCGTGACCGGCTGGTGCAGGGGGGACATCTCCTCGCCGCGGTTGCCGACGTAGGCCTCCCACTCCTCGGCGAAGGTGCGGTTGCCCTCGTCGTGGTGCCACTGGATCAGGGCGTCGATGTCGGTCGGGGTGCCGTTGGCCACGCTGCCGGCGAAGCGGTCCGAGGCGCGGGTCGCCATCAGGCTGATGCAGGCCCCGTGGGACCAGCCGCCGGTGGCCAGGCGGCTCAGGTCGGAGCGGCCCCAGGTCTCGGCGACCGTGAGCAGGTTGAGCACGTCCCGCACCTCGCCATGGCAGTACTCGATCTCGCCCCAGCTGGCGTCCTCGCCCCGGTAGCTGCTGGCGAAGACGGCGACGCCGAGCGCCCCCGCCTTGTCGAGGAGCTCGTCCCGGCGGTGGGTCTGCAGGCCCTTGAAGCCCTCGTGGTTGAAGAGCAGGACCGGGAAGGGCCCGTCGCCCGTGGGCTGCGCCACGTGGGCCTCGATCCGCAGGCCGTCGGAGCCGTAGGCGATCTGGGTGAGGGTCGCGGCCTCGGTCTCGGCGATCACCTCGGTGAACACCACCTCGCCGTCGTCCGGGCGGCAGGCGGTGAGCAGCAGGAAGGCGAGCACGGGCTGCCCAGGTTCGCACAACACGCTACTCCTGGGACGTGGATCTGCTGGCTTCGGTCGTCGACACGGTGGTGCCCGAACAGAATCGGGCGGCGCATGCCCCCGGCTTCGCCCCTCACCAGGACCACGGCGGCCGGGTGCACGTGCTGGACCACGGCGGGTCCCCCGCCCTGTGATCACCGCACTGCTGGTGGGTGCGGCCCTGGCCGACAGCGCGGGCACCCTGCCCGCCGGAAGCACTGCGGGGTGGCTCGGGGCTGGGCTCGGCAGCTTTCGTCACCTGCGACACGCCGACGGGACCGTGCAGCCCCTGGACCGGGCGGTGCAAGGGCGGGTCGAGGCCTGGTACGGCGCTGGGGTGACCGACTGGCTGGAGCTGTCGGCGTCGCTTCCCCTGGTGGCGAACGGGGTGCGCGTGATCGACGGGAACCCGTGCGTGGGCGCCCGGCCGACCGAGGACTACTGCGACCCGGTGGTCGGGGTCGGGCGGGCGACCCTGGGTGTCAAGGCCGGGCTGGAGCCGGGCGAGGTGGACCTGGCCCTGGGCCTGGTCGGAGCGACCGACGCCTGGCTCGCCGACCGGCGGGGCCGCTGGACGTCGACCTCGGATGGCACCTGGGACCTGCGGGTGTCCGGCGCGCTGGGGCGGGACTTCAACCGCCTGCGGCTCGACGGCTGGGCGGCGCTCACCGTGCGCAGCAAGCGGGAGCTGATCGTCGGCGACGAGGCGCTCCGGGTCCCTGCGAACCACGTCGACGGCGGGCTCCAGGTGAGCTGGTGGCACCATGGCTGGGGGGTGCGGGCGGAGGGGACCACCGTGCACCGCCTGGGCGGCCTGCAGCGGGACGGCACCTGGGTGACCTGGGCCCGGCCGAGCGAGGACCGCTTCGCAGCCCTGCAGTACCGGGACGTCCAGCTGGGCCTGCAGGGGTCGCGGGCGCTGGCCAGGGGCTGGACCGTGCACGCCGGGGCGCGGCGGGTGGTCTGGGTGCGCAACGGTCCGACGGATCGCTGGGACCTGGCCCTGGCGGTGAGCCGATACGTCGCTCAGTGACCGGGTCACCTGGGGAGGGCGGGTCAGGGGGGCAGCCCTCCGGTGAACGTTCGTGCCCACGGGCAGCCCCCGGGTGAACGTTTGTCCGGAAGAGAGCCGAGCATCGCGGGCACCGGTGAACGCTGACGAACGTCCGTACTTCGGACGTTCGTCCGCGTTCAGTGAGCGCCTGGAGGCCTCGACGAACGTCTACCCCGGGGCTGCCCACCGGGGCGAACGTTCACGCCGGGGCTGCCCGCTACATCTGTCGCCGGTACCCCGCCGGATCGATCACGGCCTCGATCACCCGCAGTCCGCCAGCCTCGAGCGCCTCTCGCGCGGCCGCCTCCACGGCCTCGGTCCCCCGCACCTGCACCCCGACCCCGCCGAAGGCCGCCGCCAGGTGCTCGACCTTCGGATTCTCGAAGCGCACGCCCTTGGTCGGCAGCGCGAGCCGCTCCTGCTTGAGCGCGATGAGGCTCAGGGACGCGTCGGACAGGTAGACCACCACCAGGTCCAGGCCCTGCTCCGCCGCGGTGCCCAGCTCGCCGGCGTACATCCACAGGCCCATGTCGCCGGTGACGGCCATCACCGGCGTGCCCGGGTTCGCCAGGCCGGCGCCGATGGCGGCGGGCAGGCCGTAGCCCATGGTGGAGAACCCGTTGGACTGCAGGAGCCGCCGGGGGCGGGTGCAGGTCCAGGCGTGGCAGGCGGTGATGCGGTGGGCGCCCACGTCGAGCGTGCAGATGCCCTCTGCGGGCAGAGCGCGACGCAGAGCCCGCAGGGTCTCGGCGGGGCCGTCCGGGCCGTCGTCGAAGGCCACGAGCTGGTCGTGGCGGTGCTTCGCGACCTCGTCAGGGGTCCAGGTACTGGCGCCCTGGACGGCGAGCTTCTGGAGGATCTGCGAGACATCGCCCACCAGGACCCGGGCCAGGGGTGCGACCAGGTCCACCGGAGGCGTGCGGTCCACGGCCACCACCGGCAGCTCGGTGGGCCAGCCCGGCAGCCACTGGGGTCGCAGCTCCACCGGGTCCAGGCCGACGGCGATCAGCAGGTCGCAGTCCGTCAGCAGCGCCTGCTGGGCGCGATCGACCACCGGCGACAACCCGAAGGCGCCGCCGGACCAGGTGTCGGTCTCGCTCAAGATGCCCTTGGCCTTGTAGCTGGTGAGCACCGGGGCCCTGAGCTGGTGGGCGAGGGCGTACAGCGTGAGATCCACCCGGTCACTCAGGTCGCTGCAGCCCACCGCGATCACCGGGCGTCGGGCGGCGCGGACCAGGGCGATGGCCTCGGCCATCTCGTCGCCCAGAGGCACGCTCGGCGCGGGCGAGAAGCGCTCCGGGAAGAAGCCCGGCTGCTCGCTGGTCGCGACGTCGCCGGGCAGGTTCAGGTGCACCGGCCCCGGCCGCCCGGCGTCGAGGTGGCGCAGCGCAAGCGGGATCTCCCGCCAGGCCTCCTGGTGGGTGCAGGTCACCGAGCGGTGCACCACCGGCGTGAACAGGGCCTTCTGGTCGAGGATCTGGTGGGTGTACAGGGTGCGGTTGCGCTCGGCGATCTCGCCGGTGACCGCCACCAGCGGCGCCCGATCGAGCCAGGCGCCGGCCACGCCGCTCAGCAGCTGGGTCGCGCCGGGCCCCAGGGTGCCCAGGGCCACGCCAGGAGCCCCGGTCGTGCGCCAGACGGCCTCGGCCATGAACGCGGCAGCGGTCTCGTGCCGGGTGAGCACGAAGCGGATGCCCTCCTGCTCCAGGGCATCGAGCAGCGGCAGCAGCACGCCTCCGGGCATGCCGAAGGCCCAGCGCACGCCGCGGTCGGCGAGGGACCGGGCGAGGCAGCGGGCGGCGGTGGGTCCGGGCATGGCCGCCGGACCTTAACGACATCACCCCTCGCGCCGCGGACGCGAGGGGTGAGTCTTGATGCGTGACGCGAGATCAGACGGCGCGGAAGTCCATGTCGATCTGCATCATGAAGGCACCGCTGTCGCCGGTGGTGCCGGAGTCGCCGGTGGTGCCGGAGTCGCCGGTGGTGCCGGAGTCGC
>CAYFPX010000160.1:0-19733 GCA_964344945.1 uncultured Enterobacterales bacterium
TCCAGGCGCTCGATGTCCGCCGGGTCCTCGTTGCCGTCGGGGCTGTAGAAGATCAGGCGGTCGGAGTGGCAGGCGTCGGCGGCCACCCGGAAGGCGACCCCGCGGCCGGGGATGGACTGGTCGAGGATCGGGATGCCGCGCTCGGCCAGGAATTCCCGGGTGCCGTCGGTGCTGCCGCCATCGACCGCGACGGTCTCCCGGAAGCGGTCCACGGGGATCTCGTCGAAGAGCAGGCGCAGCCCGTCGATCTCGTTGAGCGTGAGCAGCACGATGGCGGCGTCGCGGACCTCTTCTGCCACGGCGTTCACTCTCCCTTGGGGGGCAGCAGCCCGCTGCCCTCGAGGAATCTCAACACGGATCGGGCGATCGCGTCATTTCCGGCGGCGTTGGCGTGGCCCTTGTCCGTCGGGAAGTAGA
The DNA here is from genome assembly GCA_964344945.1 of uncultured Enterobacterales bacterium. Lineage (GTDB taxonomy): Bacteria > Myxococcota_A > UBA796 > UBA796 > CAJQPC01 > CAYFPX01. The sequence goes on from CAYFPX010000160.1 coordinate 418, forward strand.
GCTCCTGCCGTCGCGTCAGCGCCTCGATCTCGGCGGAGGGATCGAAGTGCAGCAGGCCCGACTGCTCGGCCTCGATCCTCAGCCAGTTGCGGTGGTCCTTGGTGTAGCCCACCCGCTCGAGCGGGTAGCCGAAGTGCACCACGGTGGCGCCCGTGCCCTCGATGTCCGCCCGCAGCGCGCGCAGGTTGTCCAGGTACTGCTGACCGCTGACCCGGTAGACCCCTTCGTCGCCGTCCTCGTCGCGCTCCTTGGTGCGGATGACGTCGTCGTCCTTCATGGACTTCAGCAGCAGGTAGAGCCGCCACTTGTAGAGCAGGTTGTGCTTCAGGAACTCGGAGCTGCCTTGCTGCAGGGCCTGGGACAGGTCGGAGTACTGGGCCTTGCGGGCGTCCTGGACGATGAAGCCCAGCAGGACCACGTCGGGCTGGTAGTCCCGGGCGACGGTCTCCCAGAGCCAGCGACCCTGGAAGCTCGTGTACCCGGGCTGGCCCGCGTTGATGACCTCGGCCTTGCGGTGGCCCTCCTCCTTGAGCATCGCCTCGAGGCGGGCTGGGTAGCTCTCGCTGTCGTCGACCCCCCACCCAAAAGTCGTGGAGCAGCCCATGGTCATGATCCGCGTGACGTCGCCGGGCTTGGTCTTCGGGTGGATCGGCGCCCGCAGGCCGGACTCGTCGGTGGTGACCGTGAACAGGCCCCCGGTCTCCCGGTGGGCGACCGCGACCTCGTCCTGGTGGGAGTCCTGGACCCAGTAGACGTCCTTGTGGGCGAAGTTCGGGTCCGGGTCCTTCTCCGGCCAGTCCATCGCCGTGAGCGCGGCCTCGATCCCGCCGAAGACGAGCACCAGCATGATCAGCGAGAACGCCAGGTTCCGGATCAGCGTGCGCTTGCGTCGGCTGGTGGCCACGGGCGGGAGTCTACTGGGGCGTGATCGACAGGCCGGTGTGATCGATGATCCCGCCGGACTTGTACCAGGTGTTGTCGAAGAACGTGGTGTCGTTGATCCGGAAGGTCAGCCAGCCGTGCTCGGGCACGTTGAACAGGTACTCGGTGCCCACCGGGAAGATGGTCTCGATGCCCGCGTCGGTCGTGAACTTCATGACCAGCATGCCGGCGTAGCAGCCCTCCATGTTGCAGGGAGCACCGTCGACGCCCATGGTCAGCTGGTCCGGGTCGCCCGCGGCGTTGATCCAGGGGCCGTCTTCCGAGATGCGGAACTTGTCGTTCTCGGTGGCCTGGATCAGGAAGCTCATGTCGGCGCAGACGGGCACCTCGAGCTGCCAGCCGCCGTCGATCTCCAGGTAGTAGAAGAGCGTGTCCTCGAGGCCGCCGCGGCACTCGCCCTCGTTGAGGTCGCCGTCCAGGCTGCCGAACCACATCTTCCAGTCGGTCAGGTCGCCCAGGACCGAGGCGACGCCTTCTTCTGTCGAGGCGCCGGCGACCATGACCTTCTTGCACTGCTCGGCGTTCTGGCGAGAGACCTCCTCGATGAGCTCGGGGCGACCGAGCAGGGTGATCTCCACGTTCTCGATGGCGCCGGCGCTCATGGACACGCCGTCGTCGCGGGTGCCCTGCCACTGGCTCATCATGGCCTCCAGCGCCTTCTGGCGGGCCTCGAGCCGGGCGGTGGTGCCCACGTTTTCCTGGACGGCGTCGTAGTCCACCGGGAACCAGCACTGGGCGACCCAGCCCTCCTCGGCGTGCCAGCCCTCGATGGGGGCCGCGGGCTCCGGATCCTTCTTCTCGCCACAGGCGGCGACGGCGAGCAGGGCGGCAGGGGCGAGCAGGGCGACAGGGGTGCGCATGGACCTTCCTCCAGGGACGTCCCGCCTAACGCGCAGACACCGGGGCGCAGGGGGTGTTCCGAAGACACACGAGGCCACCCCCCGCCTCGCAGCGGGTGGTGGCCTCGGCGTGCAGGACCAAGCGGTGCTTAGATCTTGCCGACCAGCATGAAGGCGATGACCAGGCCGTAGATGCCCAGGGACTCCATCAGCGCCAGGGCGATGATCATGACGGTCTGGATGGTGCCCGCGGTCTGCGGGTTCCGGGCGATGCCCTCGACAGCGGAGGAGCCGGTGAGGCCCTGGCCGATGCCGGCGCAGCCAGCGGCCAGGCCGATGGCCAGGCCAGCGCCCACGGCGATCATGCCGGTGCCGCCACCCGCAGCGCCGTCGGCGGCGAAGGCGGGGAAGGAGATGAGGAAGGTGGCCACCATGACGGTGAGGACCTGGAGGATCTTGGACATCGGGCTCTCCGTGGGGACAGATTCAGCAGTTGGTTGAGCGGTTCTCAGTGGTGGTCGTCGTGCGCGATGGACAGCGACACGTAGACCACCGAGAGCAGGGTGAAGACGAAGGCCTGGACCAGGCAGACGAAGGTGCCGAGCCCCAGGAAGATGACGGGCACGCCCAGCGGGATGAGGTCGCTGAAGATGGCGAGCACCATGTGATCGCCGTTCATGTTGCCCATCAGGCGGACGCTGAGGGTGAACGGCCGCATGATGATGCCGACCGTCTCGAGGATGAACATCAGCGGCGCCAGCAGGAGCACCGGGCCCATCAGGTGCTTGATGTAGCCCATGCCGTTGACCCGCAGGCCCTCGAAGTTGAACACCACGAACACGACCAGGGCCATGGCCCAGTTCGTGGAGACCGAGGCGGTGGGCGGCAGGAAGCCCGGCAGCAGGCCGATCAGGTTGCAGGTCAGGATGTAGAAGAAGAGGCCGGCGAACAGCGGGAAGTAGCGCTCCGCGGCCTCGCGGCTGCCCAGGACATCGGCGAAGAGGTCGAGCAGGTTGCCGATGACCAGCTCGAAGACGTTGCGCGGGCCGAGGTTGGCGGCCGGCACGTACTGCAGGGTGCCGCCCTTGGCGCGGGCGGTCATCAGGCCCTTCCGGGCGATCACCGCCACCAGGCACAGGAAGCCGCAGGCGAGGAAGGCGGCCGGGATGGTGTGGGCGGCGTGCTTGCCGGCGTCGGTGAGGAACCCGAAGGCGTGTCCGTCACCCACGCCGGGGATCAGGTGGAACCACGACCACTCGGCGATCTGCAGCAGGTTCGACGGATCGAAGCCACCGAGCGAAGGAAGGAGGGGCAGCAGGTCCATGTCAGGCGCCCTCGGTGGGGTTGGGGACCAGCAGGCCTCCACGACCGACGTAGACGGTCGCCGCGAGCAGCACGAGGCCGAAGCCGATCACCAGGGGGATGGGGTCCAGGAACTGGATCAGGCCGATCAGCACCACCGCCGACACACCCAGCCGCAGCAGGTACGACGCGGCGAGCCGGCCCGGGCCCTTGGGGGCCGACGGGTCGGTGGCCGAGGCGGTCAGGCGCACGACGTTCTTGCCGAGGCTGACCATGTGGGCCACGCCACAGAGGCCGCCGATGGCCACCGCGAGCGCTTCGACGGCACCGAAGAAGACCCCGGCCGCGATCACGCCGATCCCCAGCAGTGGGAGAGCGCTTCGTAGCAGCTGGCGGGTGTCCAAGAGTCCGTCCTGGAAGGCTGCCCGGGACGACTCAGAACCCCCAGCGATCAGGGGGTCATCCCGGAAGGGGCGGCCGTGTATCGCGAGGTCGAGGGGGGGTCAACCGTTCGCTGAGGCGTCCAGCGCCTCGCCGACGACCGACCCGATCCGGGCGACGTGATCCGGGGTCAGGGCGAGGTTGAGGAAGGCCGCCTCGTACTGGCTGCAAGGCAGGTAGACCCCTCGGTCCAGACAGGCCCGGTGGAACCTGCCGAACCGGGCGAGATCGCACTCGGAGACCTGGGCGAAGTGGGTGGGTGTCTCGGGCCGGAAGAACACCGTGAACATCGATCCGACCCGGCTCAGCGACAGGCCGTGGCGGTCGACGTGTGGGCGGATCGCCCGCTCGATCGCGTCGCCGATCCCCTCGAGCTTCGCGTAGGTCCCAGGTGCCCGGAGGATCTCCAGGGCGGCGCGACCGGCGGCGACCGCCACCGGGTTTCCGGACAGGGTGCCGGCCTGGTAGACCGCGCCCACCGGCGAGAGGTGCTGCATGAGCTCCCGCCGACCGCCGAAGGCGGCCAGGGGCATGCCGCCTCCGACCACCTTGCCCAGACAGGTCAGGTCCGGGGTGACGCCGAAGCGCTCGGCCGCCCCCCCCAGGGCCAGCCGGAAGCCGGTCATCACCTCGTCGAAGATCAACAGGGAGCCGTGCTGATCGCACAGGGCCCGCAGCCCCTCCAGGTAGCCCTCCACCGGCGGAATGCAGCCCATGTTGCCGGCGACGGGCTCCAGGATCACCGCAGCGATCCGGCCGCTGGCCAGGTGGGCCTCGGCGGCGGCGAGGTCGTTGAAGGGCGCGGTGACCGTGGCCGGCGCGATCGTGCCGGGGGAGCCGGGCCGGGCGAAGGTCGCGACCCCGGAGCCGGCGGCCACGAGCACGCTGTCGTGAGCGCCGTGGTAGCAGCCGTCGAGCTTGAGGATGGTGTCCCGGCCGGTGGCTCCGCGGGCCAGCCGCAGGGCGTGCATCGTGCACTCGGTGCCCGAGGACACGACCCGGACCTGGTCCATGCCGGGCACGACGGCACAGATCTCCTCGGCGAAGGCGACCTCGGCCTCGGTGGGAGCGCCGAAGGTCGTGCCCCGCTGCACGGCGGCGAGCACCGCGGCCTCGACCTGGGGCTGGCGGTGCCCCAGGATCAGGGGACCCCAGGAGCCGACCAGGTCCAGGTAGGTCTCGCCGTCGGCGTCGGTGAGGAAGGGCCCCTCGCCGGAGACGATGAAGGGCGGGCCGCCCTCGACCGCCGAGAAGGCACGGACAGGGGAGTTGACCCCGCCGGGGATCACCCGACGAGCGCGGTCCAGGAGCGCAGCGTTGTTCGACATGGGGCCTCCGCGGGCGCCGCTGTAGCCCGCCGCCAGCGGTCGAGCAGCCAGTCCGGGCGCAGGCCTTCGTCGGCCAGGAGCACCCGTCCGGCGGCCCCGGCGTCTTCGGGCCGCCCGCGGAGGTTGCGGGCGATGGCCTTCGGCTGCACTTCGAGCTGGCGGGCGATCTCACTCGGCGCCCAGCCACCGCTCCAGGCCAGGCGGATCCGCAGGCGCCTCAGCGACCTCCCTTCGGGTTCCCGCCCCGAGGCGTGGCAGGAGACCCCGCTGATCACCGGCCAGGGCACCGGAGCCCGGGCCCGCCACGTCGCGGGCACGGCGACAGGCAGGTCGGCCCGAGGCGCCGCGGCCCGGAGCACCGCCAGCGGCGCACGGCCCGCGCGCAGCCAGGTCGGCTCCACCCACCCGGACACCCGCAGGCCCAAGGCCTCACGCAGCGAGCTCCACGGCCAGGGCAGCCCGAACTCTCCGTGCAGGGCGTCCGCGAGCGCCACGGCCTCGCGGGGACCCGCCACCGGGACCCGGCGCGACGGCTCCCAGGAGACGGTCTCCCCCCGGTAGTGGCGCCACACCCCCCAGCCGGACTGCTGGAGCCGCCCGACCTGCCCCACCGCGTCGTCCCCGCCAGCGACCACCAGGCGGGCGGTGTCGTGGGCCAGGAGGAAGGCCTTGAGGCTGACCCCCCAGCGCTGGCCCAAGGACAGGAAGCGCTCCAGGAACGCGACGTGGTCGACGTCGTGCTGGACGAGGGGTCGGCGGTCGGACCGGGACAAGGTGAGCAGCCAGTACACGGGCACCTCCAAGGGGGATGCCCGGACGGCATTCACAGGCCATGCCAGGCCAGCGACGCCCAGCCTCGGCGGATCCTGGTCCCAGGGGGTGTCGAAGGGTCGACAGGTGCTGTCGGGCCCGGCCCTGGTCCCCTGTCTCAGTAGTTCGTGAGGCAATCACGCAGCCATCGCCGCGTCTGGTGGTCTGCTCGAGCGGCCGGTGTGGCCGAGTCACATCAACGCGAGAGCGGGCCGCCAGGCGGGGCGAGGGCAAGTGAGTGTCCACGAACTTCTGCGACAGGGGACTACTTCAGCGGCACCGCGTACAGGTGTCCGGTCCGACCCTCCAGGCCCTCCATGGTCATCATCACGACCTGGTTCGGCTGGAGGATCGTGAGGTCCCGGCCCCAGTTGCCGAAGGCGAAGGGCCAGCTGGCCACGGGGGTGACCCCACCGGTCGCGAGATCGAGGTCCTTCACCTGGATCGAGTTGGCGTCGGCGAACTCCCGCCAGGCGAGCCGGAGCTTCGTGCCGGTCTGGTGCATGACCACCCCGCCGCCCATCTGCATGACGTAGTCGCTGGACTTCTGGTTGATGGGCACCTCCGAGACCCACTTCGCCTGGCCCTTCTTGTCCACACACAGGACCCGCAGGTTGCCCAGCGCCCAGCCGCCCTTGTCGTCGACCGGCTCCCGCCACAGGCCCTCGTAGGGCACCGCCCCCCCCATGGACATGCCCCAGGGCGCGAAGAACTGGGAGACGATGACCACGTCGCCGTTGGTCTGGGGCAGCACGAAGAACTGGTCGGTCCGGCGCAGGGACTTGTCGTCGACGCCGGGCAGGAGCCAGGACATGCCCGCCACGGACTGCCAGCGGAAGCGGCTGTTGGTGAAGTCCAGCGCGGTGACGATCAGCTCGTCCTTGGCAGAGGCCTTCTCGCCGGAGCGCACCGCGACGTAGACCTGGCCCTTGTCGTCGTGGCCCCAGGCGGGCACGCCCTCCTGCTTGTGGACCTCGTACCAGCTGAGGGTCTTGCGGGTGCCGTCGGGCTTGACCTGGTGGACGTGCCAGGTGCCGTTCTCCAGGTGCTCGAGCACATAGAGCTGGCCCTTGGCGTCGACGCTGTACTGGCGCCAGTAGTCGTCGCTGGACTCGGGCCAGGCGGCCTGGCCCACCTGCTCGAGGCCGGCGTCGTAGAAGCGAGCCTCGGTCGGGGCGTCGCCCGCGTGGTGGGTGATCACCACCAGGCGGCCGGTGGGCTCGTGCAGCCGCAGGTGGTGGTTGCCCCCGGCCAGCAGCAGGTCGGTCCGGGTGCTGCTGCCGTCCTTGGGGGTGATCCGGTCGACGACCACGCCCTTCTCCTGGACGGCGAAGACGCGGAGCTCCGCGCCGGCGGTGCTCAGGGCGATGAGCGGGCCCCAGATCGGGGTGTAGGCCTTGAGCAGACAGCCCGGGGCCCGGCCGGCATAGGCCATGTTGCCCATCGCCATGCGCGGCTCGTACGCCAGCGGCGTGGTCCACCGCTGGGTGAGGTCGGGACCGAAGCGCTCCACGGCGAAGTCGCAGCCGCCCGTGTGGCGTAGCAGCGCGAAGTCCTGGCCGGGGAGCCGCGCGGACTGGGAGGTGGCCAGGCCGTTGCGGTGAAGCGGGAGCTCGACCTGGGTCCCAGGCAGGTCCGCCCAGGCGAGCACGAAGAACAGCAGGGTCCACAGCATCCCGCGCATCCTATCCTCGGGCACCCGCTGGAGGGCCGTTGATGATCCCGCTGTGGTTGGTTCTGGCCTGCACGCCGACCGAGGTGGGGGACTCTGGCGCGGCCGACACCGACGGCCCGGATCCGGCCGTCTGGATCTCAGCGGGCTTCGAGCACACCTGCGCCGTGCGCCAGAGCGGCCGGCTGGCCTGCTGGGGCTGGGACCTGTCCGGGCAGAGCGACGCCCCCGACGGCGACCACTGGGTCCAGGTCTCCGCCGGGCACTACCACAGCTGCGCCATCGATCTGGACGGTGGGATCACGTGCTGGGGCGACGACGATCACGGTCAGGCCACGCCCCCCGAGGAGGGCGCGTTCATCAAGGTGAGCGCCGGCACCTACCACACCTGCGCCCGGCGCTCGGACGGCTCCGCCACCTGCTGGGGCAACCCGGAGAACGCCCGCCTGGAGGTCATCGACGACCCGGTGCAGGACGTGAACGCCGGCTTCGCCGACAGCTGCTACGTCGAGACCGGCGGCGAGGTCACCTGCGTGGGCGCGACCTTCGACACCGACGCCCAGCTCATCGGCGACTACCGCACCGTCGATCTGGGGGAGACCTACGGCTGCGCCCTGGACCAGGACGGTCGCGTGGCCTGCTTCGGCGCCGTGGACACCCCGCCCGAGGGCATCTGGAGCGGCCTGGCCGCAGGAAGCCACCACGCCTGCGCCCTCGACGAGGACCAGCTCGTCACCTGCTGGGGCGAGGACACCTACGGCCAGGCCGACCCGCCGCTGTCGATCTTCGAGCAGCTCTCCGCAGGCGGGACCCACACCTGTGCGCTGGACACCCTGGGCGAGGTGCAGTGCTGGGGACGCGATCGCTCGGGGCAATCCACGCCTCCGTTCTGACCGCGCCCTGGTGGCTTTTGCTCAACGAAGGCCCCTCCGATCCGAGGGATGAGGTGATGTCTTCCGCGACCAAGGCCCGACGCTGGATCCACGAGGTCTCCAAGTGGTTCGTGCTCCTGGGCCTCGGGCTGCTCTGCGCCTCGGCCGCCGTGCACACCGCCGAGGACCACGCCCAGGCCAAGCTCGACACCCTGGTGGAGCGGGCCGCTCGCTACCGGCAGACCGAGTACGCGGAGCGCTACGCCAGCCACGCCCGAAGGGCCGAGAAGCGCCTCGCGGAGGTGCAGGCGCTCCGGATCCGCTGGGGCGATCCGGTGCCGGGCGTGATCTGGCTGGTGGTGGGCGCGGTGGCCTTCGGCCTGACGCCCACCCCGGACGTGAAGCGGCGACGCGTCAACGCGCGCAAGCGCTCCAGAGCCCGGCGCTCTGCTGGATCGCAGCGATCTCGTCCTGCTGCAGCTGAACCTCGAACGACACGTTCGGCTCAACCGCGTACGCCCACGCAAAGCCTCCTCGGACGAGAGACCGGTTGACGAAGTCGTCGTCTCCTACACCCAGGTGCACGTAGGCGAGGGTGCGGTCGTAGTGGTCCTCGCACTCCGCGTCGAAGGTCAGCCAGACCCAGCGGTCGTCCACGAGCCTTCGGGCCTCGCTCGTGGCCTCGGGGCCATAGCAGTCGTCGGGTTCGTCCTCCCAGCCCAGCTCCGGCGTGTCGATGCCGATCAGACGGATGGTCTCCTCGACGCTGCTGCCCTCGGGGGTGACGTAGATGGTGTCGCCGTCGTAGACGTGTCCGGCCCACCCGAAGACCGGCTCCCGGCACGGGGCGTCGCCCTGGGGCAGGGCGCTGGGGTCGGTGACGCCCAGACGGGTGTCCTGGGAGTCCGGCGGAGTGCCTGTGTCCGAGGAGGAGTCCGAGGTGCCGGTCGCGGTGCCGCCGGTGCACCCGAGCAGGGCGAGCAGGGCGAGGCTCACGGCTCCCCGTGGGCCTTGCGGCGGCGCTCGATCAGGCGCTCGCGCCGCTGCTGCCAGACGTCGTAGGGCAGCTCCTCGGCGACCTCGTCCAGCTCGGCCAGAGCGGCTTCGAGGTCTCCCAGCTGCTCCAGGCACAGGGACATGCCGAGCCGGGCGAGGGTGGCTTCGGGCCCGCGCCGCCGCTGGACCGCGGCGGACTGGAAGCTCTCGTAGGCCCGCTCGACCTCACCCATCCCCAGGTCCAGGCGGGCGAGGGAGAGGTACGCGGCGGGCGCCTGGTCCGGGTGCTCGGCGATCAGGCGCTTCCACGCCGCGCGGGCCTGCTGGGGCCTGTCGGCCTGAAGCCACGCCTCGCCTGCCCGCTGGAGCCAGTCCGCGGCCTCGGGGGCGCCGGGAGCCTCGCGCACGGCCCAGGTGTACTGGCGGGCCGCCCGGTCGGGCCGGCCGAAGTCCAGCTGCTCGAGCCGGGCCAGGGACAGCCGCACCCGGGCGATGCGTGGGTCCTCGGGCCAGGCCTTGAGGAACTGGCGGTAGAGCCGCCGGGCCACCAGCGGCTCTCCGGCGCTGCTGGCCGCGAGGTTCGCGGCCCGCCAGGTGGCTTCCCGGGCCTGGCCGGGCCAGACCGACCAGCGGGCCACCGACTGGTAGGCGTCGACGGCCTGGGGGAGCGCCCCGGCAGCGAGCTGGGCGTCGGCCCGGTGCAGGGCCCAGGGCGAGGCCGGCGTGGCCGCGAAGATCAGCACGAGCAGGGGGAGCCCCAGCAGGGGAACCAAGGCCGGACCCAGCTCCCGCGCCCATCGGCGCAGGAGGGCCCGGCGCCACGGGTGTGTCTCGGGCGCCACGACGAGATCCTAACCCGAAGGCTCGACCCGACCGTCCTCGCGCCCGTGGATCAGCCACTGGAGCAGGATCACGCCCTGCCGAGAGCGAAGACCCGGCCCCCACGTGACCCCCTCGGGGCCCGGAAGCGGAGCCTGGTGCTCGTTCAGGAAGACCGCTGGCAGCCCCGCCGACCAGCCGGCCTCGGCCATCTCCCGTCCGATGCTGGGGTCTGGCCCGTGCACGTGGTCCCAGCGGGACTGGAAGCGGCGGTAGCGCACGGCCAGGTCCCGGATCAGCCGCACACCCTCCCGAGGCTCCCAGAAGGCGTCGTCGCTTGGCTCGGCGCCGATGCGGGCGGCGGCGAACCAGCGGCGGTGCCCGGGGCCTTCCCAGTCGTGCAGCCAGCGCACCTTCGCCGCCAGCTCGGGACGGGCCCGCAAGGCACCGAGGGCCATGACCAGGCCGAAGGAGAGGGTCAGCACCTGGACCCCGCCGGGGGCGACCTCGGGCGCTGCCAGGAGCGCTGCCAGCGCCTCGCCGCACTCGGCCTGGTGCAGGGGTCCGTTGCAGTCCGGCGGACCGGCGGCGTCCTCGCGGCCGGAGGGCGTGAAGACGAGCACGGCGAAGCCCGCTCGGGCCAGCCGCTGGGCGGGCAGCACGCACTGCGGGCTCTCGGTGGACGCGGCACCGTCGAGGCCGCCGGGCACCAGCAGCACGCCGGGCCACGGGCCAGGCCCGGAGGGCAGGTGCAGCCGGGCCGGCAGCTCGTGGCCCGCGGGGCTCTGGAGGCGCAGAGTCCGGCTGGAGGTCGGCCCGAGCCGTCGCGCCACCTGCTCTCGGAACCGCAGCCAGAGCCGGTCCGCCTTGCGCAGCTGTCGAGGGAGGGGCCAGGGCATCGCGGCGAAAGGTAGCCCGGGCCTCACCCCCCTGGGGTGCTGATCCGTACCCGGGTTCGAACGACGAGGATCCGCCATGCGCGACACCGTGCACACCACCGAGCTCAGCCCCATCGCCATCCACGCCGCCCTGGAGTGCGCGGCGGCGTCGAAGTGGCAGGCGACCCTGACCGGCCCGGCCGGCTGGCGGGCGCCGGGCATCGTGGCGCCACCGGATCGCGACGAGCGCCTGCCCTTCCTCAACCCTTGGGGGCTCCTGAGCGCCCTGCCCGTCGGCACGGCAGTGCGGGTGGACCTGCAGGGCGACAGCGGCAGCATCAGCTTCTACACCCAGACCCGGGGCACCGACGGCCAGGGCCGCTGGCTGCTCGAGGTACCGACCGTCATCCAGGTGACCGAGCACCGCGAGGACCTGCGCCTGGACGTCGACCCGGGCGCCCTGAGCCTGGAGCATCCCGACCACGGCCGCTTCGAGGTGGTCGACCTCTCCGCCCGGGGCATCTCCTTCCGCATCCCCACCCGCCTGGTGGAGAGCCTGACCCCGGGCGAGATGTTCGTCCTCAACGTGCCCGGCGGGGACCCGATCCCCGTAGCGCTCGAGGTCCGCAACACCCGCCGCGCCCCGGGCCAGCCGCTCATGCGGATCGTGGGGACCCGCTTCGCCGGCAACGGCACCGCGGTCGTGCGGTGGTACGCCGAGCAGGCCGAAGACGTAGGCGTCTACGCGGCGTGAGGCTCAGCCTGCCAGCAACGCGGCGCGATCCAGCTTGCCTGTGGGCCCGCGGGGCAGCCTGGTCACCAGGTCCACGCGGCGTGGGCGCTGCTCTGGTCGCAGCCGGTCCCGACACCAGGCGCTGAGACCCTCGGCGGTCAGCGCCGGGTCGCCAGCGACCACCACCGCGCGGGGCACCTCGGAGCGCACCGCGTCCCGCGCCGGCACCACGGCCACGTCGGCGACCCCGGGGTGGCGACGAAGGACCCGCTCGACCTCGGCCAGGTAGACCTTGAGCCCGCCGACCTTGATCACGTCCTCCCGCCGGCCCGCAAAGGAGAAGCCCGTCGGTGCCTCCCGGACCAGGTCGCCGGTCCGGTACCAGCCGTCCTCGAACCGCCCCGGGTCGACCCCGCCCTCGTAGGATCGGACCACCGCCGGGCCCCGCAGGCACAGCTCCCCCACCCCGCCGATCGGGTCCGCCACCACGGCCTCGTAGTGGCGGAGCGGGCGACCCAGGGTCTCCAGGTCCCGGTCCGGCTCCCAGGGCGGCACGTGCAGCACCACCCCGGTGGCCTCCGTGCAACCCCAGATGGGCATCACCGCGGCACCGAGCCGAGTCTCGGCCAGGTGCACCAGCCCCGGCTCCACCAGGGCACCCCCGGACTCGACCACCCGCAGGTCCGGGAGGGGCTCCCGGGCCTGCAGGGCCAGCTGACGCACGGTGCTCGGCACCGCGAACAGCCAGGTGATGCGCTGCTCCCGGAGCACCCGCAGCAGGGAGCGCGGGCGACGGTGGGCGGTGAGGAAGGCCGTGCCTCCCGTCACCAGGGAGCGGGCCCAGTGCTCGTGGGGGTGGGCGAAGGGGGCGAAGAGGCAGGCGAAGCGCTCGTCCGGCTGCCAGCCCCGGTAGGTCTCCAGGCAGGCCCGGGTGTTCCACTGGACCATGGCGTGGGTGGTGGGGGCCGCCTTGGGCACGCCGGTCGAGCCGCTGGTCATGTTCCAGTAGCAGACCTTCGTGGGGTCCTCGGACGGCGCCAGCGTCGGTCCCACGGGCAGGGTCTGGCAGGCGGCCGCGGCGCCGGTGGCGCCGGTGGGATCGAAGACCAGGTCCGCCCCGAGGGCGAGCGCCTGGACCACCGCGCGACCGCCCGCGGCGTCGACCGGCACGAACACACCGCCTGCGCGAGCCGTGGCGAGGAAGGCCACCACCGCGTCGGCGTCTCGTCGACAGAGGGCGACCAGGCGCCGACCCGGTCCGAGACCCGCTTCGCGCAGGCCGCCAGCGACGGCCGCGACCCGCGACTCGAGGGCCGCACAGGTCCAGGTCCCGCCGTCGTCGACCAGCGCGATCCGTTCCGGCGTGAGAGACGCCTGGACCGCGAACGCGCCGTCGAGGGTCTGGTCCGGCAGGCTCGCCAGCAGTGCGGGAGAGAGGCTCACGGCCTCAGAGTGCCACGACCCCGACCGCCTTGCCGGTGCTGCGAGCGGCCTTGAGCGCGGCCTTCTGGGCGTCCTCGGCGTAGCGTGCCTGGACCTCCACCTCGATCGTGACCCGGAAGGCCCGCGGCTCGGCGTCGGCCTCGAACCGCGCCGACAGGTCGGTGTCGATCGCGGCGTCGACCACGCCCAGGGCCATGCCCTCGGAGTGCAGGCCGAAGACCTTGCGGGGCTTGATCTGCAGCCCCGGCAGGAACGTGCCCTCCAGCGCGATCCCCGCGACGTCGCCGACCTCGTAGGTGTTCTCGAGGTTGGCGACGATGGTCCGCTGACCCAGCGCCGGACTCTCGAAGGTGTAGACGAAGAGCTGGTCGGTGTTCGGGTGAGCGTCCTTGGCGACGACCTTCATGGCCTGCACGGGCATCGGATCCTCCGGGGAAGGGCCGCGCAGCTAACCGGTCACCCGCCGGGCACCATCGCCGTCGCGCCGCTCAGGCCGAAGTCCACCAGCTCGGTCACCGAGCCGTCGCTGCTCTCCAGTCGCACGTTGCCGTTGATGGGCACCCCCGGGTGGGCCCGGCTGGAGACGTCGAGCTTGAGCGGCCCGAGCTGCATGCGACCCTCGACATGGATGGTCTCCGCGAAGGTGCCGGCCTCGACCGTGATCGTCTCTCCCCCCGCCTCCAGGTCCAGGGTCAGGGTGGCCATCATGCCGTGGCCGATCACGCGCATCATGCCCCGCATCATCGCGCCCTCCGGGGTGGAGAGGTCGATGGTCATCGGGTCGCTGCCCTCGCTCCAGGTCGTGAAGACCCGCACCAGGTCCGTGGCCTGGTTGATGGCCTCGGTCTTGGTCCAGGCGATGGGCATCTCCGCGTAGCAGATGCGCGTGCCCGTGAGGCCGTCCTTGGTCCACTGGATGGACTCCACCTGGAAGCCGCAGGCGTCCTTGGCGACGATCTGCAGCTTCTCCAGGCTCACCCGGCCCTTCTTGTCCGTGCGCTTGTACAGCGTCCACTGGCCCGGCGCCCAGGGCATCGGTTCGATGTTCCCGCCAGGGGCTCCGACCGCGTGCTCGGCGGGCTCGTGGGCGGCGAGCAGCTCGTCGATCGCGGCGAGGTTCGCCTTCTTGCCGGCGAAGAGGACCGGGGTGGCGAGACAGAGCAGGACGGAGAAGACGCGTGTGCGCATGGGACTCCCTGGGGTGCGCCACAGTGACGATACGACGTCTCCGATCTTCACTCTCCGAGTGGGGAACCGAGCCGGCTGATCGAAGCGCCGTGGGAGCATCGGGGGATGCTCGCGATGCTCTTGGCCTGTGCCCCCTCCACCCTCCAGGTGGACACCGGGGACCCGCCGGCGGAGACCGCACGCCCCGCGGACTCCGCCACCCCAGCCGGAGACTCCGGCGACACCACCCCCCGCTACGACACCTGGACCGGCACCCGCGACGTGACCATCGGGGCCTGCACCGAGACCGTCAACGAGGTGGGCACCCGCCTGGACGATGACTGGGTCCAGTACGACCTGCTCGTGGCCTTCTGCGACCGCTGCGAGCACTGGTTCGTGCTCGATGTCGGTCCCACCGAGGCCTGCGGTCGCCCGGTCGACGGCTACACCTTCCGGGGCCTGCACCTGGGCGGGGTCCTGCCCGAGATCTACTGGATGGATGAAGGCGCCGTCGAGGGCGGACTCTACGCCGAGGCCAGCTGGGACGGCGCGGACCTGATCTACGGCGTGCAGCTCGGCGACTCCTGGCAGGACGGCCGGGTGGTGTTGGGCACCGCCGATCACAAGCCACGGGCCACCAGGTAGTCCTGGCGCCTGCAGCGCTCCGAGCGAGGGTCCCATGCGCGTCATCCAGGTCATGTACGACTCCCTGAACCGGCACTGCCTGGGTCCCTACGGCTGCGACTGGACCGTGACACCGAACTTCCAGCGCCTGGCCGAGCGGGCCGTGACCTTCGACCGCCACTACGTCGGCTCGATGCCCTGCATGCCCGCACGGCGCGAGCTGCACACCGGCCGCTACAACTTCCTGCACCGCTCGTGGGGGCCATTCGAGCCCTTCGACGACTCGGTCCAGGAGCTCCTGCAGGCCGCCGGGGTCTACACCCACCTGGTCAGCGACCACTACCACTACTGGGAAGACGGAGGTGCCACCTACCACCACCGCTACTCCTCCTGGGAGAACGTGCGGGGCCAGGAGCACGACCGCTGGAAGGGGGTGGTGGCCGGGGTCGACAGGCCCGACCACCTGGGCACGTGGTGCCGCTACCAGGAGGTCAACCGGCGCTTCTGGGAGCGGGACGAGGACACCCCCCAGCACCAGACCTTCGACCTGGGGCTGGCCTTCATCGAGGAGAACAAGAGGGCCGACGACTGGCTCCTGCAGATCGAGACCTTCGATCCCCACGAGCCCTTCTTCACGCTGAACAAGTGGAAGGGGCACTACCCCCACGACTACGACGGCCCGCTCTTCGACTGGCCCAACTACGACCGGGTGAAGGAGTCCCGGGACGCGGTCCAGCACGTGCGCTTCGAGTACGCGGCGCTGCTGACCCAGTGCGACCACAACCTGGGCCGGGTGCTGGACCTGATGGATCGGCACGAGCTGTGGGAGGACACGATGCTCATCGTGAACACGGACCACGGCTTCCTGCTCGGGGAGCACGACTGGTGGGCCAAGACCTGCTGTCCCTGGTTCAACGAGCTGGCGCACATCCCGCTGTTCATCTGGGACCCGCGGTCCGGCGGCCGCGGGGTGCGCTACCCCCACCTCACCCAGACCATCGACCTGGCGGCGACCCTGCTGGAGCTCTACGGGCTGTCACCGCCCGAGCACATGCAGGGGCGCCCCCTCGGGCCGGCCCTGGCGACCGGCGGCAAGGTCCGCGACTTCGGCCTGTTCGGCATCTTCGGCGGCCACGTCAACCTCACCGACGGCCGCTGGGTCTACATGCGGGCGCCGCCGGGGCGGAACGGGCCGCTGTTCCAGTACACCCACATGCCGGCCCACATGAACGCGTTGTTCTCGGTGGAGGAGATGCGGCAGCTGGCGCTGCACCCGGGCTTCGGCTTCACCAAGGGCTGCAAGGTGATGAAGATCCCGGGGCGCGGGCAGCTGGCCTTCCACGACCTGACCACCAAGCTCTTCGACCTGGAGACGGACCCGGGTCAGCTCAGCCCGCTCCAAGACCCGGCGCAGGAGGCCCGCATGGTGGCGGCGTTGATCCAGCAGATGCAGGCGACCGAGGCGCCGCCGGAGCAGTTCGGGCGGCTGGGGTTGGCGGGGTGAGGCTCACCAGGTGACGAGTACCTCGCGAGCAGCACTCCCTGCCGAGTCGCCGACACCTGTCGAACAGTCGACTCCGTCGGTCAGAGGTGCTTCTTGTACCGATCGTCCGGCGCGTAGTCCGTGAACAGCGGGTGGTCGTCGACCGCTGCCCGCTCGCGGCAGTGGGCCAGCCAGATCCCGTACTCGGCCGGGTGTTCGCGGACCCAGGGCTCGACGGCGCCGACGAAGTAGGCCTCGAGCAGCTCCCGCCACCCGCGCTTCTTGCCGCTGTCGTCCACCGGGTAGATGGGCTCGGCGAAGGTACAGACGTTGACGTCGCCCTCGGGGGCCGAGCAGAGGGTGGGCACGATGGCGGCGCCGGTGGCCCGGGCCAGCCGCGCGACTCCTGGGTTCAACAGCGCCTGGCGGCCCAGGTAGTGCACGGGCACGAACTTGTTGCCGATGCGGCCGTCCGGGGAGATGCCGATGACCTCGTTGGCTTCGAGGCGGCGGTAGAGCTCCCGGGCGTTGGTCTCCAGGGTGATGAAGTTCGCCGGCAGCTTGTCCTCGTTGGACTCGCGGGCGGCGCGGGCTTCTTCCCGCCAGCGGTTCACGCCGAAGACCTCGGCGTGCTGGGCCGCCACCTCGGGCGGGGCCATGCCGCGGGCGGCGTACTGGGTGTAGGGGTACCCGGCCAGGCTGACGCTCGCGATCATCATCATGAAGTTGCCCGCATGGGGCACCGCGATGATCGCGCCCTTGCCGCGCTCCAGGGCGGCGTCGAGGTTCTCGCGGCCCTCGAAGCGCATGAAGTTGGGCCAGGTGTCCGGGGTGAGCTTGCCGAGCAGGACCTCCTCCAGGTGGACCCGGAAGGCGACCCGGTAGGCGTCGCGGACGCGCTGCTCGTCGTCGTTGCCGAAGATCTCCCGGAACTCGGCCCGCATGGCCTCCCTCTGGCCGCCGGCCGCCGCGTACTGGGCCCGCCAGAGGGGGTAGAGGCGACGCAGCTGCTCGGGCCTGCGGGGGTCCAGGGCGTCCCGCAGAGGTACCCAGAACGCCCAGCGGGCCCAGTCGTGGGGTGAGCCCTCGAGGGTGTAGCCCCCCGGGAGCTTGAGCCGGGAGCGCAGACCCACCGCTACTCCTCGCCGGCCTCGCCCTCGGTGCTCTCGGAGGCGTCGTCGTCGCCGGGCTCGATGCTGTCTTCCTCGTCGTCCTCGACCACCCGGGCGATGCCGACGATGGCCTCGTTGTCGTCGGTCCGCATGATGCGGACGCCCTTGGTGTTGCGGCCGGTCTGCCGGATCTCCGACACGCGGGTGTAGATGACCCGGCCGGTGTCGGTGATGAGCATGATCTTGTCGTCGTCGTGGACGAGCAGGGAGCCGGCGACGTCGCCGTTGCGGTCGTCGGTCACGATGTTGATGATGCCCTTGCCCGCCCGGCGCGTGATCCGGTACTCGCCGATGTCCGTGCGCTTGCCGAAGCCGTTGGCGGTGATGGACAGGAGCAGCAGCTCCGGATCGTCGTGCAGGACCTCGAGGTCGACGATGCGGTCGCCCTCGGCCAGGTCGATGCCGCGCACGCCGCGGGCCACCCGGCCCATGGGGCGCACGTCCTCGCCGCGGAAGCGGATGGCCTGACCCCGCGCGGTGGCGATGAGGACCTCGTCCTCGCGGCCGGCCTTGATCACCTTGAAGAGCTCGTCGCCCTCGGCGCAGTCGTAGCTGCGCAGCCCGCTCCGGCGCATGTTGCGGAAGTCGAAGAGCTCGGTGCGCTTGATCAGGCCCTTGCGGCTGCAGAAGAGCAGGTCGACCGGGTCGTCGTAGTCGTCGATGCAGACCACGCCGGCGATCTCGTCGCCCGGCTCCAGCTGGACCAGGTTGACGATGGGCTTGCCCTTCGCATCCCGGCTGGACTCGGGGATCTCGTAGACCTCCAGCGCGTAGCCGTGGCCGTGGGTCGTGAAGATCAAGAGCTTGGAGTGGGTGTTCGCGATGAAGATGTCGCGGACGGCGTCTTCCGAGCGGGTCCGGATGCCCTTGCGGCCCAGGCCACCCCGCCGCTGCTCCTGGTAGTTCAGCAGGCGGGTGCGCTTGATGTAGCCGTTCACCGTCATGGTGACGGCCTGGTCCTCCTGGGCGATCAGGTCCTTGATGTCGAGCTCCGCCCGGGAGTCGACGATGACCGTGCGGCGGTCGTCGGCGTAGGCGTCGCGGACCTCGATGAGCTCGTCCTCGACCACCTTCATCAGCAGGGTCTCGGAGGCGAGGATGGCCTCGAGGCGCTCGATGGTGGCGAGCAGCTCGGCGTACTCGGCCTCGATCTTCTCGCGCTCCAGGCCGGTCAGGCGCTGGAGCCGCATGTCCAGGATGGCCTGGGCCTGGGCCTGGGAGAGCTCGAAGCGGTCCATCAGGGCGACGCGGGCGGTGGCGCCGTCGGGGGAGGCGCGGATGACGCGGATGACCTCGTCGATGTGGTCGAGGGCGATGATGTAGCCCTCGAGGATGTGGGCCCGCTCCCGGGCCTTCCGGAGCTCGTAGCGGCAGCGCCGGGCGATGACCTCGCGGCGATGCGAGATGTAGTGGCCGAGCATGTCCCGCAGGGTCAGGATGCGGGGCTGGCCGTGCACGATGCTCAGCAGGATGGTGCCGAAGGTGCTCTGCAGGTCGGTGTGCTTGAAGAGCTTGTTGAGCACCACCTCGGCGATCATGTCGCGTCGGAGCTCCACGACCACCCGCATGCCCGTGCGGTCGGACTCGTCGCGCAGGGCGGTGATGCCCTCGATGCGCTTGTCCTTGACCAGGTTGGCGATCTGCTGGATGAGGCGGGCCTTGTTGACCTGGAAGGGCAGCTCGTCGACGACGATCGCCTCCTTGTCGTTGCCGATGTCCTCGAGGTGGGTCTTGGCCCGCATGATGATGCGGCCGCGGCCGGTGGTGTAGGCGTCGCGGATGCCCTGGCGGCCGT